>CALRZR010000082.1:0-26323 GCA_943372705.1 Opitutus sp. GAS368 | reverse complement strand
GTCGGGTGGGGCGGGGAAGAAGGCTTGAGGTTTGTTCGCTGCCTCCTACGGTGCCGGTCCCTTGACATCAGCGGGCGCAGCCGACTTCGCGTTTCTGATCGCCGAGAGCGACGTCTTTGACTGGTCGCTTCCGGCGGCATTGGTCGTTGGCGGAGGTATCGGATTTTGGGTGGTGTGGCGGCTGACGCGCTATACGCGGCGTGTGGCGCACGAGCAGGCGGCGGAACTGATCGAGGTCGCCCGTCGCGAGGCGGCGGTGGCGGCCGAGGAGATGAAACAGAAGGCCGAAGCGGAAATTCAGGAGAAACGCGCGGACCTGAACCGTGAGTTTGACCGGCGCGAGATCGAGAGCGACGTGCGGCTGCGCGAGATCCGGGCGCACGAGGAATCGTTGGCCCTGCTCGATTATCAATTGGAGCAACGCCAGGAGCGTCTCAACCGCGAGAGCTCGGCGGTGAAACAGGCGCGCGACGCGATCCGGGCGCTTTCCAAGAGTGTGCGCAAGCGGCTCGAAGGCGTGTCGCAGATGGATGCGGACGAGATCCGCAAACAGTTGCGCGAAGAGGTGCTGCTGGAGTGCGGCGACGAGTTGCGCGCGCTACGGCGGGCGACGCTCGAGAAGTCCGAGCAGGAACTACAGACCGACGCGCGGCGGATTTTGGTGTCGGCGATGCAGCGGATCGCGAGCAAGCCGAACAACGACCTCACCGCGACCATCGTGCAGCTCCCGAGCGAGGACATGAAGGGCCGCATCATCGGGCGCGAGGGGCGGAACATCAAATCGTTCGAGTCGGCCACGGGTGTCACGCTGCTGATCGACGAGTCGCCGCAGATGGTGCTGATCTCGTCGTTTGACCCCGTGCGGCGCGAAGTGGCGCGCTCGGCGCTGGATGCGCTGGTGAAAGACGGACGCATCCACCCGGCTTCGATCGAGGAATTTGTGAAACGCGCCGCGGAGGAGATCGATCTCGTGACGGTCCAGGCCGGCGAAGAGGCGGTGGCGAAGCTCAATATCAACGGTCTGCATCCCGAGATCATCAAGCTGCTCGGCCGCCTGAAGTATCGCTTCTCGTATAACCAGAACGTGCTCGATCACTCGGTGGAAACGGCGTTCCTCGCGTCGATGATCGCGAGCGAGGTGGGCCTCGACCCGAACGTCGCGAAACGCGCCGGGTTGCTCCACGATCTGGGCAAGGCCGTGCCGGGCGAACTCGAAGGCAGCCATGCGGTGATCGGCGCAGAGTTTATCAAGCGCTACGGCGAGACGCCGATCGTGGTCAACGCGGTCGCCGCGCACCACGAAGAGGTGAAGCCGGAGACGGTTTACGCGGGGCTGGTGATTTTGGCGGACACGATTTCCGCGACGCGCCCGGGTGCCCGCGCCGAGTCGATGACGAGCTACATCCAGCGACTCGGCCGCCTGGAGAAACTCGCGATGTCGCTGGAAGGCGTGCAGCAGGCGTTTGCGATTCAGGCCGGCCGCGAAATCCGCGTGGTGGTTTCCCCGCAGGAAGTGACCGACGATCGCGCCCGTGAAATCGCCAAAGAGCTCCGCGGCCGCATCGAGGCCGAATTGCAGTATCCGAGCACGATCAAGATCACGGTCATCCGGGAAAGCCGGTTTACCGAGACGGCGACCTGATTGGTGGTGAGGTGACAAGTAACAAGGATCAAGTGACAAGGGACGAGCTGCGCTGAGTTGGGCTCGACGGTTCTGATTCTTGATACTTGGTCCTTGTTACTTCCTACTGCGCACTTTCCCACCATGGCTGACCCGAAGATCCTCGAAACCTTCCCGAATCCCGCTCCGCATCGCGACTACGTGATCGAGCACTCGCATCACGAGTTCACCTCGATGTGTCCGATCACCGGCCACCCGGATTTCGCGACGATCAAGGTCCGCTTCGTGCCCGACAAGACCTGCGTCGAGCTGAAGTCGCTGAAGCTCTACTTCCACGCCTTTCGCAACGACGGCATCTTCTTCGAGGCGGTGACCAACAAAATCTGCGACGACATCGGCAACACCCTGAAACCCCGCGAACTCACCATCATCGCCGATTGGAAGGGCCGCGGCGGCATCACCTCGGTGGTGACCGCGACTTGGTCGCCGAAAAAGAAGCGCTGAGGCGCCGTTTTTCCGCCGGGGCGAGGTGCAGAGTGAGGGAATCCCCTTAAGCTGGCGTCGCTCTTGCGCGTTTTTGTTACGATAAACTCCGTGCGCACGCACTCGAAGGTTGCGCTGTTGCGGAGGCCAAACATCTAGAACGCTCCGTTTAAAATCCCTGACCCAGATGACCCACGCCACCACCCGCACCCTCACGCTCGTCACGGCTGCCGCTCTCGCGGTCGCCGCGCGCGCGCAGTCTCCGGCCGATCCGGCCATCGCGCTTGATGAGATCACGGTCTCCGCCACGCGTATCGCGCAGCCCGTCTCCGACGTGCCGGCGAGCGTCTCGGTGATCCGGCTCAACGATCTGTTGAACAGCGTGACCTCGCTGCGCGACCTCTCGCGCACGGAGCCCGGCGTCTCGGCGCCGGCGGCGTTTGGCGCCACCGGCAACGCGCCCCGCAATTTCCCGACGGCGCGCTCGTTCAACATCCGCGGCCTCGACGGCAACCGCGTGCTCATCCAGGTCGACGGCGTGCGCCAGCCCGAGCAGTTTACCTTTGGCAACGCGCAACTCATCGGCCGCGACTACTTCGAGCCCTCGCTCTACCGCACGGCGGAAATCCTCAAAGGCTCCGCGTCCGCGCTCTACGGCTCTGACGCCGTGGGCGGCGTGCTCTCGTTCATCAGCCCCGCGCCGGGCGCCCTTCTCGCCGAGGCGAAACGCGATCTGCTCGCCGGCCTCTCGTCGAGCTACGCCTCCGCCACCGACGAGTGGACGCACACCGGCAGTGTCGCTGCGCGCTCCGGCTCCGTGGCCGCGGTCGCGACCGCCACGCATCGCGAAGGCTCGCAGGCCGAGCCGAAGGGCAACTACCCGGCCGATCCCTCCGAGTTCAAAATTGATGCGGGCCTCTTTCGCGTCGATTACACGCCGATCACCGGCAGCACACTCTTTCTGACGGGCGAGACGTTTACCAAGACCACCGAGGCCTCGTTTCCGAGCCTCGTGACGGCGACGTTTGCCGGGCAGACCGGCCGCCAGCGCATCACGCGCGACCGCGCGACGGTCGGCTACGACCGCACGAGCCAGTCTGGCTATTTCCGCAATCTGCAGGCGCGCCTCTCGTGGCAGGGCGCCAAAGTCCGCGAGACCTACGTCACGCGCCAATCGATCCCGGCGGGCCCGCCGCCGCCGGCGCCGCAGGTGTTCGTGCCGCGTCTGCGTCTGCGCGACTCCGATTTCCAGAACCGCGGCCTCTCGGGCTCGTTGCAGGTGGAGAGTGCGGCCCGCCTCGGCGACCGCGCACACCGCATCCTCTGGGGCGTCGACGGCTCGAAGACGAAACAGACGCGCTACGAAGATTTCTCGCAGTTCGACGGCACGACCGGCGCGTTTCTCAACAAGATCTTCGTCGGCGAAAACTTCCCGTTGAAACGCATCCCTGACGGCGACGTCGCGCGCTACGCGGCCTTCGTGCAGGACGAAGTCACGCTCGACGCCGGTCAGCGCTACATCGCCACCTGGGGCGTCCGCCTCGACCATTATCGCCTCAGCGTGACCGACGATGCGTTCTACCAAAATCTCGCCAAAGGCACGCCGCCCGTCGGCTTTGACCAATGGGCCGTCGCGCCGAAGCTCGGCCTGCTCTGGCACGTGAGCGCGCAGGAGACGTTTTTCGCCCGTTACCATCGCGGCTTCCGCAATCCCACCAACGAAGATCTCAACGGCTCCATCGTGAATCTCACGACGCCGCCTGTCTATTACCGCACGAAACCGAATCCCTCGCTCAAAGCGGAGACGAGCGACAGTTTTGACGTCGGCATGCGCGCGCGCCGCCCCGGAGCGAGCTACGTCGCGAGTGTGTTCTACAACGACTACGCCAACTTCATCGACACCTTCAGCCCCACGCGCGATCCGCAGCTCCCGAGTTCGCCCGGCGATCCGGTGGTCTACCAGTCGAAGAACGTCGACCGCGCGCGCATCTACGGCGCCGAACTCACCGTCGATCTGCCGCTCGGCCACTACGAAAAAGCCTTCGCCGGCACCTCGTGGTCCAACTCGCTCGCGTGGTCGCGTGGCGACAACCTGCAGGCCGGCAAGCCGCTCAACTCCATCGAGCCGCCGAAGTGGGTGAGCGCGCTCAGCTACACCGCGAAAGACAGCTGGGGCCTGCGCCTCACGGCGATCACGCACGCCCGCCAAGAGCGGGCTGACACCTCGGCGATCCTCGCGTTGTGGGACGGCCGCCCGCCGACACCCGCGCAGTTCGTGCCCGCCGGTGTCACGCTGTTCGACCTCACCGGCTATGTGAATTTCACGAAGAACCTCCGCGCCAGCGCCGGCCTCTACAATCTCGGCGACCGCCAGTATTGGTATTGGCAAGACGTGCGCGAACTCGACCGCGGCCGCGCCGACCTCCAGCGCTTCGCCCAACCCGGGCTGAACGCGCGGGTGACGCTGACGCTGAGTTTCTGAGCGGAGCCGCCTGTTAAGGAGGGATTCTCGGGCGGCGGCAAAATCGATTGCCGCCGCAGTGCTTCGTAGCGATTTGGTTAGCGTGAAAAATGCGGATCCAAGTCGGTCAAACCTGGGTTAGCCTTCTATGCAAAGCCGTTGGTTTCAGAGCCCGTTTTGTGGAGCATTTCCGCTCGCTCATCTTATGCGCGCGGAGTTTTCAGGGTATTGGTTGCGCATCCATTCTTTGCCCGAATCCAAGCGTTATCCTGAAACTGATGCTGAGAGGGAGACCGTGTTTAAGAGGTATTCGCGATTCGGTTCTGCGCTGCTTGGAGAGCGCGCTCAATGTCTAGTCATTCGGTCGAGTTTCAACGGAGCACCTCTCAATCCTGAGTGGATGCCCGACTTGGCGTGGACACCGACTCATCGAGTTTTCGAGGCTACCGATAGTATTTGGGATTCATGGATGGCCCACACGACTTGGGATGCGGAGATTTTTCGCGAACTGCTTTTGGCGATTGCGGACGACCGAGAAAGACACGTCGCCTTACTCTCGTTGGCGACTGACTCCGTATTCGTTCCGTATGATGGAGGGGCAGACGGGTTTTCGTTCGATACGGACTTGTTGCGGCGGATCTCGGACGAGTTTGCTCCGTGGCGGTCAGCACATCCTTGCGGTTTATGATGTAGCCCAGTCCCGAGAATTGTTTGTCGCTCTGACGGCGCACGACTCGTGATTCACCAGCCCGCAATTGACGGTGGATCGTGGTCGCCTCCGCGCTACGGGTTCAGCGCCCGTAGGACTTCGTCGTGCAGCTCGGGCGTGGCGCTCGCGATCGTGGATTCGGCGGGGTAGGGGGCGCTGCCGTGCCAGTCTGTGATGGCGCCGCCGGCGCCGCGGAGGATGGGGACGAGGGCGGCGATGTCCCACGGGTTCATGATGGGATCGAGGCACACGTCGGCCCAGCCGCTCGCGACGAGCAGGTAGCCGTAGCAATCTCCCCAGGTGCGGACGAGTTTGGCGCGGCGAGTGAGTGCATCATAGGCGGCGCCGTTTTGGTATTTGGCGGGATTGAGCGGGTCGCTCGTGAGCACGGTGGAGTCCGCGAGACAGGTGGTGGCACGGCAACGCACGGGGCGGCCGTTGAGCGTCGTCACGGTGCCGTCGCCGAGCATGAGTTGGCCGAGCACGGGTTGGTGGATGGCACCGAGCACGGGTTGGCCGTGGTGGAGCAGGGCGATGAGGGTGCCCCAGAGCGGGACGCCGGTGATGAAGGACTTGGTGCCGTCGATGGGATCGAGCACCCAGACGAATTCGGCGTCGGGGCGGTCGCTGCCAAATTCTTCGCCGATGATGCCGTGGGCGGGGAATTTTTGGGCGATGAGGCCGCGCATGAGTTCCTCGGCGCCGCGGTCGGCGAGCGTGACGGGCGAGGCGTCGCTCTTGGTTTCGACGGCGAGATCGAGGCGACCGTAGTGCGGACAGATGAATTCGCCGCTCTGCACGGCGAGCTCGGTCAGGAAAGCGCGATAGGGATCGAGATTCATCGCCGGCAGCGTGGCCCACGGAACACACGGAACACACGGAAAAAATCGCGGCGGTGGCGCGAGTTCAACGTAACACACGCCCGAGGCTTGCCAGCGTCGCGGCGGCTCCCGGATTCTGACCACCGCGATTCGCGAAACCCAGCATGACCGCACCTGCCCACCTCCCTTCCGCACCACTCGGCTTTGGTATTATCGGTGTCGGCATGATTGCCGATTATCACGCGCAGGCGATTGCGGCGGCGACGGGGGCGCAGCTCGTGGGCATCGCGACGCGCAGCGCGGAGAACGCCAAGGCGTTTGCGGCGAAACACGGCGTGCCCTTCGCCACGACGAGTGTCGCGGAACTCGTGGCGCGGCAGGATATTCACGTGGTGTGCATCACGACGCCGAGCGGGGCTCATTTGGAGCCGGCGCTGGCGGCGGTGCGAGCGGGGAAACACCTCGTGGTCGAGAAACCCATCGAGATCACGACGGAGCGCGCGGATGAATTGCTGCGCGCGGCGGATGCGGCGGGCGTGAAGATCTCGCCGATTTTTCAGGCGCGGTTTGGCGAGGGCGCGCGGGCGCTCAAGGCGGCAATCACGGCGGGGCGTTTCGGGCGCATCGTGCTCGCGAGCGCCTATGTGAAGTGGCACCGCTCGCGCGAATACTACACGGGCTGGAAGGGCACGCTCGCCCTCGATGGCGGCGGCGCGGCGATCAACCAAGGCATCCACGGGATCGATCTGCTCCAGTGGTTCGCGGGCATGCCGGACGAGGTGTATGCTCGGAAGACGCGGCGCGTCTACGAACACATTGAGGCGGAGGATACGATCAGCGCGGCGCTGCACTATCCGAGCGGTGCGCTCGGGAGCATCGAGGCGACGACGGCGGCTTGGCCGGGTTGGGCGCGGCGGATCGAGATTTGTGGCGAGCTCGGCTCGGCGTGTCTCAAGGACGACCACCTTGACGAGTGGAAATTTCGCACGGAGCTGCCCGGCGATGCGGCGATCCGCGCGGCGGGGCTCGATCCGGCGATGGCCTCGGGCGCAGGCGCGCCGAACGCGATCAGTTATCACGGACACCTGCGGCAAATTCAGGATTTGGTGGATTCGCTGCGTGACAATCGCCCGGTGGCGATTGACGGTCATGAGGCGCGCAAAGCCGTCGCGCTGATCCGCGCGCTCTATGCGTCTGCCGAGCGTGGTGCGCCGGTGAAACTCTAAGGTCGGTCAACGTTTCCGTTTATCCCTATGTCGTCTCACTCCGCTCCCTCCGAATCGTGGCGCAAACTGCTCACGCCCCAGCACTGGTTTGTTTTTTCCGTGGCCTCGCTGGCGTGGCTCTTCGACTGCATGGATCAGCAGTTTTTCAACTTGGGGCGCGCGGCGGCGATGGAGCAGCTCCTGCCGGACAAATCGAAGGTCATCGAATACGGCTCCTACACGACGTCGGTGTTTCTGTTGGGCTGGGCGACAGGCGGATTGATTTTCGGCGCGTTGGGCGACCGCTTTGGCCGCGCGCGTATTCTCACAGTGTCGGTGTTGCTTTACTCGGTGTTCACCGGCCTGAGCGCGCTCTCGACGGGATTTTTTGATTTCTGCGTCTACCGTTTCCTCACCGGCATGGGTGTCGGCGGCGTCTTCGGTCTCGCGGTGGCGCTCGTCGCTGATTCGGTGCCGGACAAGGCCCGGGCACCCGCGCTCGGCCTGCTCCAATCGCTCTCCAGCATTGGCAATATCTCGGCGGGTCTCATCGGCATGGGCATCGCGGCCCTCGCGGCGCAGCAGCTCCTGCCCGGCGGCATCAAAACGTGGCAGGCGATGTTCCTCGTCGGCGCGACGCCGGCGTTCCTGTGCGTGTTCATCCTCGCGAAACTCAAGGAGCCGCAGAAGTGGGTGGACGCGAAGGCGGCCGGCAAAATCAGCGGCATCAAGTTCGGTTCCTACGGCTCGTTGCTCTCGCACCCGCGGTGGAGCCGGCACGCGTGGGGCGGCCTGATCCTGTGCAGCGCCGGCATCATCGGCCTGTGGGGCATCGGCAATTTCCACCCGACGATCGTCGGCTCGATCGTGGGCGAGCACCTCAAGGCGAGCGGCATTTCGCCCGAGAAAATGGCGAGTGAGAAAGCGTTTTGGAGCTCCATGGGCCTCCTGTTGCAGAACATCGGAGCCTTCGCCGGCATGACCACGCTCGCGTGGGTGGCGCAGGTGAAGGGCCGCAAGTTTGCCTTCGCGCTGTCGCTCCTGCTGGCGTTCGCGTCGACGGTCCTCGTGTTCAAATTCATGCGGAGCTTCAGCGACATCTTCTGGATGATCCCGCTCATGGGCTTCGGCCAACTCTCGGTATTCGCCGTCTATGCGATTTACCTGCCGGAGTTGTTCCCGACGAGCCTGCGGGCAACGGGCACGAGCTTCTGCTACAATTTCGGTCGCGTGGCGGCGGCGACGTCGCCGTTTACCGTCGGCCAAATCACGAAGAGCCTCGGTGGCGATCTCGCGGGCTTCCGCACGGCCGGTCTGTGGATGAGCCTCGTGCTGCTCCTCGGCTTGTTGGTGTTGCCGATGCTGCCGGAGACGAAGGATCAGCCGCTGCCAGAGGAATAAGTCGGTCGGCACGGGCCTGGCAAAAAAGTAGGGCCCGACTTCCGCGTGGGCCGAGAGCGTTCGCGTAGTCGGGCGGCCTGCCCGGAGGTCAGGCCCTACCTCGGAACTCTGCTATTCCGCCGCGGGGCTCCGGGCATTGCGCCCACGGCGGACCGTGCGACGTGGACGGCTCGGCGGCCGGCCCTACCACATAGACGCAGGAAATTGGGGTGAGGGCTGGGCGTGAGATTCGCCTCGTTCTTGCGCGGGTTCTTCGTTCTCGTTTTGCGCCCGATTGGATCGGGCGCGTTTGGCCCACGAAAAACGAGAACCGATTCCCCCACTATGTCATCCCCCGCTGCCGCAACCCTCCCTTGGTATCGCACGCTGTCGAGCAACCACTGGTTCGTCTTTACCGTCGCCTCGCTTGCGTGGCTTTTCGACTGCCTTGACCAGCAGCTCTTCATTTTGGCGCGAGACAACGCCGTCAAGGCCCTCGCCGCGCCCGGCACCGATGGGCTCGTGCTGAAACAGCTCAGCGGCTGGGCGCAAAGCATCTTCGTCGCGGGTTGGGCGCTGGGCGGCCTGATCTTCGGCTCCGTCGGCGATCGGATCGGTCGCGCCAAAACGCTTTCGCTCACGGTCCTCATTTACTCGCTCTGCACGGGGCTTTCGGCCTTTGCGCAGGACATCACGCAGTTCATGATTTTCCGGGCGATCACCGGTCTCGGCGTCGGCGGTGTTTTCGGTCTGGCCGTCGCGCTCGTCGCGGATTCGTTGCCGGACCACGCGCGGCCCAAGGCGCTCGGCCTCCTCCAGGCGCTCTCGGCGGTGGGCAACGTCACGGCCGGTGCGTGCGCGATGGCGCTTTCGAGCGTGGATCCGATGGTCTCGTGGAAATACCTTTTCCTCATCGGCGCGGCGCCCGCGTTTCTCTGCATCTTCATCATGATCCGCCTCAAGGAGCCCGCGAAGTGGGTCGCGGCGCGGCAGGCGAGCCGCGAGGTCGGCGGCAAGGCGATGGGCAGCTACGGGAGCCTCTTCGGCGAGGCGCAGTGGCGCCGGCCGGCCATCCTCGGCATGATTTTGTGCGTGTCGGGTGTCGTGGGACTTTGGGGAGTGGGTTTCTTCAGCGGCGCGCTCATCGGTCCCGCGATCGAAAAGGCGCTCCGTGCCCAAAACCTCTCGCCGACGGAAATCACCGCCGGCAAGCAGTGGTGGACCGCGGCCAACCTGATCGTGCAGAACATCGGCGCGTTCTTCGGCATGATCGTGTTCTCCAAACTCGCGGCGATTTTCGGACGCAGGATCATCTTTGCCGCCGGCTTTCTCTCGGCGTTCGCGGTCACGATTTATTTCTACAAAAATTTCCAGACCAAGGCCGACATCTGGATGACCGGCCTGATGGGCTTCTGCCAACTCGGCATCTTCGCCGGCTTCGCGATTTATCTGCCCGAGCTGTTTCCCACGCGGCTCCGCAGCACGGGCGTGAGCTTCTGCTACAACGTCGGGCGATTCATCGCGGCGACGGGCCCGATCACGCTGGGCAGCCTGCAAAAAATGCTCGGCGACAAAGCCATTGCCGCCCTGCCCGCGACCGCCGACGCGGTCGCGAAAGCCGACGCGCAGCTCACCGCCTTTCGCGACGCGGCGTGCTGGCTCGCCGGCATCTATTTCCTCGGTCTGATCGTGTTGCCCTTCCTCCCGGAAACCAAAGGCCGGCCCTTGCCGGAGTGAGGCGCGTGCCGGCTGTGGCCGGTGTCAGCGCGCGGCAGGTTTTGAGAGATCGGGCATTTTCTTAAACCGATCGAGGGCGGACGCGCGCCAGTTGGGCGACAGGGACGTGGCCGTGGCGGCGAGGGGTGCGGGCGGCACCGCGGGCGAGCCGGAGGCGGCCGGTGCAACCGCGACCGGCGCGACCGCAGCCGTGGCGGGTTGCGCGAAAAATGAACTCTGGGCAAACGCGGGGGGGCGGGGCTCGGCGAGGGCGGTGGCGGAAGCCGACGGCGCCGCGGTGGCGGGCGCGCGCCAACCGATCCGCACGCCCTGACCGGAGCCGAGCTCCACGACGACCTCCGCAAAATCGAGTTCCGCGAGATCGGCCTGCTCGGCGAGGTCGACGGCCTGCACGATGCCGGACAGCAGGGCTTTGCAGGTGGGTTGGTGCGCGTGGGTGGCGAGCAAGGCGCGGAGGCGGGCGACCGGGACGGCCTCGGCGCGTTGCAGATGAACGCGGATCCGCCGCACGAGACCGGTTTCCCAATCGATGCCGCCCAAAAGGAAGCCGGCCTCCGCCAACACCTCGGCGGCTTCCTCGACTTCGCGCAGCTGCTCCAGCGCGGCGGATTCGTTGGTGGGAAGGAGCGGTGGCACTACCGCTTTGAGATCCGTGCGGAGCTGACGCATCTGGCCGGCGGTGGTCGTGACGGCTTCCCGGAGCTCGGCGGCCTGAGTGGGCATCGCCTCGACGACTTGGCGGATTTCGGCGGCCCGCTGACCCAGACGATGGATTCCTTTGGCGATCTTTTTCATGGTGAGGGCGGTTTGGGCGTCGGACGGCGTTGGGCGAAGGCGGTGTCGAATTGTTCGAGGAACGCGCGCTCATTGGTGAGCATTTCCTGCGTGAGTTCGATGGCGACGGTGCCCTCCTGCACGCGCGCGGCGAGCCGGGCCTGTGCGCCGCGCAAGTGATCGAGGCGCTGCGCGGCGACGTGTTTCAGCGAAGCCAACGTGCTGTGGATCATCTCCAACTCGTGCGAGAGGCTGTCGACCTTTTGCGCCATCGTGCCCGTGTGGACCGCGGAGATCGCGCGCGTGAGATCTCCGCCGAGGGACTTCAGTCCCTCGTTAAACTCGGTCACGGCTGCGGGCGCTGCCGGCTCGCGGGCCAATTGTTTTTCGATCGCATCCTGGATGCCCTGCAAGCCGGCCTGGAATCCCGCGAGCTGGCCGACAACGCGCGCGAGCGGGTCGTCTTTGTCGGCGCCGTGCGAGAGCTGGTTGCGCTTAAAGGTCCGCTTGATCTCGTCCCAGCGCGCCTTCTCCTCGGCGGTTTGCGTGGCGATCAGCTCCTTGAACTTAAGGAAGTTCGCCTCGGCGCCGGTCGTGAGTGTCTGCGATTCGCCGCGGTAGTGGTCGACGATCAACGCGCGCACTTCCTCATCGTTCATGAGCGGCACGATCTTCTCGGCGAGCCGGTTCATATTGCGATACGAGCCTTGCAGGCGGAAGGGCGGCTCCGTGCGAAACTCATCCGCCTGCGCCGCCGAGTGGATGTATTCGAGATTCACGCGGAGGATCACGTCGCGGATGGCGACGAGTTTTCTCATCACCGCGACGATCTCCTCCACTTCCTGCGCCGAGTAGCTCCCCTCGAAACCTTCGGCGTCGCGCTCGCCACCGGCCGCCATCCGGATGAAGGAACGGATGTCCTTCTGGCTCCGCTGCGCGAGCGGTGCGAGGACGGCATTGGAGGTCACCGCGTTTTCGAGGTAGCTCGCCTTGAACCACTCGGCGCTGCCGCCGAGGATGTCGCCGAGATTGTAGGTGTCGGCGCGGTTCGCGAGCATGTCGGGGATTTTGAATTTATGCCCGCTCTCCGTGTAAGGATTGCCCGCCATCACGACGACGACCTTGCGGCCGCGCAGATCGTAGGTGCGCGATTGGCCGCGCCAGACGCCCTCGATTTTTCGCTGACCGTCGCAGAGCGAGATGAACTTCTGCAAAAACTCCGCGCTGCAGTGCTGGATATCGTCGATGCAGAGCATGACGTTGTCGCCCATTTCGAGCGCGAGGTTCAGGCGGTTCAGTTCCTCGCGGGCGGCGGCGTTGGGCGCGCCGGCGGGATCGAGCGAGGTGACGCCGTGGCCGAGCGCGGGGCCGTTGATTTTGACGAAGATGATGCCGAGGCGGCTCGCGACATATTCTAGGAGCGTCGTTTTGCCGTAGCCGGGCGGCGAGATGAGGAGCAGGAGGCCCATCAAGTCCGTGCGCTTCGCCGCGCCCGCCGCGCCGATCTGTTTCGCGAGGTTGTCGCCGACGAGCGGGAGGTAAACCTGATCGATGAGCTGGTTGCGGACGAAGGAGGTGAGCACGCGGGGCTTGAATTCCTCCAGTCGCAACTGGGCGCGTTCGCGCTCGATGAGCGTGCGCTTGAGCTGCTGGAACTGCGCGAACTGCGGCGCGACGGTGGCGTCGTAGTGCGCGAGCTTTTGGCGAAACGCGGCGTAGTCGAAGGCGTAGCGGCTCTCGCGCACGACGGCATGCGCGCCCTTTAGACCTTCGAGCGTCTGCGCCGTCTTCGCCTGCACGACACGCTGGGGAAAATCTCTGCCGCAGAACACGAGCGCCGCCACTTCCTCGGCGTAGTGCGCCGCTTCCGGCCGGCCGCGCACGAAGGCGCGCACAAAATCGCGCACGAGGTCGAGCTCGCCGCCCGGATGCGCGGCGAGCGAGGCGCGTGTGCGTGCCAAGGCTTCTTCGCCGCCTTTGACGACGAGGTGTTGCTGAAATGCGGAGACGGTCTCGCTCGCCTCGCGGCTGACGACGAACGCGTCGCCGCCGCTCAACTCGTGGAAAAGATACTCTCCCGCCGCATCGGTGACGGTGGCGGGAAAAAGTTTCGTTTCCGCGACGAACGTCGCGACGAGCGTGCGCAGCGCCGCGATGTAGTCGTGCTGCACGGCGTCGCCGGGGAAGAGGCGATTGCGCTCGCCGAAGCCTTTGAGTTTCGCGGTCCAGAGTGTCCGCACTGCGGCGGGGCAGAAGCGGTGCCAGAAGACCACGGCGCAGGCGCGCGCGGTGGGATCGTAGCGAGCAAGTTGCAGCAACTCATGGGTGACGATGAGCGCGTCGAAAATCTGCGCGCCGTCGAGATCGTGCACGCCCTTGGTGTAGCCTTCGTCGTAGCGGGAGGCCGCGAATTCCTGCACGAGCGCAAGTCGCTCGGTGGCGCTGCGGGCCGCGACGGCAGCGGTTTCGCCGCGAGCCTCGACGGCGGCGAGCATTCGCGCGGCGAGATACTCGGCGCGATAGACCGACGTGTTTTCAGAAATGACTTCCTGCTCCCATACTTCGCGCGTCGCGAGAAATGCCGCGTCGGTGATGGGCGCGAAAAATTTCGTGCTCGTGAGGTGTAGGTGCGGCGTGCCGTCGCGGTTCACGACGGCGAGCTCGAGCGGCTGCGTGTTGAGGTTGAAGCGGTGTTTGCCGAGCTGAATCACTGCGCTGCCGCCGACGAAAAGCTCCTGCTTGTCGCGGAGCTGGCGCACGGCCTCTTGCTGTAGGCTCTTGAGGCGGCCCTGCAGATCGTCGGCCTTCACGGAGTCGCCGAGATCGAGGAGCTGGGTGATGAGGTCGCGCACTTTGCCGACCATGAGGTCGGCGGCCATGAGCGCGTTGATCTCGTCGACGGATTTCAGCGCGGCGAGGCGGTTCTGGATGGATTTGAGGACGCGCTCGGCCGCGGTGAGGAGGGCGGCGGTCTTACGGTTGCGCTGCTCGACGAGGGCGACCTTCCGTTGCTCGAAGGCTTCGAAGAGCGCGGTGCGCTTCTCGGCGAGCTGCACGGTGAAATCCTCGTAGTCGGCAAACGCGCCCTCGAGTTCCTCGATCTGCACGCTGAGGCGATTGAGGTATTCGTCGCACTTGGCCGGCGTCTGGCAGAGGTCGAGGTAGCTCGCGGCGGCTTGGCCGAGGAGCTTCATTTGTGCGCCGAATTGCGCGGTGCCCTCGGCGGCAGCGAGGCTTTGCAGGCGGTTTTTCAGGGCCGCCTTCACCTGGTTGAGCGTCGCGTAAATTGCGGTGATGCCGTCGATGATGCGCGTGGCCTCGGTCGCATCGTCGATGCGCAGGCTGTTCACGATTTCGATCAGCAGTTCCAACTCGGCGCCTTCGGCCGCGACGGCTTCGGAGAGCTTTCGTCCCTCGGCGGCCTTGGCGACTTTCTCTGCGGCGGCCTGGTGCTCGGCGGCGCGCAGGCGATATGGCTCCAGCGCGGTGGGTTGGAGGAGGAAACTCACGCAGCGCTTCGCGAGGTCGGCGGACTGGGCGGTGACAGCCGTCTCAGTTTCCTCGATCGCGGCGAGGTCGACGTAGCGGACCTCCTTTAGCGTGATCAACTCACCGCGGAGCTGGCGCAGCGCCGCGAGGTTTTGCACGAAGTCAGGGAGGGCTCGGAAACTCGCACGGCGGACGAGGTTAAAGCGCTCGTCGCAGCGCGCGCGGGCGTCTTTCACGCGCTGGGCGGCCTCGCGTTGCAGGCGGCGAACCTTGTCGAATTCTTCGACGGCTTTATCGGCGGCGTCGCCGAGCTGGCGCACGGCTTCGTCGAGTTGGAAACCATCGGCGGTCTTGAGCCACGGGTAGGCGTCGAGGATCGCGCCGCAGCGTTTCACCAAATCGGCGTAGAGTTCGGCGTAGGGATTTTCGCGGCCGACGAGGGTGAGCACCTCGTTGCACTCGGCGAGGCAGCGCACGACTTCCTTGTTGCCGACTTGGTAGAGAAACGCGTCGCGCTGGCCGGCGGGCTCGTGACCGGGCTGGTGAAACGGCGTCTGGCGGAGCTGAATCGTGTGGTGCTTCTGTGCCTCGTCACCGCTGCGGAAGAGCACGAGGTGGCCGTCGGCGAAGAGCGAGAAACCGTGGCAGGCGATGCGCTCTTCGATTTTTTGCGCGATGAGCCGGTAGGGCAGCAGCACGTAGTCGCCCGTGATGCGGTTGTAGAAAACGTAGAGCGAATCCTCGCCGTTGGGCGCGTGGACGACGCGTTCGAGGACGAGGTCGCGCTCACGGCTGTCGAAGCGTTTCAAGTCGCCGGTCGCGAGGTAGTAGCCGTCGGGGAAAATCAGGCCGTGGTCTTCGGGCAGGAGCGCGCACGATTGACCGAGTGAATCCACGCGCACGGCGGTCTGCTGCTTTTCGTTGAAGATGAAATAGCGCGCGGCGGCTTCTTTGTAGGGGCGGACCTTGAGCACGATGACGTGCGGGAGCGGCGTGGCGTAGGCAATGTCTGCATCGTCGACCTTTTGATTTCGGTCGTCGACGGGCTCGGAGAAAATACCCTCACCGGTGGCGGTGTTGTCCTCGACCTTCAGCGTCAGGTCGCCGCCGATACAGTCGACGAAGACGCGGTCCTCGATGGAGACGTGCGAGTGGCTGCCGTAGCGGAACGATTCGCGCGGCGGCGTCTGCCAGCGGAATTCGAACTGCGGCGGAAAACCCTCGCGGCGAAATTCGGCTTCGGCGCGGCCATCGAGGTAGCGCAACTGGCCGCCGTTGAAGGCCCACTTGAAGACGGCGATGTCGTTCACGCCGGCGCCGACTTGAAACACGAAATGGAGGTGGCCGCCGATGAGAGAAAATTTGCTGAAGGCAGCCTTCGTGTAGACGTGATACAGGCGTTTGAAATCGGTGAGGAACGCCTTGTCGTCGAGGAAGGTGAGATTGGTTTCCTTGAACGAGCCTTCGGTGGCGTCGCGCTGGTAGGCGGCGAAGACGTCGGCGAGTTCGATTTCTTTTTTGAGGCCGATGAGGACGTTGAAGCCGAAGAGGAAGCGGCCCTGACCGAGCTGCACCATATCGCGCGGCACGCAGTTGTGCGCGGTCGTGATACGGTCGGACTGGAGTAGTTTTGATTCGATGGCGCCGAAGACCTCCTGCCGCCGCGCATCGAGCCGCGTCATCCGCTCACGTAATGCGGCGCCGTGCGCCTGCAAACGCTGGCGGATGATCTCGTAGGTGGCGCTGCCGAGGGCCGTGGCCGCAGAGGCGGGCGGCGGAGTGACGGGCGCGGGAGAATCGGACATGGCGGCGGGAGCGAGGACGCGAAGTCCCTGCTCTCACGAGCAGGGCTACAGGGCGACGAACGGCGTCAGGCCGGGGATTTCGTGACGAGCGTGGTGGCGGGCTTGTCGGCGAAGCCGAGGCTCTTCGCGAGGAGGAGCGCGGAGGAGATGGACGAGTGCTCGGCCCGACCCTCGCTCGCGGCGGCGAGTTTGCCGAGGAGCGCGGCGATGGAGAGGTTCTTGAGATCCTCGCTGCGGAGGCCGTAGGCATCGATCCACGCGCGGAGCTGCGTCTTGAAATGCTCCGGGTCGCCGTTGAAGAACGTGGTCTTGATGTCGGTGAGCGTCGCGCTGTTGTCCACGAGGCGGTCGACGGCTTTGCCGTTGCCGACGGCGCGGACGATTTTTTCGAAAAAGTCGTTTTCGCCGCCGACGATGTCGATGTTGGAGTGCTTGAGCGCTTCACCGACGAGCTGGGAGTGGGCCTGCGCGATGTCTTTCTGGACGTTGATTTCGGCGAGGGCGACGTCGCGGTCTTTGGCGAGGCGGAGCTTGAACTCCTCGTGGTCCTTGCCGGCGTCGTGGAAGAGTTTCATCGCGGCGGCCTTTTGCTCGATGGCCTTGGCCTCGGCGAGGCCGCGGGCCTCGATGCCGGCGGCGGCGGCGAGTTCGCGATCCTTGATGCCGGAAGCCTCGGCCTCGGCCTGACTCTCGGTGACCTCGGCCTGCACGTCGCCCTTGGCCTTGGTGACCTGGGCTTCGGCGAGACCGACCTCCTGCGTGGCGGAGGCGTCGAGCTTGCGGGCGTTGGCTTTGGCGATGGTGACGCGGGCTTCGGCGAGGCCGGGCGCGGCTTCGCGAGCGGCGATGCCCTCGGCTTCCTGCTCCATCGTGTGGCGGCGTTTGTCGGAGGCTTTGGCCTCGGCATCGGCCATTGTCTGGATGCGCTCGGCCTCGCGGAGGGCGACTTCGCGGGCGGCTTCCGCGGCGGCGATGGACTTGATCTTCTGGGCCTCGGCGTGATTGCGCTCGGCTTCCTTGTTCGCCTCGGAAGCGACGACTTTTTCCACTTGGTCGCGCTTCGCGTTCATCTGCGCCTCGATGAGAGTGACTTCGCTGACGCGCTCGGCGGTCATACGGGCCTCGATATTGGTCTTCTCCTCTTGTTGCTGCACGACGGCCTTTTGCTCGGCGACGACGACGGCGCGCTTGCGCTCCACCTCGACGGCGGCGTCGGCGACTTTGATTTCCTTTTCCATTTCGGCGAGCGACACGGAGCGCTCGCGGCGGACGCGGGCCTCTTCGCCCTCTTGAACGGCTTCTTGTTCGAGACGTTGTTTCTCCTTTTGCACAGTGAACTCGCGCTCCTGCACGGCGCGGTTCATGTCTTCGGTGCGGAGACGGATGGCCTCCTGCGTTTCAAGGCGCTTGGCTTCGACTTCGAGGCGGCGGGTTTCGACGACTTTGGCGGTCTCGGCTTCTTCGTTGGCGCGGACTTCGGTCATGGCGCGCGTCTGCTTGGCGGTGTCCTCTTCGTTGCGGCGCTTCTGCTCGCGTTTGGCGATGTCGGCGTCGGCGTTTTCCTTTTCGATCTGCACCTGCGTGCGCTGGGAGAATTCGTTGGCGAGGACCTTTTCGCGCTGGGTGATCTCGGTGATTTTCTTGATGCCCTCGGAGTCGAGGACGTTGTTGGGATCGTGCTGCTCGAGGGGCGTTTGTTCGAGGTAGTCGATGGCGACGTCCTGCAGGAGGAAACCGTCGAGGTCCTTGCCGATGGTGTTCTGGATCTGGTCGCGGAATTTGGTGCGCTCGGTGAAGAGCTCGTGGAACTCCATCTGTTTGCCGGCGGTTTTGAGGGCCTCGGAGAATTTCGCTTCGAAGAGTTCGCGGAGCTGGTTGATGTCGGAGACGCGCTCGGGGGTGAGCATCTGGGCGACCTTGCGCACGCTGTCGGGCGTGGCTTCGACGCGGATGTAGAAGGCCACGGTGATGTCGGCGCGGATATTGTCGCGGCAGACGAGGCCGTCTTTGCCTTTGCGGGTGATCTCCAGTTTTTTCACGGAGATATCGACGATGTGGTAGCTCTGCACGATCGGCAGTCGCACCATCCAGTCGAAGGCGACTTTGACGCCGCCCCAGCCGGTTTTCACGCCGGCGCGGCCGGGCTGGATCATGCGGACGCAGAAGATCGAGATGATGCCGATGAAAACGGCGAAGGCGGCGAGGGCAACAAGCAGGGCAGTGGTGAGCACGGCGAGGAGGGGCTGAGGTTGGAACCGCGCGCGTGGCGCACACGGCGGTGCACTTCGTAGGAATCGGAGGAGCGTGCGCCAATACAATTCACGGCCGCGCAGAAACGAACCGCGAATTTCCAGCGAAAGGAGTGCGCATCAGCGGCGGCGACGCCGCTGGCTCACTCCACGCGATTGGCCAGGCCAACGCCGGGGGCGGCGCCGCTGCTGGGGGCGGGCGGGGTGGCCGGGGTGGCGGGGCGGGCGAAGATCGAGGTCCAGACGCGGCCGACGAATTCGCGGAGGTCGTCGAGCAGGGCGTAGAAGAGCGGGACGATCACGAGCGTGAGGAGCGTCGCGGCCATGAGGCCGCCGATCATCGTGCGGCCGAGCGGGGCGTAGGGCAGACCGACGACTTTGGAGGTGCCGAGCGCCATCGGGATGAGTCCGCAGACGGTGGTCATCGTCGTCATCATGATCGGGCGGAAACGATGGCGGCCCGCATCAACGAGGGCGGAGAAACGATCCATGCCTTCGGCGCGAAGGCGGTTGGCCATGTCGACGAGGACGATGGCGTTGTTCACGACGACGCCGACGAGAATCACGATGCCTATTCGGGCCATCATATCGAGCGGGGTCTCGGTGAGGTAGAGCGTCCACACGACGCCGAGGTAGGCGAAGGGCACGGCTATGATGACGGCGAGCGGCAGGACGAAACTTTCGAAAAGCAGACCCATGAGGAGAAATACGAAGGTGATCGCGAGCACGCCGGCGAACTTCATGGCTTTCTCCTGTTCGGAGGCTTCGCGGAATTCGCGGCCTTTGTCCCAGCGGTAGCCGCGGGGCATTTCGAAATCGGCCATGGCTTTGTCGACGGCTTCGAAGAGGCGGCGCGAGTCGGCGCGGGGGGCTTTGGCGGTGATCTGGAGCATCGTCTGGCGGGCTTCGCGGCGGATCTGGCCGAGCGTGCGGGCGACGCGGAGATCGGCGACGGTTTCGAGCGGGACCTCGATGCCGGTATCGGTGCGGAAGGTCATGCTGCGCACGTCGTCGAGGCCGGCGCGGTCGGCTTCGCCGAGTTGGGCGAAGATGCGGAGCTCGCGTCCGTCGGGGCCGGGGAAGCGGCCGACTTCCTGACCGCGCATGGTGTAGCCGATGCCGCTGGACACGGCGCGCGGGTCGATGCCGAGGCGGCGGGCGCGGTCGCGGTCGAGTTGGACCTGAAGTTCCTGACCGCCGCGCTCAGTGTCGATATCGACGGCGAGGAGGCCGGGGATGCCGCGGAGGCGGCGCACGGCTTCCTCGGCGATCTGGAGGAGGGTGCCGGTGTCTTCACCGTAAAGGTTGATCGACATGCCGCTCTCGGCGTTGCCGCCGCCGCCGGCGGCGCGGCCGCGGTGGACGATGCCGGCGGGGAGCTTAAATTTCTCGCGGAAATCCATCTCGATATCGTTGCGGTCCATCGGGGCGGGTTTGGGCTCGATGCCGAAGACGCCCTGCACGCGGCGCGCGAGATCGGTGCGGACGAAGGAGTCCCAGGCGCTGACGAACCACTGCGTGCTGGAGTTGTCGCGAAGGCGGATCTGGATGCGGCCGTTGTTGTAGGAGAAACGGGTCTCGATGCGGTCGAAGTTGTAACGGTCGGCGTTGGCAGCGAGGAAGGCTTCGACCTCGGTGAAGAAGCCGTCGGCGCGCTCCATGGTGCCGCCGGTGGGCAGATCGAAGAAGAACCACATCGTGGTCTCGCCGCTGCCGCCCATGCCGCCGGTGGGCATGCGGATTTTGCTTTGGGCGTAGGGGAGCGTCCACATCGCAGCGACGACGATGATGAGGGATTCGATGCGGTGATTGAGCACCCAGCGGAGGGAGGCGACGTAGTGGTCGCGCACCCAGGCGACGGCGCGCAGCTCGGGGTGTTGTTGGCCGCGCGAGAGGCGCTGCGCTGCGAGGGGCACGAAGATGAGTGCGATGAAGAGGGAGGCGAGCAGCGAGGCGATGACGGGCAGGCCGAGGCGCAGCATCCAGAACGAGAAATCGCCGCCGCCCTTCATCAAAATCAGCGGCAGAAACACGACGATGGAGGTGAGCGTGGACATCACGACGGCGAGGCCGACTTCGCCGGCGCCGACGATCGAGGCGCGGGTGGCCTCGATGCCCTCCTGGCGTAGGCGGTAGATATTTTCGACGATGACGATGGAGTTATCCACGACCATGCCGACGGCGAGGAGGAGGCCCATCATCGTGGCCATGTTGAGCGACCAGCCGGTGAAAAAGAGGACGACGATGGTGCAGAGCAGCGAGAGCGGGATGGAGAGCGTGAGGATCGCGGTCATGCGCGGCGCGCGCAGGAAAAGGTAGATGACAAGCGCGGCGAACATGCCGCCCCAGAGGCCGGAGTCGCGGAGGTTGTCGATGGACTGTTTCACCTGCACGCCCTGGTCGAAGAAGATGTTGAAGTGAACGCCCTTGAGCTGCGGGAGTTTTTCGAGCTCGACGAGGGTGGAGCGGACTTCGCGGCTGATGCGCTCGATGTTGCCGGTGGAATCGCGGGTGATCTGGATGCCGATGGCGGGTGCGCGATCGACGCGGTAAACGTATTCGCGCTTCGGTGGACGGAAACGCACGAGGGCGACATCGCTGAGGCGGAGGCGGCGGACGGGGTCGACGATGATGGCGGCGATGTCTTCGAGGGTGGTGAAGCGGCCCATCGAGCGGACGTAGATTTTGCGGCCGCCGTCGATCACGTAGCCGCCGGAGATGGCGAAGTTCTGGTTGCGCAGCGTGCCGAGCATGGCGCCGACGTCGATTTGGTGGCTGCGGAGGCGTTCGTCGAGGAGCTCGATCTGCACCTCGCGGGCCTGGGTGCCGTAGATTTCGACGTTGCCCACGCCCTCGATGCGTTGGAGGACGGGTTTGACGAAGTTGTCGAGGCGGTAGGCGGCGTCGTCGATGGTTGGGGGGACAGAGGCGACCAAGCTCATCATGGGAGCTTCGCTCTGATCGTAGCGGCGGACGTCGATGCGGTCGACATCGTCGGGCAGGAGCGGCTTCACGCGGTCCATGCGGTCGGTGATGAGCGCGTAGGTGGCGCGCAGGCTGGTGCCGGTCTGAAGTTCGACGCGCACGTAGCAGGAGCCGTTGCTGGAGTAGCTCGTGAGGCGCTTGATGTTGGGGACGGTGCCGAGGATGTCCTCGATCTTGCGGGTGACCTTTTCTTCGACGTCGCGCGGCGAGGCGTTCGGATAACGCGCGGAGATGTAGAGCTGGTTGCCCTCGTAGCCCTCGGGGAAAAGCGCGAGCGGGATGCGCCCGAGGGCGATGAAGCCGACGACGAGAATCGTCGCGAGGATCATCACGACGGTGACGGGGCGCGTGACGGCGAAGCGCGGGATGGCGAACGCGGCGGGCTCGCGCGGCGGCGGGGAATCGGCCGGGCCGGCGGGCGGCGGAGAAGATGGATCGGCGGGCGAACTCATTTCGCGGGCGGGACGGGCGCGGCGGCGGCCGTGGCGGCGTCTTCGATGGAGGTGGGGCCGCGTTTGCCGGGGAACATGTAGTAGAGCGTCGGGATGACGACGAGCGTGAGCAGCGTGGAGACACTGAGGCCGACGATCACGGTGATGGCCATGGGGGCGCGGATCTCGGCGCCCTCACCGAGGCCGAGGGCCATGGGGACGAGGCCGAGCACGGTGGTGAGGGTGGTCATCAAAATCGGGCGCAGGCGGGCACGGCCGGCCTCGGCGATGGCGACGGGCAGGGCGAGGCCGCGGTCGCGCAGGGTGTTGATGTAGTCGATGAGGACGATGGCGTTGTTGACGACGATGCCGGCGAGAATGATGAGGCCCAAAAAGACCATGATGCTCACGGGGATGTTGCCGGCCCAGAGGACGACGATGACGCCGACGAGGGCGAGAGGGACCGTGGCCATGATGAGGAGCGGCTGGAGGAGCGACTCGAACTGGCTGGCCATGACGATGTAGACGAGGAAGAGCGCGAGGGCGAAGGCGAGGAGCAGGCTGTTGAGGGAGGTCTGCATTTCCTTGTTTTGACCGGCGACGACGTAGGCGAATCCGGCGGGGAAGGCCATGCCGTCGAGCGCGGTGACGATGTCGCGCGAGACGGTGGCGAGATCGGCTTCGCGGAGATTGGCGGTGATGAGGGCGGTGCGCTGTTGGTCGACGCGGCGGATCTCGCTCGGGCCCTCGTTGATGGTGAGATCGGCGACGACGGAGAGCGGGATGGGGACGGGGCCGTTGGGATTGATGATGAGACCGCGCAGTTCCTCGATGCCGAAGCGGTCCTGCTCGCGGAGGCGGACGACGATGTCGATCAACTGGTCCTCTTTGCGGAACTCGGTGGCGATGCGGCCCTGGACTTTGTTGCGCACGAGGTCGGCGACGGTGCGGAGGTTGAGGCCATATTCGGCGAGACGGTCGCGTTTGTAGACGACCTGGATTTCGGGATGGCCGCTTTGGAGCGTCGAGCGCACGTCGACGAGGCCGGGAACGGTGTCGGCGAGGAGCGTCTCGGCCTCGCGGCTGAGGCGCTTGAGGGTGGCGAGATCGTGGCCGCGAATCTCGACCTCGACGGGGCTCTTGAAGCTGAAGAGCGTGGGGTAGGAGACCTCGATCTTGGCGTCGGGGAGATCACGGAAATGGCCGCGGATGTGATCAATGAGCCGGGGCTCGGCTTGCGTGGGCAGGCCGGATTTGAGTTTCACGCTGAGGCGCGCGGTGTGTTCGCCGGCGGAGATGGAGGTGCTGGCGCCTTCCTCGGCGCCGACGGTGAGGGCGGTGCGCTCGGTCTCGGGTTGGGCGCGCACGAAGTCGTCGATTTGGGCAACGGTGGTGGCGGTGCGCTCCAGCGGTGTGCCGATGGGGAGGGTAACGTCGAGGTTGAATTCGCCCTGATGCACCTGCGGGATGAGTTCCTGGCCGAGGCGCGGCACGAGGACGAACCAGCAGAGCAGAAACGCGACGACGGAGCCGCCGAGCACGGCGAAGCGGTGGTGGAGCGAGGCGGTGATGAGGCGCGGGTAGGCGTTTTGGATGCGCTGGTAGCCGTTTTCGAACCAGTCGAGTCCGCGGCCGGCGGCGGTGCCACCGAAGGCGCCGGCGGCGCGCACGAGGCCGACGACGAGGAGGGCGACGGCGAGGACGAGCGAGAGAATGAGGGTGCCGGCGAGGCGTAGGAAGATTTCCAGGACGGCGCGGGCGAGCGTGAAGACGAGCGGCACGGCGCCGGGGACAAACATCAGGCCGAGCCACCACCACGGCTGGGCGACGAACCAATGCCAGACGGCGAGGTGAAACGGCTTGAGCGGCGGCAGCACGGAGGAACTCGCGCCGAACGGCGAGTAGGCCGGGGCCGGGATCACGACGCCTTGGCGGAAATAGAGAATCGCACCGACGGCGAGGGCCGGGAGCACGAGGAGTCCGAGCCAACGCCAGCGCCGCGCCACGAGCCAGGACCAGACGCGGTGGTGGCCGCCGGCGAGCGTGGCGGGTGCCGAGAAGGCGAGGAGACCGGGCCAGAGGAGATCGCCGGAGATTTTCCAGAGGCGATCGGCGGAGGCCCACGTGATGAAGACATCCCACCACGCACGCAGGCCGCGCCATGCGAAACGGGAGACGACCCAGAGCGCGGGCCAGACGGCGAGAAACACGACGACGCCGAGGGATTTGACGAGGACGGCGAGCATCATCACCGGTGCCCAGCAAAACCGGGCGAGGGTGAGACCGAGGAGGCGGAGGGGCTCGCGCCAAGCGGCGCTGCCGGCGGCGGGCGGAGGAAATTGCAGGTAGCCGCTCGACCACGCGCGGACGCCGGCGGCGGGCGTCTCGATCTTCCGCGAGGCGAGCATCGGAATCAGGAACAGAGCGGTGCCGAGCGAGGCGAGGAGCGAGAAGACGACGGTGAGGGCCATGTCGCCGAAAACCTGGCCGGCGACGCCTTCGACGAAGACGATGGGGAGAAACACGGCGACGGTGGTGAGCGTGGAGGCGCCGACGGCCATGCCGACCTCCTGCGTGCCGCGCACGACGGCGGTGAGGAGATCGTCGCCCTCCTCGCGACATCGGAAAATGCTCTCGAGGACGACGATGCCGTTATCCACCAACATGCCGACACCGAGGGCGAGGCCGCCGAGGGAGATGATGTTGAGCGAGACGCCGCTCATATACATCGGTGCAAACGTGGCCACGATCGAGAGCGGGATGCTGAGGCCGATGATGATCGTCTGGACGACGTTGCGGAGGAAGAGATAGAGCACGATCACGGCGATGATCGCGCCGGAGATGGCGTTGTCTTTCACCTCGGCGATGGACTTGGAGATGAAGACGGATTGGTCGGCGAGGAGCTCGACGGTGGCGCCGGGCGGTAGCTGTTGGCCGATGAAATTCGTCATCGCGCGGCGCGTGATGACTTCCTGCGCGGCGGCGCGCTGCTTCTCGGCGTCGGCCTGGGCGGCGGCGATGGCGAGGCGGCGGGCTTCGAGCTGGGCCTCGGTGCGCTGTTTCTCGGTCGTGGCTTTCTCGGTCTTTTTCTTGTCGGGAACGGTGGCTTTGGCGGGGGCGCTCTTACCGGAGGCGACAGCCTTGGCGTCGAAGAGAGCACTGGCGGCGGAGCGCTTGGCGGGAGCGGCGGCGGGTTTCTTTTCGCCGGCTTTTTCGCGGGCGAGGTAGGCCTGCTGTTCGGCGGTGCCGAAGAGGGCGTTGCGGACGGTCTCGGCGACGACGACGATATTGGCGTCGGCTTCCTTGAAGATTTCGATCTCGACGCTCTCGCGGCCGTTCACGCGGGTGATGACCTCGCGGTCTTTGTGGAAACGGGTGACGGTCGCGATGTCGCGCAGGCGGATATCGACGGAGTTATTGGTGCGGGAGACGATGAGGGCGCCGATTTCCTCGACGGTTTTGAATTCGTTGAGGGTGCGGATGACGTATTCGGTCTGGCCCTCGCGGAGGTTGCCGCCGGGCATGTTGACGTTGCCGGCGGAGAGGCGTTGGCCGATCTGGGTGATGTCGAGGCGGAGTTGGGAGAGTTTGCTTTCGTCGATGGCGACGAGGAATTCCTCCTCGAGGCCGCCCTTCACCTGCACGGCGGCGACGCCGTTGAGGGCTTCGAGGCGACGCTTCACGTCCTGCTCGGCCATGTGGCGGAGTTCGAAGAGCGACTGCGGGCCGGAGAGTCCGACGCGGAGGATGGGGTCGAGCGAGGGATCGAAATGGAGCAGGAGCGGGCGTTGCGCGCCCTCGGGGAGGCGGAGGCGGTCGATTTTTTCGCGGACCTCCTGGGAGACGAGGTCCATGTCGGTCTTCCACTGGAACTCGAGGGTGACGTCGCTCTGGCCGGCTTTGGAGACGGAGCTGATGGAGACGAGTTTGGGGATGACGCCGAGCTGTTGTTCGAGTGGGCGGGAGACGACGCTCTCCATTTCCTCGGGGGCGGTGCCGGGGTAAACGGTGCGCACGGTGAGGGTGGGGTAGCTCATGTTGGGCATGAGCGTGAGGGCGAGGCGCTGGTTGGAGACCCAGCCGAAGACGGCGACGGCCATCACGACCATGAGGATCGAGACGGGGCGCTTGACGGTGAAGGCGTAGAACGAGTCGTCGGCCCGGAATTTCGGG
>CALRZR010000081.1:0-26706 GCA_943372705.1 Opitutus sp. GAS368 | reverse complement strand
CGTCGGGATCGTTTGAGCCAAGGAAGGCGACGCGCAAACGATGGCCGCAAGCAAGAAGGTAGCGACGGGGTTTCTGACAGAGGAATAAATCATGGTGAACAGGGGTAGATCGGGATGGGAAAGGGAACCGCAGCGGCCGTCAGTCGAGATCCTCGGAACGGGACTTCTTCGGCTTCGCGGAAGGGTCGTAAGTTGAGTTCCGCAGGGAAGGCAGTTTCGCACCGGAGCGGTCGATCCAAGCCAACATCTGCGTGAGGAGTTCGTCGCGTTTGGTTGGGCTGTTCAAGGCAAGGTCGGTGCGCTCTCCCGGATCGGCAGCGACGTTGTAAAGTTCGACCGAACGATTCGTCGCGAGCCGCGACCGGCCGCCATCGAGCTGCCATTCTTCGTGGTAGAGGTGAAGCTTCCAGTCGCCGGCCCGCATCGTCGTAACGGGGCGCGTGCGAAAGACGGGGTCGCGGCCGCGCGTGACTGGGTCGTCGAGGTAGCCGGGGAAATGCCAGTAGATCGCCGGGCGCGCGAGGGTCGCGGCCCGACCGGTGAGCAGCGGCAGGAGATTTTCACCGTCGAGGATCTTACCGGTGGGCACCGCGGCGCCGGCCAGGGCGAGAAACGTGGGATAGAGATCGAGATTGATGATCGGGACGTCGCTCCGGGAGCCGGGCGCAATTCGCCCGGGCCAGTAGGCGACAAAGGGTTCGCGAATGCCGCCGTCGTAGTAGCAGCCCTTGTTGCCACGGAGCGGCTCCTGCGAGGATTGCTGGGTGCCGCCGTTGTCGGACGTGAAAATCACCAGCGTGTTTTCGGCGAGACCGAGGTCAGCGATTTTTTTGACAAGCTGCCCCACTCCGTCGTCGAGGTCGTAGATGCAGGCGGCATAGAGAGCATTCTTTTGGCCGATGCCGGGCGCCTTGGCCTGAAATTTAGCGAGACTCGACGGACGTGCTTCGAGTGAACTGTGGATCGCATGATGCGACACGAAGGCGAAGAACGGGCGGTCGCGATTCTGCTCCATGAATTGCTCAGCAGCGCGGGTGAGAGAATAGATGCCCTTGGGATCGGCAGGTTCGTCGCGTTTCTTGTTTGGATTCGGCAGACGGGAATCGAAGAAGACATCGAAGCCTTGCTGTGTCGGCAGCGTGCCGGGCTCGCCGCCGAGGTGCCACTTGCCGAAAAGCCCAGTCGCATAGCCGGCGGCCTTAAGGGCCTCGGCAACGGTTACGTTTTCGAGCGCGAGATCCTCGCGGTTGGGAATAGCCACCAGACGCTGGAGTTCTTTTGGACCCCGGTCGGTGCGACCGACGGCGTAAACACCGGTGCGAGGCGAATATTGGCCCGAATGGAGGCAGGCCCGACTCGGCGCGCAGTTGCCCGCGCCAGCGTAGGCGTTGTTAAAAACCATGCCGCGCTGCGCGAGCCGATCAAGGTGCGGTGTCTCGTAAAAGGAGGAACCGGTAAAGCCGGTGTCCTTGTAGCCGAGGTCGTCCGCAAAAATCAGCACGATGTTGGGCGAGCGGGGAACTGCGGCAGAGGAAAACGCCGCCAGCGCGAGCCCGGACAGCAGGAAGAGGAGACGTGAGAGCGGCATGGGCAAAGTGAGCGGACACGCGACGACAAGCCACGCGGGATTACGACTCAGAACTCCATCGTGGTCGTGAAACGAAGCGAGCGCGGATCGGAAAGATATACGCGGCGGAGGCCGAGGAAATCGTTGGTATAACGCGCGGGTTGGACGCGGCTCTGGTTGAACGCATTCCGGACGTTGAGTTGGAGCGTGAGGTTCTTCGTGCCGAGGAAGCGCGGTTTCAGGCGGTAGGTGGCAAAGAAGTCCCAGGCCTCGAACGTGTGACCGTAGAGTTTCTTGCCGAGGTTCGGATTGGCAACACCGCCGACCGTCGTGCGCAGATCCTGCTGCATGTAGTTGTTGCTCTGCCACCGGACGGCCCCGCCGGCGGAGAGACCACGGAGCGCGCCTTCGGTGAAGCGGTAGCGGGCATTGAAATTAAGTTTGTAGGGACGCGACCCGAAGGCCTGGAGCTGGTTAGCGCCGGTGACATCGAAGAAGTTGTCGATCTCTTCACTGATCGTGGCCTTCGGCGAACGCGTGAGGCCGTTGAGGGTGATGGGGGCGACGCCCGTGTCGTTGATGCCATTCAGGAAGGCGTAGAGAGCCGGCACAAAGGGATCGCGCTCCTTGACGAAGTTCTCCCGGTTGCGGTCGGAGTAGGAGAACTGCGCGCGCAGCGAGAGATTCTTGCTCGGATTGGCGTTGGCCTCGAGTTCCCAGCCCTTGGAGAGGACATCGACGCTAAACGCGCCGGGGTTCACGCGGTAGGGTGCCGCCTGCGCGGAAGTAATGCGGCCGGCGGCGACGAGGGCATCAAGACCTAGGCCGAGGCCTTGGGCGGGCTGGAAGGGATTGTTGCCGGGCTGCACGGGTGTGCTGTCGAGATACTTGGTATCGTAGCGGGTTAGCCGGAGGAAAAACCGGTCGTCGCCGAGCACATCGACCATGAGGCCGTAGTCGCGGCTTTCACCTGTGGTGGCAGGCGCGGAGATATTCGCGGGAGGCGCGATGGGCGGAAGAATGCGGGCGGAGAACGACGGCGCGCCGATGTTGTCGGACTGATTATAGAAGGCGGAAAAGCGTTTGGAGGGATGAACCACGACGCCGGCCGTGAAAGTGCGGGGTTTGAAGATCACGCGGTCGAATTGGCCGGGAGTCGCGGCCCACTCATTGACGAGGCGCTCGCCGCTGACGACTGCGGGATCGTTGGCGGAGAGACGGGAGGTGACGCCGTTCTTGAACTTCACGCGGTCGGCGCGGTAGCCGAGCGTGGTGATAATGCGGTCCTGCCAAAAGTAATTTTGTCCGGCGAGCATCGCGGTATCGGTGAGCTTCAGATCGTCGCTGTTGCCGTTTTGGTTGAGCGCGACGAAACGGGAACGGTAGGTATTCGGCCCGACGGTGAAGGCGGGAAACTCGATCCGCGGATCGCTCATGTAATAGGTATCGAATACACCCTCGGTCGCGTAATGGCGGCGGAAGAGCTGGTTTTGCGCGCCCTCGGGAGTGGCGGCATTGAAGATCGGCACGTTGTTCTGATTGACGAGGATCTCCTGAAAGACGCGGCGGATCTGTTCGATCTTGCCGGTCTCGGCCATGGCTGCGAGGCGGTGACGACCGAGCCATTTGCCAAGGTCGAGTTCGTAGGCGGCGGTGAAGCGGAAGACTTCGTTGCGAAACGCGGTGTCGTCGGGACGCCACGTGTTTTCCTGATACAGGCGGCCAACGAACGTATTGACCGCGGTGCCGCCGGTGGGCAGCGGCAAGGTGGCGTTGGGATCTCCACGGAGGTTGATCGAGTTGCCGGGGACGGCCCAGCCATTGGCGCGGGATTTGTTGAAGGTTCGAAGGAAGGCGCCCTCAAGGACGAGCCCGTGCCAGCGGTGCTCCACCTTGGCGCTGTAGTTCCGATAGGAGCCGGTCAGGAAAGAGCCGGGTCCGGAGAACCCCGTGCTGGCAGGGAGCAGATCGGCGGTGGGCAACACGTCCGCCGAATACGCAACGCCGGCCGCATCGACGCCAGTGTAGCTCTGCAATTGGTTCTGCATGTTCACGACCTGCGCATTGTTGTCGAAGAGCGTCCAGTGGACGGACGTATCGACGCGGTTGATGCCGAGGAAACTGAACGAGGTGGCGTTGAAAGGCGTCGTAGCGAGATTGACGGTGCGGCGGCCGGCGGCGAGCCAGCCCTTCACGCCGTTACCGGCGGGCCACGGCCAATCGGTGTGCCGGCCGTGGGTGCCGCCGTCCCAAGCGAGGCGCACCGTCGTGTCTTTGGCCGCTTTGTAGGTAACGGAGCCGGCGACACGGCGGGACTTGTTGAAATCGTAGGTGCGCCAGCCGTTGGTGTGCGCGTCGAGGGCGTTGAAGCGGAAGGCGAGTTTATCTTTGATGAGCACACGATTCCAATCGAACTCGGCGCGCTGGAAATTCCACGACCCCGCCGAGAAGCGCGCGGTGGTGGCGTTGCGACGGAGCTGTGCCTGCTTCGAGGTGAGCGCGACCGTTCCACCCGCAGCGCCGAGTCCGAAGAGCACGGAGTTCGGGCCGCTGGAGACTTCGACGCGGTCGATGTTGAACGTGTCCTGCGGGACCGCGCTCTCGATCTGATCAACACCAAAGGAGCCAATGATGCCACGGATGCGGAAGGGAGCCGTCGAGGCCGCGGAACTGCGGGCAGAGGGAGCGTTAAACCCGGCGTTGGAATCTTCGAAGTCTTTCTCGAAGTTCACGGAGTAGGCCATGATCTCCTCGATATTCGTGAGCGCGAAGTCCGAGAGAAATTCAGGAGTAAACGGCGAGATTGGAGCAGCGGTATCCTTCAGCTTCGTGTTGAGGCGCGAGCCGCTGGTGGTGTTGCCGGCTTGGTAGCCGGAGTCGTCGCCAGCATTCACCTGAAAGGGTGAAAGGACGACCGTCTCTTCCGTTGTGTTGGCGGGGGCAGGCGGAGTTGGCACAGTTTGGGCGCGTCCCACAAGCGCAAGGAACAGGGACGCGAGCACGGCGCCAAAGCGGCGATATTGGGTTTGCATGGTAGGGTTCGGGCGGACTCTTGGCGATCGGTCAAAGGCGGACCTTAGGTCCACACATCGCTTCGGAAAGTGCCGGGGTCACACATTCGTCTGACGATTTTCCACATCGCCCATCTCTTTTGGAAAAAGATGCGAAGGGCAAAGGGCGGCGACGCAATCACAGTTCGAACCCCAGCGTGAAAACAAACGTGCGGGGCTCGATGCGCGTAAAGCCGACGTATTGCCCGGTCGACAGGACGCGGAAGGGCACGAGGTCTTTTTCGTCGAGCAGATTGCGGACGTTCAGGGCGACGCGATAGCCGACGCCGCCGAGATATTTCATTCGACCGCGATAGTTGAGGCCGAGATCGGCATAAAACTCGGTCTTACCCTCCAGCGGCTTGCTGAGGTCGAACGTGTAGGATTTGTCGGGGAGTTGTTTGAGCGCGTAGCCGAGGCCGGGAGCGGAGCGGAAGCGGAAGGCGAGATTGGCACCGAGGCCCTTGAGGCGGCCTTCGGTGAACTTGTAGTCGCTGATGAAATTCCAGCGCAGGTTGCGCCCCTGATTGCGACCGCGCCCATCGACCGCCTTGATGAAGGCGACGGCGGAGCCAAGATCTTCGTTGAAGTAACGCTCGAAAGTCTTCGACGCCGGATTGCCGTCAAACGGTGCCGTCGCCCACGTCCACGTGCCGATCCGGCCGTCACCGTCGACGTCGCGCGGGCTGTTCTTGCCACCCTCGGGGACGTTGAGCGCTTTCCACACGGGGAGCCGCGCGTCCATCCAGGCAAACCACTCGGTGCCGATATTCGACTCCAGCGACTCCTGCTTCGCGGCGTTGGCCTTGAAACTCCAATTGCGATTCGGAAGCCAGCTCAGGTCGAGTTCGTAGCCCTTGGCCTCGCTGTCGAACATCACCCAATAGTTCGCGCGGCCCTTGTCGCGGTAGCCACCGCTCCCAACGTTGATCGTCGGCATCGCCGGATCGAAGAGGCGCATATTGTTGTCGATGTTGTAGAGTTGATCGCGGATCGGATCATTAAACCCCGTGTTGCCCGCGCGCGTCGGACCAGCGGTATTCTGAAAATAGCTGATACGCGCGACGAGCTTGCCGTCGAACATCCCGAGCGAGACCCCGAAATCGTCGGCATCGCCGACTGCTCCCGGGTATTCGTTCCCGAAGGGATCGAATTTTCCGATGTTGGGCTGAAATGTGTTCGAGTGATTGTAGGTGAGCGAAGCCCAGCGCGTGATGTGACCGACGACGCCGTAGGTGCGCGTGAGCCCGGACTGCGGCGTGCCCCACGAGCCAAACTCCGCCACCGTGGCAGAGGGATAAAGGCCGCTGAAGTCGCGCACCTGATACTTCGGATCAATGGTCGCGCTCTTCGCATCGTCCTTGCGGTAACCGTAGAGCAAGACGAGGCGGTCCTTTAGGAAGTAGCTCTGCCACGCGAACATCTTGGTCTCGACCTTCGTCTTGGTGCCCTCGGGGCCGGAGCCCGTGCGGACGAGGTTCCACCCCTGCGCATTGCGATAGGGCGAATCGAACATCGGCGCGGAGACGGCTTTCCCCGCAGCGTCGGTGAATTTCCAGGTGCCGAAGAGATCGCCGAAGGGATGATTCACGGCATTGCCCTCGGCCCCGTTGAGGTAAAAGCGCGTGTGCACATCACGACGACCGTCGGTGGCCCAGTTCTGCGTGCCCGAGCCGGTGGGTGTGCCGACCGAGCCTGTCGTGTAAGTTACCCCATTGAGCACGGGAGCGGCATCGAGGATGCCGCGCTGGAGTTGATGCCCGCGGCGCGTGCTGGCCGATCCCGAAGCGAGGCCGGCCAGGCGATGGCGCCCGAACCAACGGAGAATTTTCGCATCGGAGTATTTTTTCGCAAAATCGAACTCGTAGGAGAGGGTCGCCCGCCAGTCCTCGCGATTCTCCCAAAACTCCGAACCCGTCGCCCGCCCCTGGATGTAGTAGCGACCGGCATTGGGATTGGGCGTCACACCGTCGGGCAGATAGCGGTTCGCATCGACCTTGATTGTGCCGGCGCCAAATCCGGAATCCGCGGTCCGCTCATCGAGGTCTTCGCGATTGTAAGCGAGCTCGAGAAACAGGTTTTCGGCGAGGCGTTGTTCGATGAAAAGATTGGCGAGATCCGAATTCAGTTTCTGCCCGCGGCTGGTGCCGAAGAGATTGCGGTCCAGCGGCACCACACGCGCATCCGCGAGGGTGAAGGCCTGGCGGTCGAGCGAGTTGTAGGGATTGAGGCTTGCCGGAATGTTCTGCGGTTCACGGGTCTCGACGGCGTTGTTCCACCCCTGGAAATTACCGTTGAGGGCACCCGCGCCAAAAAGAATGACCCCGGGATTTCCCTGGCGCACGAAGACGGGGCTGTTGGCCACATTCGCGAGGGTAAAGTTACCCGGATTGCTCGCGCCGGTCGCACGATTGTCGAAGAGAGGCTTGTCCGTCGTGTAGCCGCTGCCAGTAACCGTCGAAGCCTTTTCCCACAGTGAAACCGCATCGACGGGCATGACGCGTGGTGCGCGGTTGCTGAAGCGGTTCACCTTCTCTGCGTGGAGCGAGATCGTCGTGTGCTTGAACGGCTGCGCCGTCAGCGCTCCATAGTAGCGGTCCTGCCGGTCGAGGTTGGGTTTGACGTGCGTGACCGACTCCTCGGACATCGCGGCGACACGCAGCGCGAGTTTGTTTTTGAACAAGGGCTGGTTCAGGTTCAGCGCGCTCCGCTTGGAATCCTCGGAGTTGAACTGCAATTCCGCCTGCGCGGAACGTTTGCGGAGATTCGCCCGTTGCAGGCTCACATCGACGATCCCCGCCGGGCTGCCGAGGCCGAAGAGGATGGCGTTGGGCCCGCGCGCGATCGTGATGCGATCCAAGTTGTAGTTATCGGTGGGCATTTGCGCCTCGAAGAAATTGCGCGAAAGCGTGGCGCCCGTGAGACCGCGCACACGAGTGGTGTTGCGTGGCTGAAACACGCCAAAGCCGAGACCGTCGCCGTCGGTGATATCGTCGCGTCCCTCGACGTTCGTCGAATAGATGAGCGCCTGCTCGAAGCTGTTCACACCCAGGTCCTGCATGAAATCCATCGTCAGCACCTCGAGCGGCTGCGCGATATCCTTGAAATCGGTCTTCATGCGGCTCCCCGCCATCGTTTGGGTTGCGACCCAGCCCTTCTCCGAACTGGCCTCGATCACAAACGGCGACAGCTCTACGACGGCCTCGTCGCCTTTCGCCGCCGGCGCAGCGGGAACCTGCTGTCCGACGAGAGCCAGTCGGGAAGCGGCGGTCGCAGCCAAAAGCAAAAGCCATTTCCAACGCCGATGGGCTGGGCGAAACAGAGGGCAGGAAAACAATGCGAGGTTCATAGGGTTTGGGATTTTTTGGGAGGGAGGGCCGGGGCGTTGCCAGAGAGGTAAATCTGACGCGCGGAGTCCGGGCGGGGCTGATGCGCAGCATCAATCACCAGCGCCGGAATCCGGTAAAGACCCCGGGGGTTAAACCGTTGACGAACACGCCGGCTCGCGCCTTACCTCCGCCGCTGCCGCGGATCACCGCGAAAAATCCCATGCCTCACGTCACCATGTCACAGCTCGCCGCCCGCGCCGGCGTCTGCAAGGCCACCGTATCGCTCGCCCTCCGCAACGACCCGCGCATCTCCGCCGCCACCATCCAACGCATCGGCAGAATCGCGGCCGAACTCGGCTACACCCGGAATCCCGTGCTCGACGAATTGATGAGCGAACTGCGCCAGTCGCGAAAAATCGGATACCAGCGCACGATCGCCCTGCTCAACGCCCACCCGCGCCGCCGCGCATTCCTGGAAAATCCGACGATCCCGTCGTGGGTGGCCGGTTGCCGCCGCCGCGCCACCTATCTCGGTTACACCGCCGACGAGTTCTGGCTGCACGATCCGGAACTCGATGCGCCGCGGTTGCGCCGCATTCTCACCACGCGCGGCATCCGGGGCGCGATCATCATCGGCGCCTTCGGCCTCGGCAGCATTCCGCCCCAGTTCAACGAACTCTGGGCGGAGTTTGCCTGTGTCGTCACCGGTATCCGCACCCACAACCCGGCTCTGTCGTTTACCTGTGTCGACCACCACAACCTCGTGCTCGATGCGATGCGCGAAGCCCGGGCGCTCGGTTACCGCCGCCCCGGCCTGATTCTCAGCCGTCAGGTCGATCAGGTGACCGACGGGCGCTTCACCTGCGCCATGTGGTTGGCGCAACAGGAGCTACCCGCCGACCAACGCGTGCCTGCGCACAATTCCACCACTGTCGAGGACGACGCGGAGCCCGCTTTCCGAGCGTGGTTCGATCAGCAACGCCCCGATGTGATCCTCACACTTCACACGAATGTCCGTGGGTGGATCGAACGTCTTGGCCTCGCCGCCCCGCGTGACCTCGGGTTGATTCACCTCGAACGCAACCGTTTCACATCCGACTGGGCGGGCATGGAGCAACACAACGACGTCGCCGGTGAGGCCGCCGTCGATCTGCTTGCCGGCATGTTGCAAAGCCGTGAGGTCGGGGTGCCGGCGTTTCCCCGTGCGACCCTGATTGGCGCAACTTGGAACGCCGGGAATTCTGTGCGCCCACAGCCCGAAGCCGGCGCGGCCAAGCCTAACCGTGCTAGCGCCCAAGCCCGCGGCTCGACCAAGCCGGCCCGGACTAAGGCCAAGTAGGCCGAGCACGGAATCGTTTTGTCCGTTGCATCGCGCAAATGTCCGTGCGCGGTGCACCTATGGCCAAAACCGCGCAAGTCACATAGGTTTCCCCACCCTCCATGTCCACCGCGAGCCGCCCTAATGTCATCGTCTTCTTCACCGATCAGCAGCGCCACGATACCACCGGCGTCCACGGCTGCCCGCTGGGGCTCACGCCCAACTTCGATCGCCTCGCGCGCGCCGGAACCCACGTCACTCAGAGCTTCACCTGCCAACCCGTTTGCGGTCCCGCCCGGTCGTGTTTGCAAACCGGTATGTATGCCAACCAAACCGGCGTCTGGCGCAATGGCATCCGGCCTCACGCACACCTCCCTACCCTCGCCCACTATTTCAACGACGCCGGTTACCACACTGGCTACATCGGCAAATGGCACCTCATGCCGCACGATTTCGCCGGACCGGTCCCGCGTGACGCCCAAGGCGGTTACCGCACGTGGCTCGGGGCCAATCTCCTCGAATTCGTCTCCGACGCCTACGACACGCGCCTCTGGGACAATGACGGCAACGAGCATCGCCTGCCCGGCTACCGCGTCGATGCGCAGACCGACGCCGCGATCCGTTTTGTCGACGATCGCACGAAGGCAAAAGAGAATTTCTTCCTGTTTCTTTCCTTCCTCGAACCGCACCACCAAAACCATCGCGACGACTATCCCGCTCCCTCTGGCTACGAGGAGCGCTACGCCGGCGCGTGGCTCCCGCCCGATCTCCAGAGTCTAGGCGGCACAGCCCCTCAGCATTGGCCCGGCTATTGCGGTATGGTCAAACGCCTCGACGAGGCCCTCGGTCGCCTCCTCGATGCTCTGAAGTCCCTCCGCCAACTCGATAACACGATCGTCCTCTTTACCTGCGACCACGGGAATCATTTCAAAACCCGCAACGGCGAATACAAGCGCTCCTGTCACGACGCCTCGCTGCGCGTGCCCACCGCATTCAGCGGCCCCGGCTTTAACGGCGGCGGCGCCTTGCGCCAGCTCGTCAGCCTCGTGGATCTCCCGCCCACGCTCCTCGACGCCGCCGGTATTGCCGTGCCCGCGCACATGGCCGGCCGCTCGATCTTGCCGCTGCTCGGCGGCCGCCCCTCGCCGGATTGGCCGGAGGAAATTTTCGCCCAGATCAGCGAGAGCCAGACCGGCCGCTGCGTGCGCACCCACCGCTGGAAATACAGCGTCCGCGCCCCCGGCGAAGACGCTGAGGGGAAACCCGTTTCCGTCGCCGCTTCTGACGTCTACGCGGACGATTTCCTCTACGACCTTCTCGCCGATCCGTGGGAGCTCAACAACCTCATCGGCTACCCGACCCATCGGCCCGTTGTGGACAAAATGCGCGAGCGCCTCGTGCGACGCATGACCGCCGTAGGCGAGGCTGCTCCGCGTTTCATCGACGCGCCGGCGCGGCCGCCGTTCCAGCAAAAAGTTTCGCCCGACGAGATCTCCCAATAGATCCGGGATTTCACGCCTCGATCTGCCGTCAATGCGACGGTTTACCATGCGGTCCGTTGACGGGCCGGATGGCGGCAAGCACGGTCGCGCTGCCCGCGCCAAACCGTCATGCTTGCCTCGTTTTCCCCCACGACATCTGACTCGCCCGCCGAAACCGAAGTCGTCGGCCTCGGCACCATCGAGCAACGTGTCGGTCGCACCGAAGTGCCCGCACTTTGGGATCAAGGCATCTCGCTCGCGGGCACTTCGAACGCCGTCAACGAGTTCAATTTTGTCCGGTGGTCCCCCACGTTTGCACAAGTGCTCGTCACTCTCACCGGCCACGGTTGCGTCTGGGCCGACAACCGTTGGCTCACCGTTGGCCCCGGCACCGCCTACATCACACCACCGGGCAAGTTTCACGCCTATTCCACCGCTCCGACGACCGATCGCTGGGAAGTGGGCTGGGTGGTTGTGCCGCACCAGTCTCCCGTCCCCTTCCCCCACCTGCCCGCCGAACCCACCGTCGTAGCCTGCGACTCCGTCGTCTTCGGTTCCGCCCTGGTCGGACTGATTCACGAGGCCCGCGACCGGGCCGATCTCGCCATGCTGGACGCATGGACCCGTCTCGTGCGGGGACTCGCCACGCGCGCCGCAGGGCTAGCTCCACGCGATACGCTGGTCGATCTCCTTTGGCGCAAAGTCGGCACCCGCCTCGCCCACCCGTGGACACTATCCGAAATGTCCGGCGCGCTCGGCTGCTCGGAGGAACACCTCCGCCGATTGTGCCAGCGCCGCCACGGGTGCAGTCCGATGCGGCACCTCGTCGCGCTGCGGATGCGGCACGCCGCCGGCCTGCTCGCGGAAACGCACCTGACGATCGCCGCCATCGGCCACGCGGTCGGCTACGAAAACGAATTTGCGTTTTCCAACGCCTTCAAGCGCTGGAGCCGGGGCACGCCACCCTCAAGCTACCGGCTCCGCACGCACAGCGCGGCGTAGTGTGAATCCTCTACGGTGATACGCAACCTGCCGAAGTCCCCCGCCTAACGCGGCTACCTTTATATTTCGCTTAAGTTTCCCGCATCGCAGCAATCCATCGACCGCAGGCGAACTCTCCACCACCCAAAATCAGGCGTGCCCCGGACCAATCCTACGGAGCGTAAATCTCGGTTAACACGCGGCCGCTCGAACCGAGAATATGAACGGTGTAGTTTCCTGCCGACAGCGGGACGTATACCGCCGCGTCCCGCCCCCCGGGCGTAAACGCAAACGCGCCCGCTCCCGTTGTTGCGCGCAATAACTCCGCGGCGCCGGTGCTCACCTCCCAGTCGTCATTTCCCTCGGTCGAAACACCCGCGCGGAAAAGTCGGAAGGCCGGGTCTGCCAAGCCATCCGCAACTCCAAAAGCGGCGAGCGACGGACCCGCGGCCCGCACCAAGACACCGCGCGTGCCTGCGCCAGCCACCACGAAACCGACGATCGGATTTTCCCCACCGCCTCCGCATTTGGTGAGCAGAGAGAGATTGACGAGGCGCGCCGCAGAGTTGCCGTCCCAATCGTAGACCTCGAGCAACAGTGTGCCCCGGGCGCCTTCGCCGGCGGTCGTTGAAGCCGTGTATTCTCCCGGGCCCAATGTGGCCACAATTGCGGCGTCGCGACTGCCGACCTCGAGTGGGAATGCGCCCGCGGCGGAAAACGTCGCGCCCGACAATTGCCCGGCCGGGACCGACCAGTCGTCGTTTTCCGCCACCAACGTCGGCCCGCGATAGAGTCGCAACTTCGGATCGGACACACCATCGCCGACTCCCAGTGTGGCGAGCCCCGGACCGACTGCCCGCAAAAGCACCGTCCGCGTGCCCGCGCCGGTGACAACAAATCCAATCACCGCCGGCCCATCGCCAGCCTGCCAGCGCACGCGCGCCGCGACGTTGGCCAATCGGCTGTTCGCGGGTCCATCGCCCGATTCCGACGGCGCGCTTTGGCCCGGTCCCCGGGCACACCAGTCAAAATCGCCACGCTGAAAAACCGCCGCACCGAGCGGAAACGGAACCGCAGCGCCGTCGGCGGCGCTTTCCCACACGGTGTAGCCACCGCCACCGTCCGCGACTTGTTGCACCAACAGACCAGCCACCAACACGCGGGAACAGATTCCGGTGAGTTCCACATAGGCAGCCGCCGCGGCCCCGGTGCGCCCCTTCGGAGCTTCGCGCATCGCTCCGCCACCGAGCAACGCCACGTCGCGGCAATCTCGCAACGTCAACATCGGCGCCCCGCCTTCGCGCTTGAAGCCGAGCATCACCACGTTGCGCGCCCCCAAGACCTCGACGTCTGTCGCGCGGCGGTCGGTCTTTCCACCTTCATTGTTGAAACCGTAAAACCACAGGGGCTGCGACGTGCGATCTATGACCACGCTTCGAAAACCCGCGCCATCCACCGGACTCGCACTGGCGGTAAATTGCTGCTCGAAGTTCCCGAAGAAATAGTGGCGCCCGCCTGCCCCACCGTCGAAGCGGGCACACACGAACGGGGCGATGCGAGCGGGGTCGAAACGGGGGCGGTTCAGCCAAAGTCCGCACTCGGCGCGGAGGTCATGGGTCATCGAGGCCGCGCCCGCGCGCCAGTGTAGAAATGTGAAGGGATTTTCGTAGAGATTGCGTTTCGGGACGGTCAGGTCCAGCGAGCCGAGATAACAGCTCGCGCCGGGATCATCGACCGTCTCGATCAACACGCCCGGAGTCGCCGTCGGCTGCCAACTCGCATGCGCGGACAGCATCGCCAGGTTGCACTTGCCCGCGCCGAAAAGCTGCGTCGTGCCACGCAAGACCAGCTTGCCGGAAATCTGAAATTCTCCCTTGGGCAGGAACACCCGTCCGGCCAACCGCGGTTCGGCCGCGGCCGCGTCGATCGCCGCCTGAATCGCCAACGTGTTACGAGTCGCCGTCGCCGCATCCACATCGCCGCCGGCGACTGCCCCGAAGGGCGCTTCGGTCACGACCACTGCGGCAGGCGAGTTTGCGCCTTCGAAATACGGAAAGCCACCCGGTGGCAGATGCCGCGCGACCAGATCACCGGGCGGCGGCTCGGCATCCGGCGCCACGCTCACGACCGGCTCGCTCTTGGCGTTGGTCGAACCATCGATGACGCTCCGCGCGGCGAACGCCCGGACCGTAGTCCCGGCGGCAAACGCCCCGGTGCTCCCGCGCGGATCGGCATAGGCGTATTCGTCGATCCGCACCCAGCGCGCCGCGTCGCTCACGGTCACGCCGGCACCGGCCGTAGCCTGCACGGGACGCGTCGATCCCGTGATGTAGAGATTTCTCAGATACAGGGTCTTGCCCGCGGTCGTGCCGTTGCCGGGATTCGCGATGGCCGCCAGTCCGGGGGGGGGCGTTGCGCAACACGATGCTGCCGTCTAGCAGGACCAGCGTGTTGTTGGCGGTGCCGGTGTTTTCCACGACGGAGATCGGCGGCACCGCGGCCGCTCCCGGCGCGGCGAAATCTTTTTCGATGGCGAATCCGATCATCACGAGAGGCACGAAGTCGACGTAGTCGATCGCACGCCGCGTCTGGCCGAGCAAACGGACGCCGACCAGGGTCACACCGGCGCAGACCTCGCGATTCGCCGCCTGCCCGGCGCCGTAACCGTGCCGGATACCATATTCACCCCCGCGCACCTCAAGGTCCACGGCACCCCAGTTTCGTCCGGGCAGTCCGTAAAACCCGGCATGCGCCCCGCGCGCATCGATCCGCACACTCTCCACGCATGCGCCCTGCGCCGCGGGCCACACGACTCCGATCGCGCCGGCTTGGCCCTCGCAGTCGAAATCGATATTCCGCAACCGGCAGTCGAACAGGTAGGACGTATCCAAATCCCAACCATTGGGGGCGCCCATGATATCGGCCGGTTCGGCCCGCGGCGGATTGGGATAGCGGGTGGATTCGTAGAGCCGCAGCAACAGCATCGGCCGCGGTTTCGCAGCGTCGCCGAATTTCGGCGCGGTCGCGGCGGACGGCACGAGCCGCACCAACGGACGCGATGCGGCGGGACCGTGTTCTCCCGAGATTTGAAAGGCGGCAATTTTGAACGGATTCGTTTCAAACGAAACGCCGTCCGATTTCAGCAAATGCCACTGCGCACACTTCAGCGTATCCGAAATCACATAAGTTCCCAGCGGCAGGAAGCACACCAGATTGGCTGCATACGCATCGTCGATTGCCTGCTGGAGGCCGGCCGTGGAGTCGCCCGTGCCGTCGTTGCGCACCCCCGCGTAGTGCGTCACAACCAGATAGCCCAGCGTGAAGCGAGGGTCGTCCCGGGCTGCCGCCGGTATCGCTGCGCGCAGCGTGGTGGCCGCCGCCAACACTACCGCGAGCAACCACCATCGTCCGATGCCGCGCCCCGGGCTCGGCGGATTGCAACGGCACCCGCGGTATCGGCACGTGTTCACGGTGTTTTCGCGTCCGTCGGACGCCCCGGCGGCGACAGTTTGGCCGACGCGTCATCAATCACGAGCACCCAATCGGAATCGTCGGGCCGGGCAAAAGTGCGCGTGCCGACCGTAGGATACTCGCCGGCGGGGCTCACCGTGCCACGACGGGGATCATACCACCACGCCGTGGCCTGACGGCCGGACAACTGCGTCAGATCGACGTCAACCGTCGGCGCGTCGCGACGCGAATTCGCCGGACCGGACTTTTGGCGGACCGGTTTTTCCGGTAGGTAAATGATGATCGTGCGTCGATCCCGGGTGCGGGCGCAGGCCACCCAAGTTTCGCCACCGATATAACCCTCCGTCACCACCACGTGGGTCGAATCGGGAACGAGCTCGGTCCACGCCCGTGACCGAAACAGCGCGGAGACCAGGGTCATGGAAGTAGCGCCCTCGCTGGCGAGTGCTTCGCTCCAGCCTTCGCCAAATTTCCAAACCGGCAGGTTGCCGAACGCTTGCCCGCAGGCACCGGCCAACAGCGCCGCATAGGCTTGGGCACGCAATCTCCCCGCCGTCGCCCCCCGCTCATTCTCATATGCGCTCTCGAAGAGGATGAACGGCATGACCGGTTTCGAATGATAGGCGTAGAGAGCGTTGCGATGCACCGGATCGTAGGTGTAGACATTGTTCAACTCCAGCCACGGAGCATCGGGAAAGATCATCCGCGGCGATTCCCCGGGCCGACAGTGTGCCGTCATCAATTGGGCGCCTCCCCCGTTCCGGATTCCCTCGGCCATCGCCTCGACCATGGCGCGAGCCGCATCGGGATTGCGATCTCCCGCCAGCACCCAGATGAGATTGCGCTGTGCCGCGTAACGACGGCCCAAAAAGCGTCCGTAGCGACGGCAACGCTCGGTCCCGTTTTGCAAGACTTCGTCATACCAACCCTCGGTGAGACGCGGATAACCGAGGTAGCACGGCGCCAGCCAGACCGCGAATCCCTCCTCCGCCGCCCTTGCGAGCACCCAATCGGCATGGGCGAAATAGGCTTCGTTCGGCGCGTCGAAATCCGCCGCCGCGAACGGTGCGTCGCCTTGCCGATTGAGCGGCGCCGCATGGGGATTCGCGCCGCCGGCAAATTGGTGTTCGATGAGATTGACGATGAGCGCATTGAAGCCCCGCGCCCGCCGGTCGCGCAGATAGCGATCCACTTCGTCGCGTGTCAGACCGATGATCAGGGACCAAGCGGCTTCGGCCTGCACAAGAAAGGGCCGATTTTGCGCTTCGACTAGAAAACGATGCGACGCGGACACCTGCAATGGAAACATGACAGACGGTTCCTCGGAACGTCCCGCCAAACAGAAAACTCCCACTGCCAACAGTCGAATCAACGTTCGGCAAAACATGGCCATGTCAGCGTCGCGTGTTCTGGTCGCGGAGCAGTTCAGCGCCGGCGAGCAGAAAGGGACCGATGGCGTGGGGATCGTGGGTGACCCGCGGTCGGTTCAAGTAATACTCGGGCTCGTCGCGCATATCGGTGCCGGGCACGACGTCACGCAGTTGAAAATCGTCGGAGAGTTTTGTTTGCAGGCCGGCCCACCCGCGGAGGCCGGCCGCTTTGGCCCCGGCGTCGAGCCATCCCTGCCTCGCCCCGTTCAGCAGACCATAGGTGAACATCCCGGAACAGGACGACTCGGTGAAACTGTCCGGACGGTCGAGCAATTGATGCCAAAGGCCATCGTTGTCCTGCCGGGCCACAATGCCGGCCATCACATCGCGAAAATCAGCCAGCACGTGTGGGCGTTTTGGATGGTTCGCCGGCAGGTGCCGCAAAAGATCGGTCACCGCCATCACATACCACCCGTTGCCCCGTCCCCAATAGAGTGCCGCCGGGCGCTGCAATTTTTCCACCCAGAGGCAACGATGCAGCCGGTCCTTTTCGTTCCAGAGGTAGCGATGATAGCGCAACGCTTCGTCGGCCGCACGATCATAGAGGCGCGGATCTCCCGTCAGCTGCGCCATCCGCACCCAATACGGCACCACCATGTAAAGATCATCGATCTGCAATCCCAACGAATCCCATGGCGCCCGCTTGCGCCGCACCAACGTGCCGTCCGGCAAACGCGGAGCCGCCGCAAGGAACCGTTCAAAAATCTCCAATCCGCGCTGCTTCGCCGGTGTGGGATGCAGACGTTGCTGCTCGGCAAACGCCGCGATGAGGCCGCAATGCCACATTTCCGCGGGATCGCGAAACCAGCTGACTTGCTTCGGAGGCGTCGCGGACGTCACGGTCGGCTCCCACGCACAGTAGAACTCCACCAGCCGCCGCGCATAGGTGACGCGAACTTCGTCGTCCCAGATTTGGCCCAACTCCTTCATCGCCTCCGCGATCATGAAGTTCTGATACAACCATTCGTTATAACGGCCGGGCTGCGTGCCGGGTGCAATCTCCGACACCGCAGTATGGGTGGAGCGCAGGACCTCGTCCGAAACTTTGCGCACCACAAACTCGATCCGGGCAATGTCGCGCGCAGGCACCTCCGCCACCGCAGCCACCCCGGCCAGAGCAACCGTCAACTGCACCAGGCCCGGCGACCACGAGCGGATCGGACGTGAGCTGCGGAGGATTTGTGTGAAGAACATAAAAAGTTTGGGCGGGTAACGGCGCGGGTGTCGACGGTCACTTCTCAAAGTGACGTCCACCGAGTGACCGATAGGCTTCGAGTGGAAACACCGCATACACGTAACAGGAAAGGCCGGTCGCCTCATCCCGGCCGATCCGCAACACCGACGCCGGCGACTTCGTGCCGCGCGTGCTGTGAAAATAGAAATGGGTGCGCCATTCGCGCGGCAACCGGTAGTCGTCGACGCGGATCACGGTGCCATCTTTGAAGGTCATGGCGATGTCATAGGTCGCGTCGAGATCCACGGCGAAATCCGCGGAAAAATAACCCCGCGCGGCCTTCGGCCGGCCTGCGCCAAACGGAGCCGTGCGGTTTTCCTCGGTCTTTGCGCCGCGCCTCGTCACCCGCACGACGGCTCCTTCGGCCACCGCCAAATCTTTCAGCTGGACGGCGCCAGTCGCATCTTCCCGCAGTTTCATACCGGTGACCACGATGACTGCCCGGGTATCGCCGGAAAGTTTTTGCCGCCCCTTGGCGTCGAGTTCGGCGGCGACGGTCGCGGCGGCCGCCCCCACAAGCAACAGCGACACAATCGCGGCCACGAGGTTGGCCACGATCTTCGACTGGGAGGGTCCTGTTTTCATTCGAACACCAATTCCTTTCCCGGCGTAACGCCGTGCAGCAGTTCAAAGTAGTCGCGGCAGTTGGCGTTGGTCACCCGCACGCCGTTGACCACCAGGTTGCGGAACACGATACGTCCAGTGGCGGGCCCGCCGGCCGTCGCGGCACCGATCGGCGACTTCGCCGCGATGTGCGGGGTTTTCACGACGATGTTTTCGAAGAGCACATTTTCGAATTGCGGCGCCTGCGGATCTTCCGCGGGCAACAGAAACAAGAGGGGCACAAACGGCGCCTCGATCACGACGTTCCGCACAATCGTATTGCGCACGCCGCCGTAGCCGCCGTGCAGATTGATCGTTTGCCGCGAGGCCCTGCCACCCGGAGGCGGCCAGTTGTTGAAGGCGATCACGTTTACACCGTCGATCACGGCGCCGTTCGTGTTGCGAAACCACGCGGGTTCCGCGTTGTTCAGCTGCCAAATCGTGTAGTTCCGCGCTCGGCCCGGGCCGCCGATCTTAAGGTTGGTGTCGGCCGCCATCACGAAACAGTCGTCGAGATGCCAACCGGCATAGGTCTCACCCGCTCGCGGTTCGACCGTGAAACCGTCCGTGTTACCATGCCAGGCCCCGACGACCGCGACATCTCGCACCGGCGCAATCGAGTGCTGAATGTGATTGTGCGGGTCGGTCAACGTTACGCCGTCCAGCCGCACGTTTGAAACGACACACCGCATATACGGCACGCCGTCCCACGGCTGTTTGTCCCCCGACAGAATGCCACGTCCCCGGACCAACGGAATATCCGCGATCGGCCGGCGCACCTCGGACCGGAAATTCCCAAACACCCACGCCCCGCCGGCCAGGTAGGCGGTCTGTCCCGCTCGAAGCACCATGTAGTATTGCTCGTCTCCGCGGAAACGGGAGTAGTCGTGCAGGCCGGGTTCGAACCAAATCATCTTCGCCCGTCCGAACTCCGCCGGAGTCACCATTTGCCCGGGGCGCACCACAAGGGTTCCCTGAACCTCTTTCGCGGGCACGTCGCGCTCGGGCCCGCGCGCGAACAAAAAAAGCGGGTTCCGATAGCCTTCGAGCGCCTGTTTCTCATCGTGATTCGACAACTGCACCCGGGCCTCCTCCGCATTCGGAACCACTGCGATTTTCGCCGGCCCGCTGAGCGAAAAACGAATGGTGTCGCCGCCCTCGACCCGGGCTTTGATCCCGTAGACCGATGGCAGCACCGCGGCGCTGCGCAGCGGAAGGGTCAGGCCCGTCAGACTCCGTTTGATTTTCACAGCGACTTCGACCGGACTTCCGTCGAAGTCGAACTGCGTCCATGAATGCGCGTAGGTGTCGCGCTGTTTTTCGGGCTCCTTGTATTCCGTCGAGTGCAGAGCGAGAAACGACAACTTGATGTAGAGCCCTTCGGGATCGAGGGTCTTGTCGACTGCGCGGCTGAACGACCAAAATGTGGCCGGCCGCCACGACTCGCCGCCTCGGGAAACCGTCACTTCATAATCCGGCGAGACGGGCGCGCCGGTCGGCGCCGCCCAGACCGTTACCGAAGTGCTGTCCGCACCGCGGCAGGGCACGCCAGGCAAATTTAGCCCGAGGCACAGCGCGAGCAGCGTCCAAACCCGTGGGTCGAAACTGCGCCGCCGTGGTTGCAATGCGAGGTGATCGGTCACGATGATTTTCACGGGAAACTGGTTGTCGTGACGCTGGCCCCGGCTGGTCGGCTACGACCAATCAACGCGGCCCACGCGTGCCGTCAGCGATAAGAGAAGCTGGCCGACAGGATAAACTGCCGTGGCGTGAAGAGGGAGTAGTCGTTCTTTTGCAGGGTCGTCACATCGATCGCGGTCCAAACGAGGTCATGATTGTCGAAGAGATTCTGCACGTTCAGCTGCACCCGCATGTCGACGCGGCGGTTCCAAATGGGCCGCCGGTAGGCCAGATTTGCGTCGGCGAGAAACCACTTCGGTGCGCGCACGGGACGGCTATCCGGTGTGTAACCGAGCACCCGGTTGGCGCGGTAACGGGCGCCGGCGCCGACACTCCAGCCCTTCAACTTTTCACCTTGGAACTGATACCGGCCGAATCCGCTGAGGCTGATCGGATAGTTGTTCAAGGCCTCGCGGCCGTCCTGCAACGCGTCCTGCGCGAGGTTGGCGTCAATCAGCGCGAGTGCGCCCGCCACCGTATTGCCGGAGCCGCCGAGGGGTGTCGCGACGCCGCCGTTCGCGGCCCATTGGGCCCGGTGTTGCGCGATGTGGGCGCGACTGATCGGATAGAGATCGGTCGCCTCCACTTTGAGGGTCGCATAGTTGAAAGTGATCGCCAGCCCCTTGGCCGGATTCGCGGTAAACTCGGCCTCCATGCCGGTCGACTTGGTCGCTTGTGTATCCGTATTACTGATCGGGCTGCCGACAAACCGGGCGACGTGTTCACCGGTGGCTCCTTCGAGTCCCTGCCAAATACCCTGGATGTAGGTCAAGATGTTGAAATTCCGCCCGGATTGGTTCGCGGCTTTCGATTCGAAGATGCCCACACGGCCGTGAAAGCGGTTTTCACCCACGCGAAACTTCAAGCCGTAGTCGTGTCCTTCGCCGCGCACGTTGCCGATGTTGTTGCCGTTGATGTCGAGGGCCGACTGCGGCGAGTAGTTGTCCGATCGGTTGCCGTAGACCGACAGCCAGGAGTTGAGATGGAATACCGCTCCCTGCGTGCGGGTCGTGCCGCTATAGGATTGCACGGGATTCCAAATCACCCCGGTGACCTCTTGCGTCGTCGCGTTGCGGCTCAAGAGCGTATTCTGCCGGTCCGCGTAGTCTTTGCGGACACCGTAGGTCACGATCAACTTTCCGTCCCAGAATCCGCTTTGGCCGGCCACCATCGCGGCCGTGTTCTTGCTGTTGCTCGGGCTTTGGTTGCTGACGAAAAATCCCGGCGTGATCGTGCCCGTCAGCGCGTTGGCTGGATCGGAAAATGCCGTCGGCGCATACACGCGGCGAAACGGATCCTGGTTGTAGCTGCGGTTTCCGCCTTGGAAATTCAGGTAGGTCCGCCGGTTGACGGTATTCTGCGCATTGGAAAACGCCGGCACCGCCGGATTCAAGGGCGTGAGGTTGGCTTCGTTCCATTGGGTGCTGGCGCCCTCCCCATCTTCATCGGTGGCCATCACCAACCACCTGTGGTGGCCAAGCCATTTGCGGCGCGTATTGAGCTCGTAGGTCGCTGACGCGCGTAGGTTCACGTTGTCGCCCGCAGATCGGTTCAAAAGGGCCTGACCCTCCAAAAACATCGCCCCGAAATTCGGGTTTACGCTGCCGTCCGGCAGGAGGCGGTTGGGTTCCATCCGGACGCCCATCTGATCGTGACTCGTCGCACGGTTGACGACCCGCCAGTCGTATTGCCGGTTGGCGGCCAGCTCCACGTAGAGATTGCGCGTCACTTCCTGCTGCAGCACGACCGATCCGGACCAGTAGGCGTTGTCGGAAGTCGAGGCCGGTCCAAGCAGCACCGCACTGAAGGGCACATGGGCTTCGTCGGTCATCTTGAGTCCGCCGGCGACGACGCCCCCTCTTCCGCGCGTCTGTGCATAGCGCTGGAAGTTATACCATTTGTTCGCATCGCCTTCGTAAACCAGTCGCGGATTGGCGCCCCACGACGACGTGCCGATGGGATAGGTGTTGCCGTTCACCACCCGGTCGTAGCTCGGCTTGCCCGAATCCTGCCACATCATGAAGTAGTCGCGCGCGCTGAATCGCAGACCGAGCAAACGGTCCTGCGCGCCGCGCTCGTAGTCGGCCCGAATCTCGGTCCGCTGGAATGGCCGCCACGTTCCCGCAAAGTGCAGGCGCTGGGTCCGCGTATATTCGAGCTCGCGCCAGGTTTTTTGATCCTCCTGCAGCAGGTTCACGCGCAGCGCGAGGTTCTTTCTGAGCGGTTGGTTGTGGTCCAGATGCACGCGCCAGCTGCCGTTCTCATCAGTGCGGACGTTGACTTCGCTCGCGCGCCTGAAGTTGGCGCGCTTGGACATCGAGTTGATGATGCCGCCGGCGCTGCCGACGCCGTAGAGAATCGAATTGGGACCGCGGCTGAAGCTGATGCGCTCCACGCTGAATGTGTCCGAACTAAGGCCCCACGAGAAGAAATCGCGGGACGCCGTTCCGCGACCGAGGCCGCGCGCGATCGCCCGGTTTGAGTTGAACTGGGTCGTATTGTCGTTCGCTCCGGCCATCTCGGACTGAAACCCCATCGCGTAGTCGACGGCATTCATCATTTCGGTCGCGCCGATATCCTCCAGAAACTCCTTAGTCATCTCCGTGATGGAGGCCGGTGTATCGATCAAGGGAGTGTTGAGGCGACTGCCCGACATCGTGTTGGCCGCGAGGTAACCGACGTCTTTGTCGGTCTGGACCACGAAGGGGCTCAACTCAACCGGCGCCTCCTGATTCTTCACGCTGTCGGTCGGCGCAGCGGCACTATTGGGCACGGCCTGGCCAAATGCGAACAACGGCAGGAATACAACCGCCGCGGCACAACCGCAGCGCCTGAGGGAATAGGGGGTTTTCATAAATTTGGGGTGCTTAAAATTGGAGTGATCGGCACCGGCGGGGGAAGCGGAAGTTTTGGTTGCATCGTTAACCAGAAGCGACGCGGCACCGATGCCCTGGATAGTCGCCGTGCGACGACCAATCTAGGCCGGCAGCTCCCCGGCTATGGGGCCCGACTGACGCGGCGCAGACACACCCGCGATGCCGAACGTTTGGGTGTAGTGCACCGCTTGCGTTGCGAAGCGATCCAAGTTCGGCGTCACCGCGCAGGCGTCGCCATAACATCCCAGCTGCGGGCAGACATCTTCCGCGGTGAGCCACAAAATACTCGGCTGATCCGCCGCCGGGAGGCCGAGAGGCTCCAACACCGCGCGGATCACGGCGCAAGTTTTCCCTCCCAACATGGGACGGAATTTCACAAAAAAATCCTCTGATTTGAGCTTATCCTTCTATGCAAGCGACCGCCTTCTGCCGCGTAGCCGCCGTGCGCGCGTCGAGAATAGTTGTGGGCGTCGACGTCCTCCGTAGCTTTAGCCAAAAAACAACCGGCATCGTCACCTCGGCGTTCCAGCGACGAAGCCTACACCGACCATGAATACGCTCCCCCGCCTCATTCTGCGAATCTTGGTGCTGCTCATTGGTTTGGGCTCCGCCAGCCAGGCGGCCCAAGAATCGCGTTCGGAGTCGGCCGACAACTGGTCGTTCGTGGCCGGTCAGAGCCCCGTCTACCACCTGAAGACGATGCGTGCCCCGGCCGGCGGCCGCGCGGTCGCAACGGCGAGCCTCGATGGCACCACCGCCTGTTTCGGCACGGATGGACGCCCCCTCTGGTCGGCCCAAGGCGGCGGCGGATTCCCGTTTGATCTGGCGGTTGCCGATATCACCGGCGACGGCGTGGATGAGGTCCTCGTGGCTTCCGGGGACGGCACGCTCTACGTCTACGATCACCGCGGCACTCTGCTCTGGAAATTCGCGCGGACGGCGCCGCTCTACCAAGTGTGCGTTGCCCGCGATCGCGAGGGTCGGGCAATCGTCCTCACTGGCGGCGTGGAGCAAGTGCTCTATGCGCTGTCACCGCAGGGGCACGTGCTCAACCAGCTCAAGACCGAGCACGTCATCCGCCACCTCCGGGCCGGCGACGTCTCGGGCGGCGGCGACGATTCCGTAGCCATGGCCACCGCCTCCAGCGGCCTCACCGGCATTCTAAAGCTCTTTCTCCTGAATCCGCGCAACCTCTCCATCGCTTGGAAGCACGACAACCTCGCCACGCCCGGCATGAATCCGGGCAAGCGTTTCTTCAGCCTGCTGCTCACCGACCTGACCAACGACGGCAAAGCCGAAATCATGCTCGGTGGCGGCTGGCGCGAAAACGGCACCGTGCACGCCTACGACGCGCAGGGAAAACTGCTCTTCACGAAATCCGACCGGCGGATTCCCAACATTCCCTACCGGATGAGCCTGCTCCGAAAGGTGAAGGTCCCGGGCGACGAGTTCATTCTCGGGCACTTTGGAAACGTGCTCATTCTCTACGAAAAGGACGGCTCGCTTCGCGAAACCATCATCGGCCCCTACTCCTTCGCCGATTCCCACTTCGACGAGGAGCTGAAGACGCTCTTCATGGGCAGCGACGTTTCCGGCGGAAACGAAATTTACGCCTACCGGCTCGACCGCCCCGGCTGGAAAAAGGCGTTCGCTACGCAAAAGGCGCAGGGCCGCCTCGCCGAACTCGAGCAAAACATCGCGGTGATGACCAAGCAGGTGAGGGACTTCAAGGCCCCGGACTATCAACCCGCTCCACGGTCAACGCTGGCCATCACCCAGATCGGCGATGCCCGCGCATTTCGGCATGTGCAGTTCGCCACAAGCATTACGCTGAGCCAAAAGGTCGAAAATCCCGGCGAACTTTGGTGCCAAGAACGTGACCGCCGGATGCCCTACAAAAACACCGCCGACGAACTCGTCGCCGTCATCGCCGAAAAAGAGGCCAAGCTTGAAAATACGCTAGTCTGGGCCGGCCACGGCAACGCGGTATTCTTCCCGTTATCCACCTTCGAGCGGTTGCTCAAAGCCGCGCCGAAGCACCTGAAGGGTTTCGTCTTTGCCGAGATGGAGGGCACAACCGAGCACACCCGTGCGGTCGTGGAGCAGATCATTTTTCCGCTCGCCGAACTCTGCCGCGCCCACGGCAAAATCATTTTCTTCCGCAACAAAAACATATTTTGGAACGGCACCTGTTACGTCCCGTTCTGGAGCCAGGTCCTCCTGAATGAGAAGTTTCGCGACGTGTTCGTCCCGGCGCTCGAAGAAACCAACTGCCGCAGCCAGGAGCTCAGCCTCGCCGGGCGGGTGGGACTTTGGCAGACGGGCAGCTTCAACCGCTGGGCCTCCCGCACGGTGACCGACGACGCCAATTTCAACCGCATGTTCGAGTGGGGCGCCCAGCAGATCCTCACCCATCATCTTCGCACACTGGTTTCGACCGCGTCGATGGGAGCCGACGTTTTTCTCAGCGACATTCATGCCGGCGTCGCCGGCGTCGGGGCCTACGTGATGGATGGCAACGACCCGTTGGGCGACCGAGCCCAAGCCGCCCGACGGCCCGCGCAGACCGCCGACCTCTTCGCCCAATTGGTTCCTTTCTACCAAATGCTCGAGAAGGGTATCATCCAGATTCCCAGCCGTGAAGCCCTGTTATCCTGCTCTAGCGTGGCACTCGTGATGCGTGCCCCACCCTCCGACCTTTTTCTCAAACACGGCATCAACGGCCATCGCTACTCGTTCCCCCAAGACAACGATCCCGCCATGGTATTCTCGCGGCTGGATTCCTATTGGGGAGGCAGTGTCTTGCCGGGCTCCGACTTCTCGGCCTACGCCATGAATGTTCGTCAACGCACCTGCAATTTCCTCCCCGAGTTACCTTACGGCCTCGTCCCAATCATTCCTGCCCAGGCTGGCCAACAGAAACGTTTTCGCCGCACCGTGATCACCGACGGCGAAAGCTTCTTCGACGAGGCCGGAGTGAAACACAGTGCCATCGACTACCAATCCGAGGTCACGAAACGGCTTCGCGCGGCCGCCGCTGAGATGCCGATCAACGTGACAGGGCAGGCCCACTGGTCGGCCAGCAGACTCGATGACAAACACGTCCGCGTGGTGCTCATCGATCCCGGATTCCTCGACCCTGCGGCTAGGCCGGTGGAGATAGTTTTCCAACACTTGCGACCGATGTCCTGTGTCGATATTCTCAGCGGAGAAACCCTTCGGCCCGCGGGCAACAAGCTGTCACTCACCATCCCCGCCGGTTTGTTCCGCATCGTCGATCTCAGTTTGCAATAGTGCGAGCGCCGCTCGCCGACCCGGTCGCTTCGCGGGCCGCCTCGGCCGATCCGCAAGGTATGCGAACGGCTTTCTCGTGCGATTCCCTCCTGCGTTCCGAGAGCGCCGACGCCGCAAATTCATGGTTTCATCCGCCAGCCATTCCCTTTAGCCTCCGCTCTCGCGTCGCAATCACTGTTTCCCGCCTCCCATGAAACCAACCCCGCGCAGAGAATTCATCACGAAATCCGCCATCGGCACCGCTGGAGTCTACCTCGGTGCGATGGGCTTCAGCGCCAAATCTTACGCCGCCATCGCCGGCGCCAACGAGCGCATCAACATCGCCGTCATCGGACTCCGCAATCAGGGAACCGTCCACCTGAATGCGCTCTGCGCCCTCAAAGATAGTCACA
>CALRZR010000080.1:0-26885 GCA_943372705.1 Opitutus sp. GAS368 | reverse complement strand
CCTGCCGCTCGATCAACCAACGCACCGCCAGCGCGCCTTCAAACGCATACGGCTCCGGATTGAGCCCGCCCACCGCATAGCCGCCGTAGGTGCGGCTGCCGAGGTAGGCGATGCGGAGATTGGGAAAAAGCGCCCGCGCGTTATGTAGCACCGCCAGCGTGTCGCGCTCCAGCTTGCGTCCGTGCTCCGGCAACGTCCCGCTCGGCGCCACATTCGCGAGTTTGATCCACGCCACCTGCACTTGGAGCGCGGATACGTTTGCCGCCGCGAGTCGGCGTTTCGCCTCTGTCCATGGGCGGCCGTCCGGCGGCACCCACTGCGCCATCGCCTGCCCGCCCTGCGCACAATCCACGATCGCCACCCGCGGCGATTTCAGCGGCGAGGCATCGGCCAGCTGCTTGAAACGGGAAAACTCCTGCGTCGCGTTCGACATGCTGATCGCCACGAAGCCTATCGTGCCTTCCGCCGAAGGCTGCCCCGCCGCATCAAGCGGTCGAATCTTGGCGAGTTCCGCCTCAGCCGCTTTTTGCAACGCCGCGGGCGGCGTATTTTTTCCGCCGCCGTAGAGTCCGCCGGTCTCGCCTTCGTAGCGCTCGTCGGCGCCGAGATCGGTCAACGGCACGATCCGTTCGGGGGCCTTGCGCTGGTTCGCGGGCCGCGCACCGGCGCCGGCGTTCGCCTTGCGCGCCGCCATCGCCTTCGAGAGATAGGCGCGATCGTCGGCGTTTAGCGCCTCGCCGGCCCGCTGCCGCTCCAGCAACCGCCGCGCCCGGTCGAAGTCGATGGCTTCACCCGCCGGTTCCGCGCAGACCGCACCCAGCGCTATACCAAGCCACAGCCCGCTCCAACGTAGTGATTTCATGACGGAAGGAGACGCCGCCCACGCAAAAACGTCACGCCCCCGCCGCGCGCGGCCGCACCGCCAGTTCGAGCCCGACCACCGTGATCGTCTTCGGACCGCCGTTCTCGACCGTGATTTCGTTCCAGCCGTCGCGCACGAGCGCCACCGGGAAACGGAAATCATATCCGCGGTTCGCCGGCGCGTGGTGCGTAAACGCGCCGCACGGAAACAGCAGCCGTTCCGACGTGGTGTGCTCGCGCCGCGGCCAGCACCCGTTGAACGCCACCGGCAGCTCCCCGATGGTGTCATCCGCCTTGAGCACAACTTGGATCACGAGTTCCAACCCGCGGTCCGCCGGCTCCGCGCACATCGGCAAGGTGAACGCCTTGATCCAACCGCGCTCCAACACCACCGGGAGCTGCGGCACACGCTCGAAGGGAATTTGCACGAACGGGCTTCCCTGGTCCGAAAACGCATAGTGCTTCGGCTTGCCGCGCAGCGTCGCGAGTTTGTGGAGATCGCGCAGCGTCGAATAGTCGGAAATCACGCCGGGAATCTTCAACTGATCCGTGCAGACGAAATTGTAGCACTCGATACCGTCGGCCCCGAGCACGAGTTTGCCCGCGGCGTTACCCCGCATCAGCTCGTGACTCGCCGAGATCAACCGCATGTCGCGCGTGAGCGGAATCGCCGGCGCCGTCGCCGCCATACGGTTCACGCCGTCCTCGATCACACCATAGATCGCCACGCGGTCGCCGACTGCGCGGCGTAGTTCGTCGTGCGGCATGTCCCACGAGGTCCGCCAAAAATGCGAGGGACAGATAAAATCCAACGTGCCTTCGCGACACAGCGTCGCCACGTCGATGCCGATCGACTTGAGCGCCGCCAGCCGGCCCGGCATCCGGAAACCGAGCGGATAGGGCCGTCCCGTCCGTTTCGCCCGTCGCTCCGTGAGCGCCCGCACTTCGCGAAACCAGTCGTTCATCATCTCCACGGTTTCCGGCGTCGCGTTCGGCTCGCAGCACAACGGATTGCGCCACCAATCCAGCTCCAGCCCTTCGTAGTCGTAGTCCTCCACCACCTCCTTGATCTGGGTAAACATGAAGTCGCGCACTTCGCGCCGCGCGTAGTTCAGCCCTTCGCGGTAGTCGGGAATCCACATGGTCGGCGAATATGCGCTGTGCTGCAGCCGCATCTCTTTTTTGCGCAGCAGCGGCGCGTTGAAATAGCTGCCTTCGAAATTTTTCTGCCCGTGCATGTCATTCATGCGGATGCTCACCCACGGCGAGATGCCCCGCTCCCGACACGCTTTCGCCGCCTCGGCCAGCCAATCGACCCCCGCGTCGAGGAGGTCCTGGTAGCGGTTCATAAACACCATCGAATCGTCGATGAATTTCTCCACCGCCGCCGGTTCGGTCGCCCCGGCGCAAATCGCATGGCCGCGGAAAAACTCCCGGTCGCCGCGCTTGTAGCCGTCGAGAATCGTCGGAACCACCTTGCTCGGATACCACGCCGTCGAGGCATTCGCGTTCACGAGAAACGTGTCGACCCCGCTGTCCGCCAACTTGCCCACCAACCGGTAAATCGCCTTCGCCGTGTAGGGCCCGCTCTCCGGGTGCCAGATCTCCGGATTGTAGAAAAACGTGCACGTATCGCCGTTGAACAGATTGCGATGCCGCGCCGTCACTGCGTTCGGCGCACCCGCAGGCGCCCCCGCTCGCGCCGGATCGGCAGCCGGGCCATTGGCCGCCGACAAACGGGTGCTCAATCCGGCCGCAGCCGTCGCGCCGACCGCCGTCGCGCGCAGAAATTCTCGACGAGTTCTCATAAGTGGGGAGGGGGGAATCGCGCGCAGCCTCTCCCCGCCGGACGGAGGTTGGCGAGGAAGATGCGCTGACGAAACCGTTTGCCGCCCCTCCCCCGATGCCCGATTCCCTCGGCATGTCTGCCCGCCGCCCGCGTCCTCGAAAATCCTCCGGCCCCATCCGCCCCCAACCTGCGGCGGCCTCCCGCTGGATCGTCGCCGCACAATCTGCGATTCACGGCCGCGGCGTTTACGCCCGCGAGCCGATCCCCGACGGCACACCCGTGATCGAATACACCGGCGAACGCATCACGAAGGCCGAAGCCGCCCGTCGCGAAACCCAGCGCCTCGCCCGCCAGCGCCGCGGTGGCGACGCCAGCGTCTACATTTTCAACCTTTCCCAGCGCCACGATCTCGATGGCCGCACCCGCCGCAACGTCGCCCGCCTCATCAATCACTCCTGCACACCCAACTGCCGCATCGAGGTCATCCGCGGTCGTGTCTGGATCATCGCGCGCCGCGACATCCCCGCCGGCGCCGAACTCACCTTCGACTACGGTTTCGCTTTCGGCGACTGGCACCTGCATCCGTGCCGCTGCGGCACGCCGCGCTGCCCCGGCTTCATCGTGAACGCCGCCCAACGCTGGCGCCTCCGCCGCATCCCGCGCGCCGAGCGGGTCAGCTTCACGCCACGCAGCTGAAACACCCGCGCCACTCTCGGCGGCAGTGGACCACTTCACCGCGGAAAGCCGGCTAATACCGCTCCCGGGCCTCGGGGCCACACTTGCCGCTTTGGAACCGCTGGGGTTTACTGTGGTCCGCCCTCAGCAGAAGACGCCGGAAATTTCTTCCGCGTCCAGATTCCCGCCCAACCCGCCCGCCTATGAAATCGAATCCCCCCTCCCACGAAGACATCGCCCGGCGCGCCCACGAAATCTGGACCGCTCGCGGCAACACCCACGGCTACGACATCGGCCACTGGCTTGAAGCGGAACGCGAGCTCATGCTGGAGGCCTCCGCCGATTCCCCGACCACCCACGAATCCCCATCGTCCGCAAACAGCCCCGACGCCTTCGCCGCGCTGGCCACCCAACAGAAAAACGCCGCCCGCGCCCCGCAACTCCAACACGGGAAAAACGCCCCGCACGCCGCGCCCCCCGAGTCCGGCAAACCGCTCTGGGACAAGCCGCACTCCTCGTAAATTCTCCGCCGCCCGCGAACCGCGGCACCACTTTCGCGGAACTTACGCAAACAAGTCCCGCACCGCTTTGCCCTTGCCGTCGACCGTCACGTAAAACGGCCGCTTCTCCACGTCGTAGCCGTGGTTCGACGGGATACCCATCGCGCGATAGATCGTCGCGTGCAGATCGGAAATCGTCACCGGGTCCTTGATTGTGCGGCATGGCCGCTCGTCCGCCGTCATGCCGTGGACGTGGCCGCGTTTCATGCCGCCGCCAAACATCAGCACGCTGCCTGCCGCCGTGAAATGCCGGTGCATGCCGTAGAATTTTTCATCGTTGATCACCGTCGGCACGACGACCTGGTCCTTCACCGCTTTCTCCGGTTTTCCCTCGAGCATCATGTCGCGGCTGAACTCGCTCGCGAGCACGATGAGCGTGCGGTCGAGCAGTCCAAGCGTGCGTGCGATCCACACGGCACTTCCGGCCGGGGGCGATGGCAGACAGGGCGGCGTCTGCGCCGCACGGTCAGGGTGCTTTGGGTTTCGGATTCCACACTGCATCCATTTTCCGGAGCAGGGCGGCCGTGATCTCAGGGTGCTGGACGGCGAGGTTGGTTTCCTCGCGGGGATCGGCAGCGATATCGAAAAGCAGCGGCCGCGCATCCGATAGTGTCTCGCTCAGGTAGGGCTTGAGGTAGCTGTCTTTCGGAATCGTCTTCAACACGCCGGTGGCCGCATAGGTGCGCGGCACAATGAGCCGCCACTTGCCGTCGGTGGCCCAGCGCCAAAGCAAATTGGCGGCGGGGTCGTCGAGCGTCTGCGAGCGCACGGTGAAGCATTCCCCGAACACTTCTTTGCGCGCGGCCACGGCGGAGTCGTCGAGGAGATTGATGCCGGGCAAAGGGGCCTCCGGCTTGAGGCCCAAGGCGGCGAGCACGGTGGGCATGAAGTCAATCGACGACGCCAGCCCTTCGCTGCGGCGCGGCGCGACTTTGCCGGGCCAGCGCACGAGAATGGGAGTGCGATGGCCGAAGTCATACGGGGTGGTTTTGTTTTTCTGTGCGAAACTGGCGTGCTCGGTCGATTGCACCCAGCCGTTGTCCGCGACGTAGAGCACGATGGTGTTTTCCGCCAACCCTTCGCGGTCGAGAAAACCGAGGAGTTCGCCGCAGGTTTGGTCGAACCACTCGCACATGGCCCAGTAGCGGGCAATGTTCGGCGACTCAGAGCGGGGCTCGTATTTTTTGAACAACGCCTCGGGCGGCGTGTGTGGGACGTGCGGCAGGAAGGGAGCATACCAGACAAGAAAGGGCTTCTGCCGCCGGCCGGCCTCGGCCACAAAATCGTAGATCGGCTGCAAGCCTTGGCGACCGATCGTGAGTCCCGCGTCGCCGTGCCGGGAGCCTTTCGTCATGCCGTGGGTAAAGCCACCGCGCGTAAAATCACCGTGCCACCATTTGCCGGTCTGAAAACTCAGGTAGCCACGTTGCCCGAGCACCCGCGGCAGCGTGGCGATGTGGTCGAGCGCACCGTTCCACTGGGCCACCTGTGCGGCGGAGGCACCGCGGGGAGCCTTCGTTTTTCCGGCGTCGGCTCCGGCGGGGGGATCGTTGGCCGTGATGCGGTGTTGGTGCGGATAGAGGCCGGTGATGATCGAAGCGAGGCTGGGACAGCACAGACTGCTGGGCACGTAGCCGCGCGGAAAAACCAAACTCTGCGCGGCAAGTCGATCGAGGTGCGGCGTGCGCACTTCCGGATGCCCCATGAACCCGTAGTCGGTGTAGGCCATGTCATCGGCGACAATCATCACGATATTCGGCGAAGGAGCGGCTGCACCAGCCGCGCGCAAGCACCCGACAACCACAGAGAGAAGGAGGAGAAAACGGAGGGCAGATTTCATGGAATGACGAAGCAGGAAATTTTCCGAAAGATTGGCTCCACGGGCTCAGATAAAATTCGTCGGCACACAGCGGGACTCCGACGAACCGATCCGGCATTCAAGACTGTAAAACGCAACACCACCGCCTCCTACGCAAACAAGTCCCGCACCGCTTTGCCCTTGCCGTCGACCGTTACGTAGAACGGCCGCTTCTCCACGTCGTAGCCGTGGTTCGCCGGGATGCCCATCGCGCGATAGATCGTCGCGTGCAGATCGGAAATCGTCACGGGATCCTTGATTGTGCGGCACGGGCGCTCATCCGCCGTGATGCCGTGGACGTGCCCTCGTTTCATGCCGCCGCCAAACATGAGCACGCTGCCCGCCGCCGTGAAATGCCGGTGCATGCCGTAGAATTTTTCGTCGTTGATCACCGTCGGCACCACGACCTGGTCCTTCACCGCTTTCTCCGGTTTTCCCTCGAGCATCATGTCGCGGCTGAACTCGCTCGCGAGCACGATGAGCGTGCGGTCGAGCAGCCCGCGCTCCTCGAGATCGCGCACGAGCTGCGCGATGGGCGCGTCGATCATCTGCTTCATGCCGACAAGCCGCGCGTGCCCGTTCTCGTGCGTATCCCAGTTCAGAAACGGGATGTATTCGGTCGTCACTTCGATGAAACGCGCGCCCGCCTCGCACAGCCGCCGCGCGAGCAGGCACCCGAGCCCAAACCGCCCCACCATGCTCTCTTCATACTTCGCACCAAAGCGGTCGCGGGGCGCGTCGAAGCGCATGCCCGGCTCAAACGCCGGAAAATATTTTCGTGTGCGCTCGAGCGGCTCCAGCGCGAGATCGAACGCCTTCGCCGCCGGCGAACTCAGCAAGCGGTGCGCGTTGTCCATTGCCCGCAGCAGCGAGTCTTTCTGATAACCGCTCCCATCGCGGCCAATCGGACTCGCCTCAAGCATCTTCCGGTAAAACGCGTCGCGATTCTCAAACCGCCCCGGGCTCATGCCCGCCGGCGGCCGCACCGCATCCGCCGCCTGTTCGGGAAACGCCACGTTGAACGGTCCGTATTCGCTGCCCAAAAACCCCGCCGTCGTGAACGCCTTCAGCTCCTCGCCTTCGCCAAGGTCGAAGCGTTGTCCGATATTGATGAAGGCAGGCATCGCCGGATCGAGCGGCCCGAGCGTGCGCGCGATCCACGCCCCGAGATGGGGCGCCGCCACCGTCTGCGGCGGCACGTAGCCCGTGTGCCAGTTGAACTGGTGACGCGAGTGCAGGATAAACCCGAGGTCCGCCGCCTGCATCCCGCGCACGAGTGTCGCGCGGTCCATCACCTGCGCGAGATTTTCGAGCCCCGCCGAGAACCGCACGCCGTCGACCGCCGTCGGGATCGAGGGAAACGTGCTGAGCACTTCGTTCGGATTCAGTCCCGCCGCGTAAGGCGTGTAGCGTTTCGGATCAAAGGTCTCCGTGTGCGCCATGCCGCCGCCCATCCATAACACGATCACGCGGTCCGCCGTCGGCGCGATTTTCTCGATCGTTTCGGCCCCGAGCAGTGCCCGCGGCGCCCCGCCCGCGAGCGCCGCGAGTGTGGCCGTCGAAGCCGTTTTCAAAAAACCGCGCCGCGACCACAGATCGGGCCGGGCCTGACGGTGAGCGTGCTGGAGAGTGAGACGGTGGAGATTCATGAGGAGTAGGGCGGGGTCTTTGACCCGCCCTTTATGGGCAACGGTTTATTTTCGGAGGGGCGGGTCAAAGACCCTGCCCTACTTTTTCAGTAGATCAGTTGAAACTCGGGCAACATCGCGAGCGCCCACAACAGGTCCTGCAGCCCGGCCGAGGTCGCCGGCGCGCCGACGAGTTGCACGGCTGCACTCAACTCCGCCGCGGTCGGCGCACGGCTCAGCGCGTGGCGATAAAGCGCGCTCACCAGTTTCGGCGTGGGCATGTCCGCCGGCGTATCGGCGAGAATTTTTTCCGCCGCCTGCGTCAGCAAAACGGCCAGCGTGCTGCCGTTGGTCAACTCCAGGGCCTGCAGTGTCGTCGCCGCACCTTGGCGCACGGTCATCACTTGCTCGCGGTTGGGCCGACCGAGCGCGGCCATCAACGGATTAGCCGCGACGAGCGCCGCACGCTGCACGGGCAACGCCTCCGGGTGCGACGCCGCGAGTTCGAGGAAATAGCCGCCCAACCGCCACGGCGCCAAATCGACGCCGCCGAGCTCCACCGCCAGCTGCGGCGCCGCTTTGGCCACCGACGCCGACCAACTCCCGTCGGACACAAAATCCATCACCGTCTCCCGAGCGCGCACGCGTGCGTAGAGAATCAGCCCCGCGGGATTGTCCGCCTCCGGCGGCAGCGGCTCCTGATTTTTGCCCGCTTCTGCCTCGCGCGGAATCGGCGAGGTGCCGTCGGGGAGAAAATTCAGCGAGGTCACCGTGATCGTATTCTCACCCTTTTTCAGCTGGGCCTTCACGTCGTATATATCCGCTCCGGTGCTGGAGCGCTTCGACGCCGACGCCGCGTTCTTACCGTTGATCGCCACCGCATAGGTGTTGTCCGCCGCGATGGTCAGCCATGCCTCGGTCGGCGCCGCGGCGAGCGTGACGACGCGCTTGAACACCACCGAGGCCGGCTTCGCGCGCAAGTGCGCATCCGGTGTCGCCCAGATCCATTTTGGCGTGAGCGGCACCGTCGCCAACGTCGCCCGCTGCAAGGCGAGCGCGCGGCTCAGTTTCGCATCCGCCTTCGGATAACTCATCCCCGCGAGCGCCATGAGCGCGTCGGAAAATTGCTCGGCCCCGAGGCGCCGCACGCCCGGACCGCGGAAGACAAAATGCTCCTCCGTCTCGCCGACGTTCACCGCCGGCAGCTGATACGCGCGCGACGTGAGGATGCGCGCCATGAGGTGTTTCAAGTCGTAGCCGTGCGCCACAAAATCCTCGGCGAGCCAATCCATCAGCTCGGGCGACCAAGCCGGTTTGTCCATTTCGTCGACCGGCTCCACGAGCCCGTAGCCCATGAAACGCTGCCACACGCGGTTCACGATCGTGCGCGGCAGGCGGCCGTTTTTCCGTCCCGTGATGATCTCCGCGAGCTGGCGTTTGCGCGTCGCGGAATCGGCCTTCGCGTCGATCAGCCCGATTTCTTCGTAGAGAAATTTCACGCGCCCCATCTGTCCGGTCGGTTTGTCGCACTCGGCGATTTCCAGCGGACCGTGCGCGTAGATGCTCGCGAGCCCGTAGGCATCTTTGAGCGTGTATTCGTTAATAAAACTGTCGTGGCACGACGCGCACTTCAGATTCACGCCGAGGAAAACCTGCGCCACGCTCTGCGCCGCCTGCATCGGCGGCACCATGCTCGCGTTCACCGTCCCGCGCCACGTGATGCCGTTGGCAAAACCCTCCGCCTCCGTGCCCGGATCGACGAGCTGCGCCACAAATCGGTCATACGGCAGATTGCGCGCCAGCGCCGTGTAGAGCCACGTCGTGATCGGCTTCCGCCCGCCATCGATGTAGCCCGTGCCCTTGTAGTCGTTTCGCAAAAGATCGTTCCAAAATGTCAGCCAATGCTCGGCGTAGCGCTGGTGGTCGCCGAGCAAGCGCTGCACAAGCCGCGCGCGCTTGTCGGGCGCCGGATCGGCGAGAAACGTGTCCAACTCCGCCGGCGGCGGCAGCAACCCCACGGCATCGAGCCACACGCGCCGCGCATAACCGCGGTCGTCCACGACGCTCGGCCACGCGATCCGGTTCTTCGCGAACGCCGCGTCCACAAATCGGTCCACGGGATTTTCTCCGACCGTGGCGCTCTTCGTCCCCGCCGCGGACGCCACCGCCGGAGGCACCGCGAGTTCCGCCAATTCCCGCGCGCGCAGGTTGGCCGGCTCGTGTTTCTTAAAATTGATTTCCTTCGGCCACGGCATGCCCTGGTCGATCCACCCGCGAAACACCGCGACCTGCTCCTTCGTCAACGTCTTGCCCTTTTTCGGCATGACGATGTCGGCATCGAGCCCCGAGATCATCGCCACCACCAAACTCTCCGCGCTCTTGCCCGCCACCGCCGGCACACCGGTATCGCCGCCTTCCACAAAATCCTCCCGCGTCTCCACGCTGAACATCCCCTTGTTCTTGCCGCGCCCGTGACACTGCACGCAGCTCGCCTCGAAGATCGGTTGGATGTCGCGCGCGAAATCCACTTTCACCTTCGAAGCCGCCGGCAGCAGCGCGACTTTCTCGGGCGGGAGCGCCGCCTGCACCGGCGTCCACACCGCGCCCGCAAGCAGGGCAACACCGGTCAGGCAAACGCGACGCAGGGGGAGAAAACTCGTTTTCGATTTCACGGGCGATGAGGGGGAACCGCGGACATTGCGAACTCGCGCCGGAAAAACAAGGCCCGCGGACAAACACATCTGCCTAGCGTTTCCCGCGCGATTCGGCCCAATCTCCCACTCTGCCTTTCGTCGCCATGCCCCGCCCGCTTCCCCTTCGCCTCCTCTGCGCCCTCCTCAGCGGCATCGCGGGCGCAAACTCCGCTTGGGCCGCGACGCCGCCGAAGGTCGAGTTCAAGATGCCGCCCCCGCCGCCGCCTGCGCCCACGCCCATCGTCGCGGATCCCACGCCCACCGAGGAGCCGGCCCCGCGCGAGGCCACTGCCGTCGCCACCCCGTCCCCCGACGCGCCTGCGCCCGCCCCCGTCACCAATTGGCTCGAAGCCCAGATCGCCCTCGCGCGCGAAGGATTTTCCTGCGGCCCGATCGACGGTGTGGGCGGTGCCCAGTCCGCCGCCGCCCTCCGCGCGTATCAGGAAAGCCGTGATCTCCCCGTGACCGGCACACTCGACGCCGCCACCCGCGAGCGCCTCTCGCTCGCAACGCCGCCGCTCACGCAGCTCGTGTTGACCGCCGCCGACCTCGCCCGCCTCCAACCGCTCGATCCTACGTGGCTCGGCAAATCCCAACAATCCGCCCTCGACTACGAAACCGCCCTCGAGCTCGCCGCCGAGCGCACCCATGCCAGCCCGAACCTCCTCCGCCGCCTCAATCCCGAGGTCGACTGGTCCAACCTCGCCCCCGACACGCCGCTCGTCGTTCCGGCCGTCGGTCGCGTGCCCAAAAAGAAACCCGCCGCCCGCATCATCGTGCAGCTCGCCGCACGCACGTTGCAGCTGTTCGACCACGACGGCGGTCTCCTCGCGCATTTTCCCGTGAGCATCGCGAGTCGCGTCGAAAAACGCCCCGTTGGCGAACTCCGCGTGAAAGTCGTCGTCGCCAATCCCGACTACACGTTCGATCCCGCCACCTTTCCCGAATCCGCGGAAGCCCGCACACTCGACCGCAAACTCATCTTGCCGCCCGGCCCCAACAACCCGGTCGGCCTCGCCTGGATCGGCCTCGATCTCCCCGGCTACGGCATCCACGGCACGCCAAAGCCCGAGCAGGTCGGCCGCACCGAGTCCCACGGCTGCTTCCGTCTCGCCAACTGGGATGCACTCACTCTCCTCGATTTCGCCTGGCCCGGTCTCCCCGTCGTCGTCGAACCCTGAACATCTCTTCACCTTTTCTCCATGAATCTACCGCTGCGCCTCCGCACTTTCCTCCTCGCCCTCGCGCTCGCGCCGCTCGCCACCGTTCTCCCCTCCGCACACGCCCAAGCCTACTCACCACCCGTCTTCACCGATACCGCCCGCGCCCAAAAGATCACTGCGCTCCTCCCCGAGATCACCAAGATTTACACCGACTACGCCGCCGAGAAACACGCCCCCGGCCTTGTCTGGGGCATCGTGCTCGATGGACAACTCCTCCACGTCGGCCGCCACGGTTTCGCCAACCTCGAAAAGAAAATCCCCGCCGACGAACGCAGTGCCTTCCGCATCGCGTCGATGACGAAGTCCTTCACCGCCCTCGCCATCCTCAAGCTCCGCGACGCCGGCAAACTCTCCCTCGACGATCCCGTCGAAAAACATCTCCCCGAGCTTCGCGCCTTCCAGCCCCTCACCGCCGACACTCCGAAAATCACGCTGCGCCAGCTCCTCGGCATGGCCGCCGGTTTCCCCGAGGACAACCCGTGGGGCGACCGCCAGCTCGGCATCACGCCCGAGCAGTTCACCGCGTTCCTCGCCGGTGGCGTCGCCTTCTCCACCGCGTCGGGCACCGGCTTCGAATACAGCAACCTCGGCTTCGCGCTCCTCGGCCGCGTGATCACCCGCGTCGCCGCCACGCCCTACCAAACCTACATCACCCGGGAGATCCTCGCGCCCCTCGGCATGAAAGACACGCACTGGGAATTCTCCGCCGCGCCCGCCGCCCGCCTCGCCCTCGGCTACCGTTGGGAAAACAAAACGTGGAAACTAGAACCACTCGAACGCGACGGTGCCTACGGGGCCATGGGCGGGCTCATCACCACCGCCAACGATTTTACGCGCTACGTCGCCTTCCACCTCGCGGCGTGGCCGCCGCGCGACGAAGCCGAGACCGGTCCCGTGCGCCGCGCCACCGTGCGCGAAATGCACACGCCCACCCAGCCGACCGGCGTGAACGCCACCGTCAAAACCCTCTCCGGTGAACCCAACCCCATCGCCAACGGTTACGGCTTCGGTCTTTCCGTCAGCCTCGACAGCAAGGGCGTCGTCTTCGCCCGCCACAGCGGCGGCCTTCCCGGTTTCGGCAGCGAGTTTCGCTTCTTCCCCGAATACGGCTTCGGCATTTTCTCCTTCGCCAACGTCACCTACGCCGGCACCGGCAACGCCAACGCCAAAGTCGCCACCCTCCTCCTCGAAAAAGCCAAACTCCCGCCGCGCACGCTGCCCGTCTCCAAAATCCTCGCTCAACGCACCCAGCAACTCGGCCACATCCTCGCCGACGCCGCCTGGGATGAAAAACTCGCCGCCGAAATCTTCGCCGAAAACTTTTTCCCCGACCGCTCCCGCGCCGACTGGATCACGCACACGCGCACCGCGCTCGCCCAAGCCGGCAAAATCACCTCCGTCGGCGCCGTGAAGCCGCTCAACCAACTCCGCGGCACCTTCCCTCTCCTCGGAGAAAAAGGTCGTATCGACGTCTTCTTCACGCTCACGCCCGAAACCTCTCCGAAGATTCAAGAACTCCGCCTCACCTTCGTCAGCAAGTAGCACGGAGCTTCAGCCCGTGCTTTCAAGCCCAGTGCGGGCTAAAGCACCGCACTACCTCAAACCCTCACCGCTGAAACAACCGGTCAAGCGCGCCGAAATTTTTGATCGGCGCGACTTTCTTCTCGGTCACCGCCGCTGCGACAATCGCCTTCGCCACCGGCGCCGGTTCCGTCCGCGTCGCCACAATGCCGTGCTGCAACGCGGCGAGCGCCCGCTCCAGTTTCACCGCCGACACCGGCTCCGCCGTGCCGAGTTCCTGCGCAAACAAACTCACGCGAAACTCCTCCACCAGCCAACGAAACGCTTCGCCGCCCTCGCGCTCGCGGAGCTTCGCCGCCGCCGCGACAAACGGCGCCAGTTGCGCCGCCCGCTCCGCATCCTTCGCCGGATTCTGTCGCCAACGTTCCGCCCGCGCCTTCATCGCTTTCAGGTAGCGCGGAAAATGCGGCAACTGCGCGTAAGGCGTCGTCCGCAGAAAGTCCGGCGGCAGCAACGCCGCGATGTCACGCTCCAGGCCCGCATACGGCTGCGGTTGCACCATCAGCGACTGCCGCAACGTGAGAATTTCGCGGAGCTGGTCGCAAAACCGCGGCACGATTCCCCGCAGGTCTGCCTTGGCCCGGTCGAGCACCGTCTCAAAAGCCGCCGTCGTCAGCGGCGCGACCGTGCGCCCGCACACCCACGCGCGAATCTCCTGAAACGCCTGCGCCTGCAGCTCCTCGCCCGGCGCCAGCGTAGCGATCAACGGCCCGAGATTTTTCACCGCTCGTAGATCCCGCTCCAGCCAACCGAGATCGTTGCTCAACTGACGCTCGATCAGCGCCGCGAGCCCGCGCCGCGTCATCGCACTCGCCTCTTCCGGCGTCTTCGCCAGCCGCACCGCGACGCCCTCTTTCTCAGCTTGCAGCGCCGGAAACGCGAACACCGGCACGCCGGCCTGCTCGGTCACGAGCACGCGTTCCAACACGTCTCCAAATTTCCACGTCGTATGTGTCGGCGTCTCCCACCGTGCCCGCGCCCGTCGCCACGCATCCGGCTCCACGCGCGCCACTGTCGCGCTCGCGGCACGTTTTTGCAGGTGGAGCGCCTCGTCGATTTCCGCGAGCTCGCGGCTCGCACAAAGCTCTTTGCCTTTCGCATCGAGCACGCGCACCCGCACGCGGAGGTGATCCGGCAACGGTTTGTCCGCCCACACCGCCGGATCGAGCGTCACGCGGAAGCGCTCCGCAATCTGCGCCGCGAGCGCCTCCGTTAGAGATTCGCGCCGGTCCGTGAGTCGGTCGCGCGCCGCGATCTGTTCAGCGAGACTCTTCGCCGTTTCCGCGAGCGGCACAAAGCCGCGGCGCAGCTCTTTGGGCAGCGAACGCAAATAGTGCTCCACCTTTTGTTCGAGGTGACCCGGCACCGCCCAATCGAGCGCCGCCGGCGTCAGCCCCTCCGCCTCGCGCACGCTCACGTCGAGCGTCACGCCGTCGTCGGCTTGCCCCGGCTTGTAGGCGTAGTTCAACGGCAACGCCCGATTGTCGAGCGGCAACGCCTCCGGAAACGCCTCGGCATCATGCTGGATCGTCGCGGGATCGCGCAAATCGTCCGGCTCCAGCATCAGGAAACGCGGCTCGGCCCCGCGCCGCTCGCGCACGAGATCCACCAGCTCGCCCACCGCCGAAACCGGCGTCTTTTCCAGTCGCGCCGCGTAGAAACGATACGCCGCCTCGTCGAGATTGAGATAGCCGCTGTCGCGCGCCCGCGTCAGTGCGTCGGCGAGTTTCTCGCGCACCGCGCGGTTGTGCGTGATGAAATCGAGCGGAAACGAAATCGTGTCGTTCACGAGTCCTTCACGGATAAAAATCTCCAGCGCGTGCACCGCGTCGATTTTCCCGTAGCCGACCGCTTTGCTCTCCAGCTCGAGTCCATAGAGACGCGTGCGTTGCTTCGCCATCACGCGGCCCTTTTCCACATCCCAAAACGGCTCGCTGTGGCTCACGCGCACGAGGTGTGCGCCGAGGTCGAGCGCCCACAGCGGATCGAGCCGCGCACACGTGCGCGCGAACAGCCGCGAGGTTTCCATGATTTCCGCCGAGATGATCCAGCGCGGCGTCTTCGGTGGCACGCCTTTCTGTGCTCCACCGCGCGGGCCGCCTTCCGGCGCACGCTTCTTCGGCTCCTCGCGGCGAAACAGCACCGAACCCGGAAACAGCGTCACGCGCCGGTCGTGGGTCGCCTTGTAGCCGCCGTTCTCTTCGTCGAGGTGCGCGATGTTTCCGAGCAAGCCGGCCAGAATACTGCGGTGGATCGCCCGATACGAGGGGGTGCCAAACGCCGTCGTCTTCTGATCGATCTCGCCCATCCCGTGATACGCCGACGTGAGCCGAAAATCATCCCGCTGCTCCAGCGTGTCCATGAGCTGCGCGTGGATGTCGCGCCATTCGCGCATGCGCGTGTAGCTCAGGAAATGGTCGCGACAAAAGCGCCGGAGCTTTGCCTGCGCCATGGTCTCAAACTCGCCGTGATACGCCTCCCAGATGTTGAGCAGCGTGAGAAAATCCGAGTCCGGGTGCACGAAGCGCCGGTGCGCCGCGTCCGCCTGCTGCTGCTTGTCCATCGGCCGCTCGCGCGGGTCCTGGATACTCAGCCCCGCGGCGATCACCACCACTTCGCGGAGCGCCTTCTCCGCGCGCGCCTGCAAAATCATCCGGCCCACCGTCGGGTCCACCGGCAGCCGCGCGAGCTCGCGGCCGATGGGCGTGAGCACCCGCACCGAGTCGGCGATATTATCCGAAGCATCCAGCGCCCCCAACTCCTCCAGCAGCGCGTAGCCCGCGCGGATCGACTTCGCCGCGGGCATGTTGATGAACGGAAACCGCTCAATGTCGCCGAGGCCAAAGGCCTTCATGCGCAGAATCACGTCCGCGAGATTCGCGCGCTGGATTTCCGGCTGGGTGAAGCGCGGGCGCTCCAGAAAATCTTTTTCCGAGTAGAGCCGGATGCACACGCCGTCGGCCACGCGACCGCTGCGGCCCTTGCGCTGATCGGCACTCGACTGCGACACCGGCTCGATCGGCAGACGCCGCGTGCGCGCCGTCGGCGAGTAGCGGCTGAGCCGCGCGAGGCCGGTGTCGACTACGAAACGGATGCCGGGAATCGTCAGCGACGTCTCCGCGATGTTCGTCGCGAGGATGATTTTCCGCCGCTGCGTCGGCGCAAATACGCGCGCCTGTTCGACATTTGAGAGGCGGCCAAACATCGGGATCACCTCGCAGTTGCCCAGCCGCCGCCCGCTCAACAAATCGCCCAGTTCGCGGATGTCGCGCTCGCTCGGCAGAAACACAAGCACATCGCCGCCCGTGCTCTCGCGCACGATGCGCTCCACCGCCTCGACCGCCCCGTCGATGTAGTGCAACGCCTCCGCCCGCGCCTCGCGTTCGTCGCCTTCCGCCGCATCCGACCCGAGCTCGTCGAGCGGTGCGTAGATCACTTCGACGGGATAGGTGCGGCCTTCGACCTGAATGATCGGCGCATCGTCAAACGCCTTGCTGAACGCCTCCGTGTCGATCGTCGCCGAGGTGATGACGATCTTCAGCTCGGGGCGTTTGTAACGCAGCGTGCGCAGGTGCCCGAGCAGGAAGTCGATGTTCAGCGAACGCTCGTGCGCCTCGTCGATGATGATCGTGTCGTAGTCGCGCAGCAGCGGATCGCCCTGCACCTCGGCGAGCAGCATGCCGTCCGTGAGAAATTTCACGACGGTGTCCCGCGTGGTCTCGTCGTTGAAACGGATTTTGCACCCCACCTCGCGGCCCCATTGCACGCCGAGTTCTTCGGCCACGCGGCGCGAGACTGACAGCGCGGCGACGCGACGCGGCTGCGTGCACGCGATGCGGCCCAGCGTGCCGCGCCCCGCCGCGAGACACATCTTCGGAATCTGCGTGGTTTTGCCCGACCCCGTTTCGCCCGCTAGAATCACGACCGCTTGGTTCTGGATCGCCTGCGTGATCTCCTCCACGCGCGACGTGATCGGCAGTTCGGGTGGGAACTCCAGGCGGAAGGGAAAGGGTTTGTTTGACGGTGCGGTCACGCGGGCGGAGGGTGAACTTCTCCGCCGTATCGAGAATCACAAGGCAATGATGAAAGCCCCTCCGCTTCTTCCCGAAGAGATTTTCCAACGCGTCCTCCGCCTCGCGCGGTTCGACGGGTTGAGCGTCACCGCGGTCGCCGCACTCTGCGCGATGCTCGCCGCCTCGACCGGCGATCGGATGGGTGCGGGGATCGGTGTTCTCGTGGCTGGCGCCGGCCTCATCGAGTTGCATGGGGTGACGCTGCTCCGACACAGCGAGCCGCGCGGCATGACGTGGATCATCAACAGCCAACTGCTCATCATGGGAGCGATGCTGGGCTACTGCGCGCTGCGCCTTTCCCATCCGCACCTCGAACCGCTCCGCGCCACCGTCACCGACGAAATGAAGGAGCAACTCGCCGTCATCGGTTGGACCGTCGATCAGTTCATCGGCACCGTTTACCGATTCACCTATTTCGCCGTCGCGCTCGCCACGTTTCTCTACCAAGGCGGCATGGCGCTCTACTACGCCCGTCGCCGCGCCGCCGTGACGACCGCGCTCACCGAATTGTAAGCGCGACTTTACGCCGCGCCGTTGGGTGCTACCGTCCGCGCCATGTCGAAGGAACGCTACATCGAGGCCAAGCAGCGCTGGGCCGAAAAACAAAAAGCCCGCGGCGTCACCGCGCGCTCCGTCGCGTCGCAGGACCGGCTCCCGCCCGGCCAAAAACTCACCGACGGCTTCCCCGTGCTCGACCTCGGCGTGCAGCCCGAGATCGCCCACGATAAATGGACCCTGAAACTCGACGGCCTCGTCGCCCAGCCCGCGACACTCTCGTGGGCGGACTTCAACGCCCTGCCGCAAGTCGAGGACGTGAGCGACTTCCACTGCGTCACCACCTGGAGCAAATACGACTGCCGCTGGGGCGGCGTCGCGTTCACGACGCTCTACGAACTCGTCCAGCCGCCGCCCTCCGCCCAGTTCGTCTATTTCACGAGCTACGACGGCTACTCCACCAATCTCCCGCTCGCCGCCTGCCTCGATGACGACGTGCTCGTCGCCACGAGCTTCGACGGCGCCCCCGTCTCGCGCGAACACGGCGGCCCCGCCCGCGTGATCGTCCCCAAGCTCTACGCGTGGAAGGGCGCGAAATTCGTCAGCGGCATCACGTTCCTCGCCGAAGACAAACTCGGCTTCTGGGAAGTCCGCGGCTACTCCAACGGCGCCGATCCCTGGACCGAAGACCGCTACGCGTGACGCGCGCGAAGCGTCACTTCGGCTCGTTCCAATTTTCGAAAAGCGCCACGTCCGCTGGGCCGATCTCGATCACGCGCAGGCGCCCTTCGGCGACCGCCGCCGCCACAAATCGCTGCAGGGAAAACTCTGCGCGCACGAGCGCTTCCCACCCGCTCATCATCAGCGCCTTCGGGTAGATCGCCGCAAGCGGCTCGAAATATCTCCCCTCGCCGCGCTGCCGTCCGACGCAGCCCACGCCGTCGCCACACTCGGCCCGCAGGCGGGCAAACCACGCCGCACTCATCGCGGGCAGGTCGACCGCCAGCACCGCGAGATGCCCCTGCGACGCCCGCTCGAGCCCTGCCGTCAATCCGATGATCGGTCCACCTTCCGCCACCGCATCGAGCAGCTGCCCGGCAAATCCCACCGCCTCGCGTCGCCAGAGCTGCTCCTCGCGCACCGAGAGAAAAACTTCCGCGGCCCCCGCCGCGACCAATACGTCGCGTTGCCGCCGCCAGAGCGGCACGCCGTCCACTTCCAGCAAGGCCTTTTCGCGCCCCATGCGGCTCGAGCGCCCGCCGGCGAGGACCACTGCGCTAAGTTGGGTTGATTCCATAGCCATCGCCTAAGACTTTGCGCTCCGCCGGCCCGCCGACAAGACCGGTCTCCACCGCGCCTACCGTCCCGGTGCCGCCCGCGCACTTCTCATTGGACAACCTCCGCCACCCCGCGCACGTTCGCCGGCCATGGCTGAGACCAATCGTCCCCTGTCGAATCGCATTCTCATCGGCCTGGTTGTCGGCGTTGTCGCCGGCGTCGCCACGCTCGCGGTCGGAAAAATATCGCCCGAGTTCCTCGCCTTCATGCGCAAGGTCTCGACGAACGTCCTCGATCCCTTCGGCCAGATTTTTCTGCGCATGCTGTTCTTCGTGGTGATCCCGCTGGTGTTCGCCTCGCTCGCCACCGGCATCGTGCAACTCGGCCGCCTCGACCGTCTCGGACCGCTCGCCGGCCGCACGTTCACCCTCTTCTTCCTCAACATGGCGATCGGCGTCGGGCTCGGCCTGATCATGATGAACGTGCTTGAACCGGGCAACCACCTCGACCCCGCCGCCAAGACCCGCCTGCTCTCCGAATTCGGCGGTGCCGCGCAAAAGCACATCGCGACCGGCGCCGCTTCCCCGAGCATGAGTTTCATGACCATCGTCGAGATGTTCATGCCGAAAAATCTCTTTGGCGCCGTGATGGGGCATAACAATAACGTGATCGGCGACGTGTTGCCGCTGATCCTCTTCGCCATCTTGGTCGGCGCCGTCGGCACGCAGCTCATCGCCGAGAAACGCCAAAAACTTCAGGACACCCTCGAACTCGTCAGCGAGTTGATGACCGGCATCGTCCACTTTGCGCTGCGGCTCGCGCCCTATGCCGTGCCGGCGATGATCTACAGCGTGATCGTGAAGATCGGCGTCGATATCCTGATCGCACTCGGCGTCTTTGCTCTCGGCTGCGTATTTGTGATGCTCCTCCACCTCTTCGGCACCATGTCGATCTGGCTCAAAGTCTGGACCGACCGCAGTCCGTTGCAGTTTTGGAAAGATATCCGCGCCGTGCTCGTGACGGCGTTCTCCACGAGTTCCAGCAACGCCACCCTGCCCGCCGCCCTCGAATGCGCCAAAGGCACGCTCGGCCTGCGCCCGAGTGTCGCCGGTTTCGTGCTGCCGCTCGGCACCACGATGAACATGAGCGGCACCGCCCTCTACGAAGGTTGCGTCGTCCTCTTCGTCGCACAGGTCTTTGGCGTGGATTTGAGCGTCGGCCAACAGCTCACGCTGCTCCTCCTTTCCGTGCTCAGCGCCGTCGCGGTCGCCGGCATCCCTGGCGGCTCGCTCCCCCTCATCGCCGGCCTGCTCGCCACCTTCGGCATCCCCGCCGAAGGCATCGGCATCGTGCTCGGTGTCGACCGCGTGCTTGATATGGTCCGCACCATGACCAACGTCGGTTCCGACGTCGTGACGACCGTCGTCGTCGACGCTCAGGAAGGCCGCGCCGAAGCGCGCGCTGCAGACCGTGCGTAGCCCCAAAAATCACGGTCTCCTTCGTCCGGTATCCGCGCTCCAAAGCCGCCCCAAAATCCCTGCGGCCATTACGCATCCAAACTGGGCATTGTCCGCCGGCCACAGCGGGCTGTTCCCCCTCGACAATCATAACTTTTTGACCCGATAAACACGCCGTTTTGGAGCACCCCATGTCACACTCTCGCCCAACCAATTCCCTCGCGCCGCTGAGCCGGCGTGGTCGGACCGGCGCAGTGTTGCTCAGCGGCGTCTTGTTGCTTGCGACCCACCTCGATGCCTTGGCCGCCGTTCGCACCTATGCGACGCTCGCGTTGAAAGACGGTCGTCTCCTGTCCGACGTCCGCGTCGTCAACTACTCAACGACCGATGTGCTCGTGCGGCACCTCGGCGGCGCGACCTCACTTCGGAGCGATGTGCTTCCCGACGAAGTGCTCGCCGAGCTGCATCTGCGGGCGCCGACTCCGACCGTCCTCCCCGTCAACGACCCCGCTTTTCTCGCGCTGGCGGACAAAGTTGCCGTCGCACCCGCGGCCACCGCACCCGTCGCGCCGTCCATCGTCATCAACGCCCCCGCAAAAATCGCCCGGACTTCCGTTCCCGCCGAAGCCGCGCCGGCCGCCGCCGAGAATGCGAACGAGACCGTCGTCGATGCGACCCCCGCGGCACCCGAATTTGCTCCTGCCGGCGAAGGCACGATCATGATGGAGAGCGCCCAGCAGACCCGGCGCCCCGGTCCCGCGCTCAAGCAAAACCGCGTGAAGTTCGCCGGTCGTGTCGCCGTGGCCCTGCCCACCGGCGAAACCCACCTGTTGGGTGACGTCGAAATCCGCGCCTATCCAGCCGACCTGCTCGCCCGATATCTCGCGCAAGCGAAAGCCAAGAGCACCGAGCTCGCCGAACAACTCCGTGCCCAAGCAGCCGCCGCCGCTCTCGAGGGCCGCAATGAGGAAAGCGCCCGGCTCAACACCCGTGCACAAACGGTCGCCGCGCAATATCTCAACTTCCTGCCGACCACGCCCCATACCACGCGCAGCGACGCCCACGGCCACTTTACGTTGATCCACAACCTCCACGATATGCGCATCGTCGCCGTCGGCCGCATCAATGTCGCCCGCGGCGAGTGGAACTACGCCTGGATCGGCGTCGCCCCGGGTGAAGACGCCCTCCTCACCGAAGCCAACGCGACCGTCGTCTCGGCCCCAGGCACGCCCGGCACCCGCTTCGCCGCCCGATGACGCCGTTGATCCTGCTGCTCGCCGCCGTCCAAGCCGGCTTGCTGCTTTGGGCCGCCGTTCATCTGAGCAACGTGGCATTGCGGCCGAAAAAAGTTACCCCGTTTTTCTGGGCACTGACCACCATGGCCGTCCCGTTGGCCGTGGCAAAATATAGCGCGGAAAGCGACCGCCACCGCGCGCTTTGCAGTTCCGCCGATTGCGTCATTCTCGCCCTCTGTGTTGCCGGCGTGCGCGTGTTTGCCGTGACCCGCGAAGAAGAACGTCTCGCCGTCGACCACGAGGAAACGCTCCGCCGCGCCGCCGAAGCCGCCGAGGCGGCCCGGCAGGCGTGGAAAGCCGAGCAGATCAAAGCGGCCGCCGATGCCCTCGCCGCCCGCGTCGCGAACGAACAACGCAAAGCCGTCGATCCCACGCAGCCTCCGCGCCACCTCACCCCCTCGATCCTCCGCGGCGGCGCGCCCTCGCCGCGCATCCCCACTTCACCCCGAAAATAACGGGCACGGACATGTTCACCCACGGCGGCGAAAACTCACGCGCACCCGCCCGGGCCGGGCGCCCCCACGGGAAATTCACCCGCGGCATGACGTTGGTCGAGGTCGCCACAGCTGTCGGCCTCATCGCGATGATTTCGACCAGCCTCATCGCCGCGTCGATCCTGACGCGCCGCCTCACCGAAATCGCCGTCTACCAATCTTCGGTCGCCGCCATCATGCAGGGCTATTTGGAGCAGATCAAAAACATGCCCTACGACATGTTGCCGATCTCGCCCCCGGCCGGCACCAGCACCAGCGCCAGCACTTACGTCAGCCAATATTCGCTCGCCACCCAGAAAGACGACGTCACTGCCGATCCGCTCATCCTCTCGCCTCTCTCTCCGCTGACTCCGGCCAGCCTCTCGCCGCCCGCGGTGCCCACTTCGGTCTACGACAACTCCAAGACGTTTGATGTAAACCGCGCCGCCGATCTTACCCTGCACATCTGGGTCTGGATCGAAGACCTCACGCCCGGCGGCTACGGTGCCACCCAACAGGCAAAGGTGATCACCCTCGTCTACATGTGGCAAATTCAGGACGGCACGAATACCCGCTCCTTCACCGGCATGATCAAGAATCTCCGGTCCCTCGTCCCCACCTTCTGAACGGCCGCGCGATGAACCGCCCCACCACCTCGCCTCCCCGCCGCCGCCCGCGTCCGCTCACTTCGCGCGCGTTTTCGCTGATCGAGGTGATGATCGCGACCACGATCCTCACAATCATGGTCATGGTCGTGCTGAGCCTCTTCATCAACATGATGAAGAGTTACAAATATAACACCTTTCGCCTCAGCATTAACAAAGACGTCCGCACCTTCACCAACGAGCTCTCCGACACCGCGACGTTCGCGAACTACTTCGTCATCCTCGCCGATTTCACCACCCGCACCGTCGGACCGAGCGGCAGCGAAGTCCTCGCCTATATGGGCGACGGCGAATCCGGGAGCTGCGTCCTCTTCGTGTTCAAAGACCAGAGCGACGATTCCAAAATCAGGAAAATCATCGGCTACTACCACGACCCCGAGACCGACGAAGAGTCCCCCGACTTCGGCCTCGGCCCCGTGCGCAAATTCACCAGCGAGTTCAGCCCCACCGTCACCGGCACCCAGCTTTGGACGATTCTGCCCAACACCTCGACCCTCCACACCAACCCCGACGTTATTTCCGCCGGCACGATCGGCCGCGCCACCGGCACGACCACCTCCGCCCGCCTCTTCTACAATTTTTTCAACCGCAGCGTCATGATCAAGGGCCAGATCAACTATACCTCTGACGACGGACTCACCAAGCGCGCGGTCTCAACGTATAATTTCACTGTTTCGCCCCGTGGCTGATCCCGTGCGCTCCCTCTCTTCATCGTCTGCCCTTCGCCCCGCCGTCGCCAACCGCGGCTCCGGCATCGTCATGGCGCTAATCTTCGCCGCCGTTCTCTCCGGCATCCTCGCCAGCATGCTGAAGTGGGTGATGACGGAGGCCACCCTCAACCAGCGCTCCATCCGCCGCCTCGAAGCCCACAACGCCGCCGAAGCCATCGCCGAATACGGCATGATGCAGGTCCGCTACAAAATGGAAAACACGAGCACCTTCCTCGCGAATTCCTTCACCCCCTCCGGCGCCGAAGCCCTCGTTCTGCCCACCTCCACCCTCTTCAGCGGCACCAACGTCGATACCGCCGCCAGCACACTGACCGGCGGACCCATCGCCAACGTCATCTCTTCCGGCTCCACGACCCTCTACTACGTCGACGCCAACGACCCCAACAACATCAACGACCCCCTCAAGGGAAAGTGGATCTTCCGCCGCGACATCCCCGTTTACGCCAAAGCCAAGGTCAACGTCCTCAACGGACCGCCCATCTACGCCTACGTCCGCGAGAAAATCAGCGTCCGAGGCGCCCCGCTCTTCGCCCACGCCACATTCTACAACATGGACATGGAACTCAGCCCCGGCGGCACCATGAACGTCTACGGCCCCGTGCACGTGAACGGAAACATCTACATGAGCAGCACCGGCGTCTCGTTGAATTTCTACAATACCGTCACCTGCACCGGCCACATCTACCACGCCTGGAAAAACTTCCTCAACACGACACACGGTCAGGTCAATAGCAGCGGCGAGGGCCAGCAGCTCAACATGACCTCGCCCGTGACCTTCAAGAACCGCCTCGGCACCCAAGTCTCGATGGTCGCCAGCGGCACTTGGAAAGATAGCACCATGGGCACCTCCACCACCGTCAACACCAACAATGAAGCCGGGTCCTACGCCACCCAGGAGGCCTACGCTGCCGCGCTCCTCGCCGGCGCCACCGCCAATCTCACCACCTACCGCACGTTCGCCTCCACGACTTGGAACGGCAATGTGCAGACCGCTGCCAACGGCGTGCAAAACTACACTCCCGTCGCAATCGGCCGCTACTCCGAAGACACCACTCCCTCTGACGGAGCCGACCAATCCACCAACACCGGTCGCCTTATGATTGAGCCCCCGATCGCTTCCAGCGCGGGCGCCACCCTCTACAGCGCCGAGGTCGAATCACAAAAATTCTCCAATCAAGCCGGCATCTACATTCAGGTCGTGCCCGCCTCCGGTTACACCACGACCTCCGTTACCGCCGGCGGCAACACCACGGTCACCACCAACGATCCCACGATACCGGCCATCGTCACCGTGCGCGCCGGTGGACCCGCCGGAACCTTAGCCGCCACGCTCCCCACCAACATGGTGCGTTACCTGCCCTACAAACTCACCAGCGTCACCCGCACCACGACCGGCAACACCACCTACACCGTCAACAGCGGCATGTATGACCAACGCCGCAACCTCGGTCAGGATCTCGTCGAACTCGATATCACCATCCTCAAAGAGGCCGTCGCCCAGATGCAACTCGCCCCTGCCAGCCGTGACGTTACCAAAGCCATCAGCTCCCTCGAAACCAGCCACTGGACCGGCATCCTCTACATCGAAGTCACCAGCAACCCCTACACCCGCCTCGACGGCACCACGGTCGTTGCCGCCGGCGGCAACGGCGTCGCCGTCCGCCTGATCAACGGCAACACACCCGTGCCCACCTACGGCACCGTCAACGAAGGCCTCACGATCGCCACCAACGCACCGCTCTATATCAAGGGGCACTACAACGACGACGGTTCCGGCACGCTGAGCGCCTCCGTCGCGCGATCCGGCGAAAAACCCGCCACGATCGCGGCCGACGCCGTCACCCTCCTCTCCACCAGCTTCAGCGACGCCAACAGCCGCGGCACCCTCCGCCAAACCGTCGGCACCAGCCGCGACACCGTCGTTGCTGCCGCCATCCTGACCGGAATCAGTCCCACCAACAAAGACGGCAGCGCCCGCGAGAGCGGCGGAGCCCACAATCTCCTCCGCTTCCTCGAAAATTGGACCACCAATAGTAACGCGGTCTACATCCGCGGTTCACTCGTGGCGCTCTTCGAGAGCCGCATCGCCGACGAACCTTGGCGCATCAACTACTACTCCGCGCCCACCCGTAACTACGGTTTCTCCGACCTCCTCCAAAACGGCCGTTATCCCCCCGGCACGCCCCGCGTCATCTCCTATCGTCGCACCGATTATTCCGAGATGACCAAAGCCGAATACGACGCCGCCATCGCCGCCATCGAGGCCTTGTAGCCCGCGCGCCGCCGCTCAATACGCCCGCTCCACCCGCGTCAGCAGCAGCACTCCCGTTTTGTCGGAATCCTTCCGCACCAGATAACTGCACCGGTAGAGCGCGAAGTTAAACTTCCGCTCCAGATGGAAATATTTCCCGCCCGCATAGATCGGCGGATACCCGTAAAACCCCGCCAAGGGATTCGACTCCGCCGCGCTGACGTTCACGACAAACACGCCGCCCACGGGCGCCCGCAAAAACGCCGCCAGCAGATCACCCTTCATCACCACGCCGCGCGGATACAGCTCCGAACCCCCGTGCGGTTTCTGCGCCAATACCACCCCGCCCGCCGCGATGTAGTTCTTTAGAAAATTCTGCAGGTAGCTGATCTCCTCCTGCCGACGCGAACGCTCCACCGTCGAATTGCTCGGCGCCCGCATGAACGCCAACACCCCGTAGATCACAATAAACGCCACTAGCACCCGGCACGACGACGTCGTCCGCCAATGCGCCCACCACGCCGCCAGCCGCCGGAAATTGGCCCGGTAGTTTCGAACCGAGTCCTTCACCCCGTGCCAAATCCACGCCAGGCGCCCCTGCCCCGGCGGACGCACCGACTTCTTGAGCGCCATCGGCCACCCCGGAGCCGTCTCGAAACCTTCCAACTGGGCCAGTGAATCCGCGAGCTCTGCCGTGATCGGCGCCTGCACCGGCGTATCCGCTTTCTTGGTTTCCTCCGCCGGCTTCGGCGTCGCCTTGGCCGTCACCTCAGGCGCATCGCGCCGCACCTCGGCAACTTTGACCGCCGGCTTCGATACCGGCGCCTTCGGCGTCGGCTCGCGCGTAGTCGGCTTTGCGGCCGGTGCCGTTCGCTGAGCCGGGGGTGCCACGGTTTTGGCCGGCTCCTTCGGCACGGCGGCCGGCGCCTTCTGTGCCGGAGCCGGCGCTGGCGCCAACGGCGTTTTTGGGCTCAACGCGTCCGTGGCCGTCCGTCCTTGCAACGGACGCGGCGCCACAGGACGGGCCTTGAACTTGGCCCACGGGTGTTTCTTTTCCGGCGATTCGCTCAAAACGCCGGCATCACGACGCGCACCCGCCCGGCACATCAACCTAATTCGCGGTGCGGTTATTCCGCACACTCGCTCAAAATGGTGCAGGCTAATATACCATCTTCGAACCTTTTTTGGAACCCCCCGGGCTCTGGAACAGGTATCCCCGCCACTATCCCCACGTGAGGACACCCGCTGATGAGTATTTTCCGCGTTGGATCATGCGCTTAGCTCTAGTTTCGGGATGCA
>CALRZR010000079.1:0-26924 GCA_943372705.1 Opitutus sp. GAS368 | reverse complement strand
TACACCGATATTCCGTGGGCGCATCGGCAACACCGCCACGACGGCCACTGTGCCTTTATCCACGGCCACAACTGGTCGATCACGATCACCTTCGGCTGCCACGCCACCGACGAAAACGGTTTCGTCGTCGATTTCGGAAAACTGAAATTCCTCGAGCAGTGGATCGACACCCACCTCGACCACGCCTGCGTCTTCAACGAAGAAGACCCGCAGCGCGCCGCCCTCCTCTCCGTCGGCGGCTCCGCCATCTGGAAGCCTTACGTCGTCAAAAACTGCTCCTGCGAAGGCATGGCCCAGCACCTCTTCGACGTTTTCACCCCGCTCGTGAAAGCCGCCTCCCACGACCGCGCCTTCATTACGTCCCTCGAAGTCGTCGAAGATTCGAAAAACTCCGCGACCTACGCCCCGGACCGCGCGTAGGGCTGCATCATCCCACCATCACACGCGCCGCGAGGAGCGCCACGACGAGCACCACCGCGACAATCGCGATGGTGATGGCCAACCCGTTTTTCTGGTGAGCGTCGGCTTCGGCGCGAAGAGCTTTCCGATGGTGGCGTGACATGCCCGCACTATCCGCCAAACCGCGCCCCACGTCTCCGCATCGCTTGTCCGACTCCGCGCAGTTTTTTCAAACGCCCAAAGCCGATGAATCGACGTCGCCTTGGCTCGGTTTCGAGAGAGTGCCCGGGGTGGGAATCGAACCCACAAGGATTGCTCCGGAAGATTTTGAGTCTACTGCGTCTGCCAATTCCGCCACCCGGGCTAGGGTGCAGGGCGGAAACTGAAAAACCCTCCGCACCGTGTCCACGTAAATTTCACATCCACCTATTTTGAACGTCCCACGCCCGTGGCGCGTCTCTCCCGATGTCAGTTACCCGTTCTTTTTAGGAAAGTTCATAGTTAAAGTCGGCAAGGGCGCTGGGAGCAATCCTGGCGCCCTTACTGTTTTTCGGAATTCGCACCGAATCCTCCTTTCCACTTTCCGGCCGGGACTTTCAACTCCCCCCATGTCCGACTTCCGCGCCTTCTGCACGCTGGCCACGGCTGAGCCCACCGAGATTCTGCTCTCGCCGGACGAGTCGCATCACCTCGTCGTCGTCAACCGCGCGCGCGCCGGGGCGACGGTCATCGCGTTTGACGGCCGTGGCACCGAGTGGACCTGCGAACTCGCCTCCGACCGGAAAAACGCCGCGCTCCTTAAAGTCCGCTCCCGCCGCACGCTCCCCGCCCTGCCGTTCGAGATCACGCTCGGCCAAGCCCTCCCGAAAGGCACGTCGATGGACGCCATCGTCCGCAAAGCCACCGAGATTGGTGCCGCCCGCATCGTCCCGCTCGAGAGCGAGCGCACGCAGGTCCACCTCGACGGCGACCGCTCCGACAAAAAAATCGAGAAGTGGCAGACAGCCGCCCTCGAAGCGGCCAAGCAATGCGGCAACGCGTTCGTCCCTACCGTGCTCCCGGTGCAAAACGCCACCGCCTTCATCACCGCCGCGCGCGCGTCCGCCGACTACGATCTCAAGCTCATCGCGAGCCTCCATCCCGGCGCACAATCCCTCAAGCCCGTGCTCGCAGCCTACCGTGCCGCCCACGCCGCCGCACCGCGCCGCGTCCTCTGGCTCGTCGGCCCCGAGGGCGATTTTTCCCCCACCGAGATGGCCCACGCCGAAGCCGCTGGCTTCGCCCCCATCACCCTCGGCCCGCTCGTCCTCCGCTGCGAAACCGCCGCGACCTACGCCCTCAGCGTCCTCAGCTACGAACTGCTCAACGCCGACTGAGCCCGCCGCCGCAGACGCCAACCCGTAGCCGCGCCGGTTACGGCGCGGTCCGTCTCTCAAATTCCACGCTGCCGCCCCCCCCCCGCGCGTTAACACGCGCGGCTACCACCCACCTTGCATCGTCCGCGTAGCCGCGCCGGCTACGGCGCGGTCGTTCCCCCAGCCCGCCACGACACCTCGCATCCCTCCCTCCCTCCCGCTCCCGCACACCACCAGCTTTCCGCCCAGAATAAACTTGGCCCCATTCGCCGGCCCGCAACCGTCCTCCCATGCGCCTTCTCGCCCGCACCGTCGCCCTGCTCGCCGTTTGCCCTCTCATGTCGATTGCCAATCCCGCTCCTGCCGCCGCGCCCGCCGATCCGTTTCTCTGGCTCGAAGACGTTCAGGGCGAACGCGCGCTGTCGTGGGCTCGCGAGCAAAACACCCTGACTCAACGTGAACTCACCGCGTCGCCCGAATTCACCGCGACACACGCCCGCCTCCTCGAAATTCTCGATTCGAAAGCCCGCATTCCCGCGGTTTCCAAGCACGGTCAGTTTTTCTACAATTTCTGGCGCGATGCCCAGCACCCCAAAGGCATCTGGCGCCGCACCACGCTCGCCGAATACCGCAAACCCGAGCCTGCGTGGGAAAACGTCCTCGACCTTGATGCGATCGCCGCCGCCGAAAAAGAAAACTGGGTCTGGAAGGGCGCCTCCTGGCTCCGCCCCAGCTACGATCGCGTGCTCCTCGAACTCTCCCGCGGGGGCGGCGATGCCGTCGTCGTGCGCGAATTCGACGTGCCCTCCAAGAGCTTCGTGAAAGACGGCTTCCAACTCCCGGAGGCCAAGGGCGATCTCACGTGGCGCGACCGCGACACGGTCTATGTCGCCACCGATTTTGGCTCCGGCTCCATGACAACCTCGGGGTATCCGCGCGTCGTAAAGGAATGGAAACGTGGCACGCCACTGACTGCTGCCCGCACCGTTTTCGAAGGCCAGGCCACCGATGTCAGCGTCAGGGCCACTGTTTCGGATCGTTTCGGCTACCGCCGCGAATTCATCCGCCGCGGCGTGACTTTTTTCACCTCGGAATTCTACCTCCGGGACGGCGAAAAATTCATCAAGCTCGATCTCCCTGACCATGCCAGCGCCGGCAGCTGGCGCGAATTTCTCACGGTCACCTTGCGCAAAGACTGGACGGTCGGCGGAAAAACTTTTCCCGCCGGCGCCTTCATGGCGCTCCCGTGGGACAAATTCCTCGCCGGCAGCCGCGACTTCGAGCTGATCTACACCCCCGGCCCGCGCAAGGCACTCTCCGGTGTCAGCACCTTCTCCCACCGCCTGATCGTCAACGAACTCGATAACGTCCGCAGTCGCCTCTACGTCGTCGCCCGCGAAGGCCAGGCGTGGAAACGCACGCCGCTCCCTGCACCCGAATTTGGCCAATTGTCCGTCCGCGCGATCGACGAGGAGAGCGACGACTACTTCCTCGACGTCACGGATTTTCTCACTCCGACGAGCCTCTACTACGGCACCGTCGGCCGCGATAACCGCGAGTTGCTCAAGCAGCTACCCGCCTTTTTTAAAATCGACGGACTCGAGGTCTCGCAGCACGAAGCCGTTTCGAAAGACGGCACCCGCATTCCCTATTTTCAAGTTTCCCGGCGCGGACTCGCGCTCGACGGCACGGCCCCGACCCTCCTCAACGCCTACGGCGGTTTCCAACTCTCGCAAACGCCCACCTACAACCCGGGTCGCGGCGCCGCGTGGCTTGAACGCGGCGGCGTCTTCGTGCTCGCCAATATCCGCGGCGGCGGCGAGTTCGGCCCCGCGTGGCACCAGGCGGCACTGAAGGCCAACCGCCAGCGCGCCTACGACGATTTTGCCGCCGTCGCCGAAGACCTCGCCAAACGCCGCGTGACCTCCCCCCGCCATCTCGGTATCATCGGCGGCAGCAACGGTGGGCTGCTCATGGGGGTCATGCTCACCCAGCGTCCGGAACTGTTCGGCGCGATCGTCTGCCAAGTCCCGTTGCTCGACATGCGCCGCTACAACCAGCTCCTCGCCGGCGCGAGCTGGATGGGCGAATACGGCAATCCCGACATCCCTGAAGAGTGGTCCTACATCAGCCGCTATTCGCCCTATCAAAACACCAAGCCCGACGCGAAATACCCGCGGATTCTCTTTACCGGCTCGACCCGCGACGACCGCGTCCACCCCGGCCACGCCCGCAAAATGGCCGCGCTTCTCGAGTCACAAAAACACGACGTGCTCTTCTACGAGAACATCGAAGGCGGCCACGCCGGCGCCGCTGACAACAAACAACAAGCCTTCATGAACGCCCTCGCCTACACGTTTCTGCTGAAGCAACTGCGATAGTGCGCAGGCCACCGCCCCTGCGTAGGCCTCATGGCCCGGGCGCAAATCCGTCTTCGCTCCCGAACTGACTTCGATAGGCGCCGGTGCGGGCCGTTCCGCTGCGCGTGTTGAACAACTCGATTACCCGTGTCAGCTCGACGAGGCTGATTCGGCCGTCGCGATTCAGGTCCGCGCTGTGCAGATGGATCGGGCCCGCAGCAGTGCCCGCAGCGGACGTCGGATCAATCGCAAATCCGTCTTCGGTATCCGCCCGCACGAGATAACGTCCGGTGCGTATGGTCCCGTTTCGCGCGTTGTAGAGTTCGATCACCCTAGTGAGTTCGAAGAGCCCGATCCGACCATCTCGGTCGGTATCGGCCGAATGTCGGATCATCGCAGTCAATGGATCGGGTTGCGCCAGCAGCTGCGTCGGAGTTCCCCCCATCTGCACACTCACCAAAGCCGCCAGCGCCTGCTCTACCGAGGCTGCGCCGTCTGCGGCCTGCAAAACAAACGAAAATGAGAGGGGACTGCCCGGTAGCGTTGTCCACTCCCACTCGGCCAACCCCGTAGCCCCGGCCACCGGCCTCGTCCCCGAGTCAACGCCCATGCTCGTCACGTAACTCCAGCCGTCCGGCAAGAGAACCTGCCACCGCAAACCCGCAGCAGTTACAGGGTAAATCAATGTGTTCTGCACCAGCACCGTGCCGCCGCTCGCGTAGCCAGCGCCCACGACTGCGTGCACCGCACTCACGCCCGCCGGTGTGGCGCTCAGGCTCGCCGCGGCACTGAGTTCCTCTCCGAGGGCGTTGGAAACCAAGACGCGATAAACTCCGAGGTCGCCGACCTGGACATTAGCGATCGTCAGACTTGCCGAGGTCGCGCCATCGATCGGGATTCCCCCCTTGCGCCATTGATAGGCTAGCGGCGCCGTCCCGGTCGCGCTCGTCGAAAAAGTCACCGCATTGCCGATCACAACCGCTCGGCTCATTGGCTGGACGACGATCTTCGGCTTCGTCGGCGGCAGAACGGTCACCGTCATCTCGCGTGAGCCAACGCTGCCAGTGAGATTACGGACCTCAACCACGTAGGTGCCGGTCTGGGCCGCCCCGGCTGCAACCACCGTGAACGTCGCGCTGGTCGCTCCCTCCAGCGCGATACCATTCTTCCGCCACTGGTAGGTAAACGGTCCATTGCCAACCGCACTCACACTCAACCGCAGCATTTCTCCCGCGGCTACGCTCTGCGCCGCCGATTGTGCGGCGATCACCGGCAAATCAGCCTCGGGCATGCTTGCATGAAACTTCCCCGGCCGTCTGGAAATCGTGAAGCCTTCGACGACCTCGGTTGAAATATCAGTCGCCACGAATCGGTCCGGGCCAGCCGCAATACATTCCACGAACAAGCCCTCCGACCAATTGGCTCCATCAGCGGAAATCAACGATCGGCGCGAGAATTCCCTGAGCCCGGAGGCAAAAAAACGCCCACGCTCCGCAGTAAAATTCGAGACCCCGGACAGAGTCTCGTAATTATCATACGTCCGTGTGGCCGCGGGCACCCAGCCCTCGCCCGACTCGGAAACCACCAAGCCGCCTTCCGCGCCCACCGCCACGAATCGGCCGCCCCCAAACAAAATCCCCTGCAGGCCCCCGCGAAGCCCCGTCGCGACCGTCATCCAAAGGGAAGCATCCGCCGAAACATGCACGGCACCGTTCGCCGCCCCTACCGCAAATTTGCCGTTGCCCGCCGCCACTCCGACGAGGGCGTGAGTCCCCAAAGTCACCACGGTCCACACTTCGCCGTTGGTCGATGTGGCCAATCGTCCATTGTTCGCCAGCGCGAAAAAGCGATCGCCGGTCGAAATCAAATGGGTGAATTTTGTCCCCACCGGTTCTACCGCGACACGGGTCCACACGACACGATCGGCCGAATGATAAACGGAATTGTCAGCCTCCAAAGCGACCGCGACGAACCGCCCGTTGGCGAACGCAACCGCACCCAGCAGCGGCGAGGCCGTAAGGGTCCATTGCCGTCCGTCCACCGACTCGGCCACGCGGCCGGCCAGCTCATTTGCCATCGAGACACCGGTGGCCAAGAACTTACCTTGCCCATAAGTCAGCGCCCGCGTCGAAAAACCGGCCTCACCTGTCGGGAAGGTCCCCGAAATCCACGGAATCACCAGTGCGTCGATACTGTCGGTCGACCCGTGCCGATTGCTGACCCGCACCCAATAGCGGACCGCACGTTCAGTCGGCCGCACACCCAAGGTTGCCGTGTAGGCAGCTGAAACCGGGCGAAGAGTATCGCCGCTGCGCCCTTCATACCATTGATACGCCACCGGCGATTTCGACTCCACCTCAACCTCCAACGCATAAGGAAACGAAACGGTCGAGTTCCCCGAAACTGTATCGAACACATCGCCCGGCATGGGCTGCATCACGATCCGCGGCGGTCCCGCCACCGTCACCAGTGCAGAGCGACTGTCTTCGCTCCCACCCGGTCCGGTCACCCGCACCCAATAGCGTTGATTTTTCGCCAACGGTGGGGTCGAGAAACTCGCTTGGGTTGCGCCCGCGATGGGCGACGAAACATCGGCTGTTTCACCCCGATACCACTGGTAAGTCAGACTGGGCCCACTCGCCACGACGCTCACGGTCGCAGTGGCGCCCGGCTCGATTTCCTGCACTCCACTGATCGAACGAATCGAGGTAGCGCTTGGATCAAGTGGCCGGCGCCAGAGGGCACCGGCGGCATCGAATGCAATCGTGTAGCCGTTGCCGACCGTGATCACACTGTCGCGCAGAAAAGCCGAGTCGGTCAATTGCGCGCCATAGACCGCTGCCGACGAAGGCGTCCAGTCCAGTCCATCGTTCGAGACGTAGATCGGCGTCCCCCCCAAGCCGGCCGCGATGAATTTACCCTTAAGAAACGTTATCTTGTAAAAATATCCAACCGGCGCACCAGCGACCTTTGTCCACGTTGTCCCATCCGGGGATGTCGCAAACCCTTCGCCGACTCCGATGTATTTTCCGTTCCCGAAAGCTATACCGTAAAGCCTCACGCCAGCCGTGTCTCGCACCGTCGCCCACGTATCTCCGTCGGAAGAGACCCCCATTTGCTTCCCCTCAGAAAAGGCAAACAACCGTCCGCCGGTGGCCGCCAAATCATAAAACTCCGTGGTAATCCCACTGACGGTCTGTTCGGTCCAAAGCTGTCCGTCGCGTGATACGATCAATGCGCCGTTTCCGACGCGCAGGGCCACAAAACGGCCCTGGCCAAACACGATATTCGGCCGCGCTCCTCCACTCAAAATCGGCGATCTCAAATGCCAACTCGCTCCGTCAGTCGAGGTCTTGGTGAGCGGAGTCGCCACAAACCGCCCGGCGCCATAGGCGATACCTAGTGGCACGTTCAACGGCCGGCCCACTGTGCTTATGACCTCCTGCCAAGCAAGTCCGTCCGCGGACCGGAAGATCGACCTTATTGCCCCATCGGCCAATCCGCCGCTGCTCGCAAATATCTCGCCCTCCGCGCCGATCACGAACCCGGCTGTCATCCCTTGCGGACCAGCCGAGAGCGCCCACTGGATCGCGTCGTCGGAAATGTAATACTGCGAGCCGCCCGCCGGAATCAGGAAGCGCCCGGAAAAATAAACTACTCCACCCAGATAGCCCCGCACACCGATCATATCGCGTCGCGACCACGCGATCCCATCAGACGATACCAACACAAAATTCCCAAAGGCGCTCGTCGCGATGAATTTTCCGCCGACGAAATCCACGGTGCCAATTGCCCTTACCAGATCGACATAAATGTCGGGCAGCAATTCCTCCGCCCTTCTTGTCCAAGTCGTCCCCTCTGCCGAGGAATACACTACCCCGTTATAGTCCCGACTGCGATCAAGAGAGTTTTCGATGCCCCCGACCGCTACGAACCGCGAACCGTCGTGCGCCACACAGCTAATCTGGACGTCGGCCGGGAACGCCGTGTTCCGACTCCAACTAACTCCATCCTCCGAGATGAAAATCCGGCCATTGCCCGTGGCGACAAACCTTCCGCCGGCATAGATGACCATGCCCTTGATGCTGTTAGTCCCATCGGGCTGGAGCAGTGCGCGGCGTGTCCAAGTGATCAAATCGGGAGAAGTGAGTAGTCCTGCGTCGTGGCTCGAAACCGCGTATAGCCCGGCGCCGAACGCGATCGATCCCAATGATGCACCTGCGATTGTAGCCACTTCGGTCCAGGCGCGCGCATCGCTCGAAGTGCTGATCGTGCTACCCACAGCCCCCGTCTGCAGGCCCACATAACGATCACCAAATTTTCGTATCACGCTGGGCAAGGTGTAAGTCGCTAATCTCGTCCACGGCGTGTAGTGATACTCCTCGCTGTCCACCGCACCCGCCAGATTTGCCGCGCGCAGCCAATAGCGTGCAGTCTCACCGCCGGCAGTGATGGTAAGCACGCTCGTCGTCGCCCCGGACACCGGCGCCGAAATGTCGCCCGGCGCCCCGCGATACCACTGGAGCGTAGGCACCGGCGCGCCAGTGACCTGGGCCGTAAACGTGACCGTGCTACCCGCCTGCACTTCAAGCTCGCGCACCGACGCTACAATTGCGGGCAAGCTGGCCACTCGCACCGTCAGCGTTTCACTGTCCACGCTGCCAACGGCATTCGTTAAGCGTGCCCAGTATGACTGCTCGCTCGTGGGTGCCGGTGGTGTATAGCTCGCCAGCGTGGCCCCCTGAATCGGCTGCCCTACGTCTCCGCTGGTGCCGCGATACCACTGGTAGTTCAAACCCGGCCCCGCCGCCGTAAGCCCCAGCGTTGTCGATTGCCCCGCGACCACATAGGGAACCGCCATCGTGCTCGCAATCGTCGGCGCGCGTGGGATCGCCATCGACTGCCATACGTCGCCTCGGTCGGTCCCAATCAGAAAGCGGCCATTGCCATACGTCACCGTGTGCCGGAGAAACGGCGTGGCCGGAAGGAAATCAACCACGGCTGTCCAGTTCACGCCATCGTCAGACACCAAGACGTTCCGCCCGACGGTGCCGACCAACACCCCGGCACCCGACGCGAGATCACAGCTGCTCGCTGACGGCAGCAAGTCGCCGGTGGGCAAGCGCAGCACGGACTCACGCGTCCACGCGGCTCCATCAGCAGAACTCCACGCCTCGACCCGCGATCCCATCGCCAGCGCCACAAAACGGCCACGCTCGTAGATGATCGCTTGGAAAGTAGGCGCCACATGGTCGGTCCAAACCAAGCCATCGGGCGATGTCGCCACCGCCCCGAACGAGGGAACCACATACTGTCCGCCTCCCCGCGCTAATCCAAATCCCCCTGTGGCTCGGCGATTCGTCCAAACCAGACCATCTGGCGAACTGCTGATGCCCCCTCCTGCCGCCCAAAAGTTGCTGCCGTCGAAAATTATCTGCGCTACGACCGACGTCTGTGCGCCTGATCGTGATACCCACTGCAAGCCGTCCGCAGAAGTGAAAATCTGATCCAACGAGGAACCGCCGCCGACCACGTAAAGACCTTTGCCAAAGACCGCCTTGCCTGAACCAGCACCGACAGCCTCAGTCCAGTTGGTGCCGTCAGCCGAAACACCCAAGCCAAGCAAAACGTAGCGGCCATTGGCGTAAGCCGCCCCTCTCACGCTTCTTGGACCGAGCACCTGACCGCGCGTCACCCACGCCAGCGCCGTCACGGCCACGCTATTCGCTGTGCCGGCACTGTTGCTGACTCGCACCCAAAAGCGTTTCGACTCCGTCAGCCCTGCCAACGTCAGCGTATCGGATGTCGCACCAGCCACCGGCAGCCCGACATCGCCCGATTCGCCTTCATACCATTGATAGGAAAGCGGCGCATCACCCGAGGCCACGACCCGGGTCGTGACCGTTTGTCCGATGATCGCCATCATCGCGGCCGGCGGTGTGACGATAACAGGCGCTCGCAAAGCAAGTGCGACGACGTTCGAGACGGTCGTCCCTTGCGCTCCAGTCACTACGACCGAATAGGCACCGATATGCTCAGCCTGGGCACTCGTGATTGAGAGTGTCGCGGTCATCACGCCCGCGATGCCGTTGCCCTCTGGTAGTGCTACACCATTTCTCCGCCAGCGATAGGTCACCGGCGCTCCGCCCGACACGGTCACAGCAAACACCGCACTGCCGCCGGGATTGATCGTGAGAGGCTGCGGCTGAAACGTGATTTCTGGCCGCACGCGCGACTGCAGCACCAAACTGTGTCCCGAACCGGTCGCCAGCGTCACGATGCCCACAGCACCGACCGGGACGGCCGTCTGGCCGTTTACATTCGTGCCCCACGCCGCCACCGTGCCGTCATTTTGGAGGGCCACTGAAAACCCACTCCCCGCCCCGACCGCCACTACTGGTTCCAAATGGAGCGGCCGCTCTTTCTCACCCTGCGGCTTGTTACCCCACTCTGTAACGCCACCCGCTACAGTTCTCGCCACACTGTGCGAGTATCCGGCCGCCACTTCCATAACACCCGACAACCCGGCCGGCACCGTCGCCCGCGAAAACGTGTCGTCCCCCCACCCAAAGACGCCACCGTCCGATTTTACGGCGAGTGCATAGTCCGTCCCCATCGAAATGCTGACCACATCGCGCACCGCCGTCGGCACACTCGCGACGAGTCCGCTTCCACCCCAAACCGAGACGGTGCCATCGCCCTTCAGCGCCATGCTGTAAGCGCCGCGCGCCGCAATGCCCACCACGTTGGTCAGCCCAGTTGGCACCACCGCGGCGGCAACACCCGGCACGCCCCATGCCACGACTGTCCCGTCGGACTTGAGCGCCAAACTGTGCCAACCACCGGCCGCCACTGCGACAACCCCAGTTAGTCCGGAGGGCACAACGGAGAGAGTCTCGTCGCCCCACCCGACCACCGTCCCATCCGGCCGAACTGCCAAACTGTAAATATCCCCCACGGCGATCGCCACCGCATTGGAAGCCTCCGTCGGAATCGTCAGTTGTCCCCGCCCATTTCCGCCCCACCCCAACACTGCCGTTTGAACTGGAGCGACATCCACGAGAAAAACCGCTGTGGACGTGCCGCCGGGATTGCTCGCGGCCAACCGATACCAGCCGCGGTCCGCTAAAGTCACGTCAGCGAGGGTCAGCGCGTTCGTCGTCTTTCCTGCCAGCACAACACCATTCCTCATCCATTGGTAGGTGATCGGGCCGGCTCCGGATGCATTGATCGAAACGGTGGTCGACTGACCAGCCGTCAGCAACCGGCTCGACGGCCGCGAGGCCAATACAGGAGGAAGCAATACGGTCAGAGTGGCGGACGCCGAATCCACGCTTCCTGCCAAATTGGTCAACGTCACGGAGTAGTCGCCCGCGTCGCCCGCCGCCAAGTTCGAAATGACCAGTATCGCGCTCGTTGCCCCTGCCACATTGCCGCCATCGCTCAAAGCCACCGCGCCTTTCTTCCACTGGTAACTCACCTCCGACGCGCTCGCCGCCGAAACCGAAAAGGACGCGGTGCCCCCAAGTGGCACTGTCTGCGCAGCAGGAGGAACAACTATCTTCGGCCGCGGATCAGCAGCCATCGCCACCGAATACTGAAATCCAGCCGCCACGGTGCGCGCACCACTCACCGACGCCGGCACGTTAGTCTGGCCAAAATTATTTTCACCCCACGCCACCACTGCACCGTCTGCTTTGATCGCCAGTGTATGCCGCCATCCCGCTGCGACCCCGACCACTCCCGTCAAGCTGAGGGGTATCGTCGTCTGCCCATTCGCGTTATCACCCCACCCCACCAGCGAACCATCGGACTTCCAGGCAAAACTAGCGTTCGATGCCCAACCACTGCCTATCCCGACCACTCCCGACAACCCGGTCGGAACCGTTGATTGCCCAGATCCGTTCAGACCCCAGACGACCACTGCACCATTCGCCGTGAGTGCCATGCTGTGCGCCGAACCCACCGCGACGGCGATCACATCGGACAAATCCGCTGGCACCGGAACTCCACCCGGAAGTGCGCCCCAAGCCACGACCGCCCCATCGGCTTTCAGAGCGAGCGTCTGGGCACTGCCCGCCGCCACTGCCACTACGCGCTCCAAACCGGCCGGCACATTGGTTTGTCCGTTCGCATTGTAACCCCACGCCACCACGGTGCCGTCCGCGCGCAACGCCACGCTGTGCATATTGCCCGCTGCCACGGCAACCACCCCACCCAGCGCCGCCGGCACGGTCGACTGACCCGAAAAATTTTCGCCCCATGCGGTAACCGACCCGTCCATTTTCAATGCCAACACATGCCCTCCTCCCGCCGAAACACTCGCTACGCCCACCAATGCGGTCGGCGCTTTGAAGGCGCCTCCGTTATCGTTGCCCCATTGCGTGACTGTCATTCCCGTCCGCACTACCTTCAGCAGGCACCCGGTTTTCGCACCGCCCTGCGCATTGCTCGCCGTCAACTGGTAGAATCCTCCCTCGCTTTCCGTCACCGCCGGCAGGGTGAGCGTCGCCTCAGTTGCCCCAGGTAACGCCACACCATTTCGCTTCCAATGATAGGACAGCGGTCCGGCCCCGATCGCGGTCGCCGTTAGCTTCACCGATTGCCCAACTGCAGCAATGCGACTCAACGGGTGACTGACTAGCACGGGTGCTTGAGCCCTTCCCACTACAGCGCCGAGGGCAAAAAAAATAACGCCGAAATAACGCGCCAACCATTGGGCCGAGCAACGGCGATTCAAGTTTTGCACGCACCCAATGTTGCCCCGGCGGGACTGGTATTGAAGCCCAAAAAACGGCTCCGAGGCTTACGCTTACGATTGTGTAAAAAGAAACACGTCCGCCCACTCACCACACCAGCAACCCGCCCGCGAAGGTCAGCCCGGCGCCGACGCTGCAAAAGATGATCCTGTCGCCGTCGGCGAAGATCCCCTCTTCCGCCGCCCAACCGAGCGCCATCGAAACACTCGCCGCGCTGGTGTTGCCGTATTTGCCGATCGTCACGACGAACCGGTCATAGGGAATTCCGACGCGTTTGCTCACGGCCTTGAGGATGCGCTCGTTGGCCTGATGCGGCACCACCCAGGCGATGTCCGCCGGCTTCAGGTTTTCGCGCGCGAGCGTCTGCTCGATCTGCTCCGCGAAGCCCACCACCGCGTGCTTGAACACCGAGGTGCCGTTCATCTGGAGGTAGAAATGTTTCGCATGCCCGTCCGCCTCGATCGGCCACGGCATCCGCGCACCACCGCCCGGACGCTGGATCGCCTCAAACTGATCCGCATCACCGCTCAGACCCATGCGGTGCAGGCGATGACCGCCCTCACCCTTCGTCAAAATCGCCGCGCCGGCCCCGTCACCGAAGAGGAACGCCGTCTCGTGGTCCTGCGGATTCGTGATGCGCGACAACAGTTCCGCCGTCACCACGATCAGATTTTTCGCCGTGCCCGCCAAAATCAACGAACGCCCCACTTCGAGCGCGTAGAGCCAGCCCGAGCACGCCGCATTCAGATCAAAAGCCAACACGCGCGGAATCCCGAGCCGGCGCGCCAAATCGCTCGCCGCCGCCGGCACCGGCTGGTCCGGAATCAGCGTCGCCATGATAATGCCGTCGATCTGCCCCGCGGTCATACCCGCCTGCGACAACGCGTGTTGCACGGCGATCACCGCGAGATCGGTCGCACTCTCGTGATCCGCCGCATACCGCCGTTCCCGGATGCCCGTGAGCCGCACCATCTCCTCCTCGGTGCGCTCGGGAAACGCCTTCAGGATTTCACTGTTGGCTTGGATTTTGGCGGGCGCCGCGTGGCCCACGCCGGCGATGCAAACGGTGTCGACGATCATGCTCAAAGGATCAGTAGGAAAGGACGCCCTCCCCCCGGCGTCGACTCAAGATTTCCGCGCCGCCAAATAAGCGGCCACATCGTCACCCGACACGCGACCGCCTGGACCGGTGGCCGCGATGTCCGTGAGTTTCGCCGGATCGAGTCCGGCCTCTTGCGCGAGCTTGGTCGCGCGCGGCGTCCACACAAGAGCGGCCGCCGGCTTGGCCGGAGCCGCCGCCGCGACCGCCGCATCCGCCACCTTCGACTCCAAATGCCGCAGACTCGCATCCTCGGTTTCCAAACGCAGAAACAATGCGCCCGGTTGCAGCACATCGCCCGCCTTCACCGGCAACGCCACCACCGCACCATCGGCCGGCGCTTCATACTCGAACACCGATTTGTCGCTCTCCAGTTCCGCGATTTTCTGGCCCTTGACCACGCGGTCGCCGGGTTTGGTCTTGAGCGAGATCACGGTGAGCTCGCTGACAGTCGCGCCCATCGAGGGCACAGGAACGTCGATGATAAAGGAGGCCATCAGAGGTTTTGATTGCCGCCGAGTGTGCGCCCCGCCCCGCCGTGGTCAAGGGGCGGGACGCGCCGCCCGCGCATCCGCCGCCACGCCCGGTTATTTCACATACAGAATTCCCACCAATTCAGGATTCCGCAGATTCTGCTCTGTGATTTCCTGAATCTGCGGGCGTGTTTCGGCGGCTTTGGTGCAAACGTCTCGTGCCCTTCGACCGCCTGGGGGTTAAATATCCGGGCTATGCGGCCGTAGCCGCTCCGCCTATTTGCGCACGCTCTTCCAAACGGCCACGCAGGACGTGAGCAGGGCCGGCAGATCCTTCAACGCGATCATGTTGGGTCCGTCACTGATCGCCTTGGCCGGATCGGGATGCGTTTCGATGAAGAGACCGTTGGCCCCCGCCGCTAGCGCCGCCTTGGCGAGCGGCGGCACAAACTCGCGTTGCCCGCTGCTCTTCCCGCCACCGGCGCCCGGCAACTGCACCGCGTGCGTCGCGTCGAAAATCGTCGGATAGCCGTTCTGCGCCATGATCGCAAACGACCGCATGTCCACGACGAGGTTTTGGTAACCAAAGGTCGTGCCGCGCTCCGTTTGCCAAATTTCCTTTGCCTTCCCATCGCGCAGTTTGCCGGTCACGTAGACCATTTCCTGCGGCGAGAGAAACTGGCCCTTCTTCACATTGACCACGCGTCCTGTCGCCGCCGCCGCCAGCAGTAAATCCGTCTGCCGGCACAGAAACGCCGGGATCTGCACCACGTCGCACACCGCCGCGACCGCCCCGACCTGCTCGCGTTCGTGCACGTCCGTCACCACGGGAAACCCATAGTCCTTTTTCACCATCGCGAGCAGCGCAAGCCCCGCGTCGATACCCGTGCCGCGTTCGCCCGCGAGCGACGTGCGGTTCGCTTTGTCGAACGAGCCTTTGAACACAAACTGCAGGCTGCGCTGCGCCCGCGCGATCTTCACGAGCGTCTCGGCCACCGCGCGGCACACCCGCTCGCTCTCCAGCGAGCACGGTCCGGCGAGGACGAGGAGTTTCTTCCGTTCGAAGAGCACGGAGTTATTTCTTTTTCGCGGTTTTCGCCGCGGTCTTAACAGCGGACGCCTTCGCGTCCGGCTTGGTCGCGACTTTGGCGGCCTTTTTCTTACCCTTCTTCGCCTTCACCGGCACGAGCGAGCCGCCCTTTTTGTTTTTCATCGTCGCCGCGATAAACGCGGCGAACAGCGGGTGCGCCTTGTTCGGCTTCGATTGAAATTCCGGGTGCGCCTGCGTGCCGAGAAACCACGGGTGGTCCTTCAGCTCCACGATCTCCACGAGATTCCGGCGCGGATTCACGCCGCTCACGATCAAGCCCGCCCGCTGCATCTGCCCCACGTAGGCGTTGTTGACTTCGTAGCGGTGACGGTGGCGTTCGCGCACGCTGTCGGCACCGTAGGCCTTGTGCGCCAGCGTGCCGGGCGTGAGGGCACACTCGTAGCTGCCGAGCCGCATCGTCGCGCCTTTGTCGATCACCTGTTTCTGTTCTTCCATGAGGTTCACCACCGGATGCGCCGGCTTCGGATCGAACTCCAGACTGTTGGCGCCCTTCAATTTCAGGACGTTCCGTGCAAATTCGATCACCGCGATCTGCAGACCGAGGCAGAGGCCGTAATAGGGAATTTTATTTTCGCGCGCGTAGCGGGCCGCCGCGATTTTACCTTCGGTGCCGCGGTCGCCGAAACCGCCGGGCACGAGGATGCCGTCCAACCCCTTCAGCACCGCGAGCCCCTTGTTTTCCACGTCTTCGGCGTCGATACGGCGGACGTTCACCTTGCAGTTGTTCGCGATGCCCGCGTGCGTGATCGACTCGTAGACGGATTTGTAGGCGTCCTGCAGCTCGATGTATTTGCCGACGACTCCGATCGTCACCTCGTGCTTCGGCGAGAGGATGCGCGCCACGATGCCTTCCCAGATATTTTTCTCCGGCAACGGATTTTTCAGGTCGAGCAGGTCGAGCACGAGCTGGTCCATGCCCTCTTTTTGCAACGCCAGCGGCAACTGGTAGATCGAGTGGTCGACATCGCGACACTCGATCACGGCCTTCACCGGCACGTTGCAAAACATCGAAAGCTTGTCGCGCAGATCGTGGTCGAGCGGGTGGTCCGTGCGGCACACCAGCACATCGGGCTGGATGCCGATCTCGCGCAGTTTCGCGACAGATTGCTGGGTCGGCTTGGTCTTCAGTTCACCCGCCGCGATCAGATACGGCACCAGCGTTACGTGGATGAAAATCGCGTCGCGTGGTCCGACTTCGAGCGCGAACTGCCGCATCGCTTCCAGAAACGGCAGACCTTCGATGTCGCCCGTCGTGCCGCCGATCTCCGTGATCAACACATCCGCATCTTTGCCGCCGGCGTAAATGCGTTCCTTAATCTCGTTCGTCACGTGCGGGATCACCTGCACGGTCTTGCCGAGATACTCTCCGCGCCGCTCGCGCTGGATAACACTTTCGTAGACTTGCCCCGAGGAGAGCGAGTTCAGCCGCGAGAGTTTTCCGCTCGTGAAACGCTCATAGTGACCGAGGTCCAAATCCGTCTCCGCGCCGTCCTCCAACACATACACTTCGCCGTGTTGGTAGGGGCTCATCGTGCCCGGATCGACGTTCAGATACGGATCGAATTTCTGGATGCGCACGACCAGCCCGCGCATCTCCAGCAACGCACCCAAGGACGCGGCCGTAAGACCCTTGCCCAATGACGAAACGACACCACCCGTGACGAAAATGTATTTCACGGGTGCCAACGTTGACGGTCCGCCTTCAACCCCGGCAAGACAAAGTTCGAAAATCTCTCCGCGCCCGTCGCCACGCTCACTTCCAGAGGAGCCAAATCGTTGCAACGAGCCCGCCGATCAGCACCGCAAACAGCAAAAGCCACAGCGCCAGCTTCAACAGTTTCATCACGATCCAAATCGCCGCGGCCAACACGATGGTCGCGCACGCCACCACCAGCCATCGCGGATAATCCGCGAGCGAATCGAGCATCGTCGGCGCCGGAGTGTTCGTGAGCAGGGCGAGCAGCACGTTGCCACGAAGCCGCGCCCGCGCCCCGCCTCCAAGCAAAATGATTTGCGCCGCCCCGCACCGGCCGCCCTTCTCCCCAACCGTGCAATCCAAACCACAACTCCTCGCCTGGCTCACCTGTGACGGCGTCCACATCGACCCCGGCTCCGGCAAACATACCATCCTCGGTATCTTTTCGAATATTCAGGCGCGCCAATTTCCCGTCACGCACCCGTTCATGATCTGGTTTCTCACGATCACGGACGTCTCCCCCGGCAAACACTCGCTGAAAATCTCGATGGGCCTTTCCGGCACCCAGCCGCAACAGCTGCTTGAGCGCCCGTTCGAATCGCAGAGCCCCCTGCACCGCATCAATCTCATCAACGAGATCCGCAATCTCTCGTTCCCTGGCCCCGGCGAATTCGAACTCCTCATCGAGATCGACGACGAACTCCTCCTCGCCACCAGCCTCACCGTCACTGGCTAACGTTTCCCTGTCCGTCGCCCGTCCGCTTAATCCGCCTTCACCGTTTCTTCGTCCGCCATGTCTTCCCTGCCATCCGCTTCCTCCGTTCAATTCGATCTCGTCGGCGTCGGCGCGCCGATCATGGACCTTGTGGCCACCGTGCCCGAATCCTTTCTCGCGCACACCGCCGGCGAGAAGGGAGGCTCGGTCAACATTTCGCCCGAAGAAATCGCTCGCCTCATCTCCCTTCTGCCCGTCCCGCCCATCGCCACCCCCGGCGGTTCCGCGGCGAACACCACCTTCAACGCCACGCGCCTCGGCCTCCGCACCACCTTCATCGGCAAACTCGGCGGCGATGATACCGCGCGCACCTACCGCGACTGCTTCGCCGGCGCCGGCGTCGACACCCAGCGCTACAAACACAGCGCCCTCCCCAACGCCCGCTGCCTCATTCTCACGACGCCCGACGCTCAGCGCACCATGCGCACCGAGCTCGGCGCCGTCTTCTCGTTTTCGCACACCGAGGTCTCGCCCGCCGATTTCGCCGGCTGCCGCCACGCCCACGTCGAAGGCTACATCGTCTTCAACCGCGCCCTAGCCGACGCCGTGCTCGCCTCAGCCCGCGCCGCCGGTTGCAAACTCAGCCTCGACCTCGCCTCCTTCGAGATCGTGCGCTTCGCCCGCGATTGGCTCCTCGCGCAACTCACCACCGGCCTCGATCTCGTCGTCGCCAACGAAGACGAAGTCCGCGAACTCTTCCCCGACCTCCCCGCCAAAACCCCCGAGGACTACGCCGCCCACGCGTGCCGCCTCGCCGGCTACGGTGGCACCGCTGCCGTGAAACTCGGTAAAGATGGCGCTTGGGTCGCCCGCGGCACCGAACTCCACCGCATCGATCCCGTCGTCGTCGCCGACGCCATCGATTCCAACGGCGCCGGTGATGCCTGGGCCGCCGGTTTCCTCTCCACCTATCTGCGTGGCCTTCCACTCCCCGTGTGCGGCGCCGTCGCCTCGATCCTCGGCGCCGAAACCGTGCGCCACATCGGCCCCGTCATTCCCAATCTCCACTGGGTCGAGGTCGCCGCGCGCGCGAAAAAAATCCTCGCCGCCCACGGCCACTGAGCCGCGCCCGCCTTCCGCCGCCGTCCAAGCTGGGGACGCGACGCCCCCGTCGCGTTTCCCCTCGATTGGCCCTTGAGCCCGCCCGCCGCCGCGGCAATAATCCGCGGCCATGAACGCTGCCCTCCGTCTTGGAACGGCCTTGCGAATCGGATGCCTGAGCCTGCTCACATCCCTTTTCCTCGCCGCGAGCGAAGGAGACCGATCTCGCCCCGCGGACACCGTTTCCCTCGCCGGCCCGTGGCGCTTCCAACTCGACCGCGCCGACGCCGGCATTCCCGACCGCTGGTTCACCCGCACCCTGCCCGATAAAATCACGCTCCCCGGCACGCTCCCACTCCAAGGTATCGGAGATCCGGTGACGGTCGCGACCCAATGGATCGGCGGCATCTTCGACCGTTCGTGGTTCGATTCCCCCGACTACGCCCCGTATCGCCAACCCGGTAACGTCAAAGTCCCCTTCTGGCTCCAACCCGAAAAATACTACGCCGGCGCCGCGTGGTATCAGCGCGACGTCACGATTCCGGCAAACTGGGCCGCCCGCCACCTCGTCCTCACCCTCGAGCGCCCCCACTGGGAAACCCGCGTCTGGATCGACGACCGCCTCATCGGCACCGCCGACGCCCTTGGCACCGCCCACGTCCACGATCTCGGCGTGCTCACGCCCGGCACGCACCGCCTCACCGTCCGCGTCGACAACCGCATGATCGTCGATGTCGGCGAAAATTCCCACAGCATCAGCGATCACACGCAGGGCAACTGGAATGGCATCGTCGGCCGCATCGAGCTCTCCGCCCACGCGCCCTTCGGTCTCGCCCACCAGCGCATCATCCCCCGCAACGACGGCACCGTGCGCGTCGCCCTCACCTTCCGCGGCACCCCGCCGCCCGCCTCTTCGCCCGCCCACGTCGTCGTCGCCATCCGCGACCGCCAGGCCCGCATGATCGTCGCCCGCACCTCCGCTCCCCTCGCCTCGCTTCCCGCCACCCCCGCGCAGCCTTTCACCACCGAGGTCACCGTAAAACTCACGGCCCCGCCGCAACTCTGGAACGAATTTTCGCCGCATCTCTACACCGTCGAATCGCATCTCTCCTCCGACCCTGCCGACGTTCTCGCCACGTCCTTCGGCTTCCGCGAACTCACCACGCAAGGCACCCAGTTCGTCCTCAACGGCCAGAAAACCTTTTTCCGCGGCACGCTCGACTGCGCCAACTACCCGCGCACCGGTCACCCGCCCACCGACGTCGCCGAGTGGAAACGCATCCTCGGCATCATCAAATCCCACGGCCTCAACCTCGTTCGCTTCCACTCGTGGTGTCCGCCCGAGGCCGCCTTCGTAGCCGCCGACGAGCTCGGTTTCTATTTCCACGTCGAGGCCTCCTCGTGGCCCAACCATTCCACCAAACTCGGCTCCGGCCAACCCGTCGACGCGTGGCTCTACGCCGAGACCGACCGCATCCTCCGCGCTTACGGCCACCACCCGTCCTTCGTCCTCATGGCCTGCGGCAACGAGCCCGGCGGCCCCCAGCACCGCACCTGGCTCGCGAAATGGGTAAACCACTACAAAACCACCGAGCCTCGCATCCTCTTCACCTCCGCCGCCGGCTGGCCCGAGCTCGCCGAGAACCAGTGGCACTCGTCCCCGAAGCCCCGCATCCACGCCTGGGGCGACGGCCTGAAATCCCGCATCAACGCCCGCGCTCCTGAGACGCTCACCGATTACCGCGACTTCATCTCCAAACGCACCGTCCCCGTCATCAGCCACGAGATCGGCCAGTGGTGCGTGTATCCGAACTTCGCCGAAATCGAGAAATACACCGGCTATCTCAAGGCGCGTAATTTCGAGATCTTCCGCGACACCCTCCGCGCCCGCGGTCTCGCCGACCAAGCCAAAGCCTTCCTCCTCGCCTCCGGAAAACTCCAGACGCTCTGTTACAAAGAAGACATCGAGTCCGCCCTCCGCACGCCCGGCATGGGCGGTTTCGAGCTCCTCGATCTCCACGATTTCCCCGGCCAGGGCACCGCGCTCGTCGGCGTGCTCGATGCATTTTGGGAGGAGAAAGGCTACGTCACGCCCGCCGAGTATCGCCGCTTCTGCGATACCACCGTCCCCCTCGCCCGCCTCGCCCGCCGCGTTTTCACCGCCGACGAAACCTTTTCCGCCGACGTCGAAGTCGCCCACTTCGGTCCCGCGCCGCTCCCCGCCGCCGTCGCTACGTGGCAACTCGTCGACGACTCCCAGCGCGTCGTCGCGCACGGCCAGCTCCCCGCCCAAACCATCCCGGTCGACAACGCCGTCGCCCTCGGCCACGTCTCCGCTTCTCTGCGACAGCTCCCGGCACCCGCCCGCTACCGTTTCGTCGTCGCCCTCCAAAATACGCCCTTCGAAAACGACTGGCACATCTGGGTCTACCCGCCCAAGCCCGCCACGCCGCCGCCCGCTCCGTCCTCCGTCCTCGTCACGTCCGCGCTCGACGCCGCCGCGCTCTCCGCCCTCGAAGCCGGCGGCCGCGTTTTCCTCACGATCCCGCCCGCCCGCGTCCGCAACGATGTGGGCGCCAAAGTCGCCCTCGGCTTCTCCAGCATCTTCTGGAACACCGCGTGGACGCGCGGCCAAGCCCCCACCACCCTCGGCATCCTCTGCGATCCGGCGCACCCCGCCCTCTCCGCCTTCCCCACCGATTTCCACAGCAACTGGCAGTGGTGGTATCTCGTGAGCCGCGCCGCCCCGCTGCGCCTCGACGCGCTCCCCGCCGCCACGCAGCCCATCGTGCAGGTCATCGACGATTGGTTCACCGCCCGCAAACTCGGCCTCGTCTTCGAAGCCCAAGTCCGCCGCGGCCGCCTCCTCGTGTGCAGTATCGATCTTTCGGATGCCGCCGGCGACAACCCCGTCGCCCGCCAACTCCGCGCCAGCCTCCTCGCCTACGCCGCCAGCGATCGCTTTGCCCCCACCGTCGCCGTGGACGACGCTGCGCTCGCCGGTCTCTTTACGGAAAAGTAGCCGCCGGCTTGCCTGCCCGCTCCCAGCGCCCATTCCCTTCCCCATGCTCACCCTTCGCGCCTTGCGCACCTTTCTCGCGCTTTTGTCCGGTCTCGCGTTTATCTCGCTCCGCGCCGCGTCGCTCGGCGAGTTCACGCACGCCGCCGACATCGGCAAAATCACCCTCCCCGGCGCCTCCGAATTTCTTCCTTCCACCGGCCAGTATCGCGTCACCGGCAGCGGCGCGAACATGTGGGCCAAGGAGGACGCATTTCAGTTCCTTTACAAACAACTCTCCGGCGACCTCTCGTTCACGATGGACGTCGCGTGGCCTTCCGCGGGCAAAGAAGCCCACCGCAAGGCCTGCGCCCTCGTCCGCGCCACGCTCGACGCCGACTCGCCCTACGTCGACGTCGCCGTCCACGGCGACGGCCTCATCGAACTCCAATATCGCAAGACCAAAGGCGGCGACACCTACGGCATCCGCACTCCGATTCTCGCGCCCGCCACCGTGAAACTCGAACGCGACGCCGACATCTTTACCGTCTCCGCCTCGAAAAACGGCGGCCCCTTCCAACCCGTCGGCGCCCTCTCCCTCGCGCTCCCCGATCCCGTTTGCGTCGGCCTCGGCGTCTCCGCTCACAATTCGAAAAACCTCGAGACGGCCCTGATCTCCAACGTTGTCCTGAAAAACCGCGTCGCCCTCGCCACCGAAAAACGCATCCGCGAAACCACCCTCGAAACCCTCGTCGTCGCCACTGGCGAGCGCCGCCAAATCTACCGCGATCGATCCCTCTTCGAAGCCCCCAACTGGTCCCGCGACGGCAAACAATTCTTCTTCAACCGCGCCGGCGGCATCTGGACCCTCCCCGTCACCGGCGGCGAACCGACGCGCCTCGACACCGGCATCGCCCAAAAATGTAACAACGACCACGGCCTCTCCTTCGACGGCCGTTGGCTCGCGATCAGTTCCAACGAGGGCAAAGACGGCTCCAAAATCTACGTCGTTCCCGCCACCGGCGGCCCCACCCGCCTCGTCACCCCCATCGGCCCCTCCTACTGGCACGGCTGGTCGCCCGACGGCACCACGCTCGCCTACTGCGCCCGGCGTAATGGAAACTTCGATATCTACACCATCCCCACCGCCGGCGGCCCCGAGACGCGCCTCACCACCGCCGACGGACTCGACGACGGCTGCGAATATTCCGCCGACGGCACCAAGATCTATTTCAACTCCGAGCGCACCGGCGTCATGCAGATTTGGCGCATGAACCCCGACGGCACCGCGCAGGAGCCGGTCACCACCGATCCAAATTTCGGCGACTGGTTTCCCCATCCGTCCCCCGACGGCAAATGGCTCGTCTTCCTCTCGTTCGACAAGTCCGTGAAAGGCCACCCCGCCAACCAAAACGTCACGCTTCGCCTCATGCCCCTCGCCGGCGGCAAACCCAAAGTCATCGCCACCCTCTTCGGCGGCCAAGGCACCATCAACGTCCCCTCGTGGTCCCCCGACAGTAAACAGATCGCGTTCGTCAGTTACCGCCACGTCCTCCCGTAAAAAGTAGGGCAGGGTCTCCGACCCGCCCTCCGATTCTCCGTAGCCCGCCTCGTGAGAGGCGGGACTATCCGCCCCGCCCTCGGCCGCCCGCTTCACCGCCGCCCCACCGACACCAACTCCCCGACCCACCCTCCGCGCACGAGCGTCGTGTGTGGATTCGCCGGCACGCCGCGCTGTCCCGTCGCGATCTTCTGCGCGAGCTTTTGCACCGCCACCGCGCCGATCTCCCGCGGCTTGTCGTCATTTCCGGGAAACGGAAATTTCCCGTTTTTCTCCGGCCGCGCCGAGCAGCTCACAATCTTCATGCCCACCGGCACCGCTCCCGTCGCCGCCAACTCCCGCGCCGCCTGGTCGTGCTCCGCGAGTAGCACCTCCGGCCGCTCCGCCTTCAGCCAGCGCTTCAGCGCTCCCGCCTCGATCCGCTCGCAAACATGCGCCCGCACCGGCTCACCGCCGCCATAAATCCCCTGCCAGGCGTGCGCTGCCGTGATCGCGTGCCCGCAGCGTTTGTCATGCTTCGCGTGAATCACCAGTCCCGGCCGGTGCACGCCTGCGTCCTGCAGCCGCTGGCCGATCGCGAGGTTGTTGAAAAAATGATCCGCCACCACGCGGTCGAACGCCGGGCTCGTCACCGACAGCGTCGCCGACACCACGGAAAACTCCCGCCAATCCACCAGCGCGTCCAGCGCCTCCAGCCCCGCCATCGGCAGCAGAATCAGCCCTTCCACGCCGCGCTGCCGCAGCATCCGCGGCAGCCGCTCACCCGCCATCTCGTCCGAATCCACGTGCACCACCTGCAGCGCAAACCCCGCCGTCCGCGCCGCCTCCCGCGCACCATCGAGCAGCAGATCGCAAAACGTCTCCTCAGAGCGCGCCGGCCGCGTCGTGAGCGCACATACGCTCGCCGTAAATTTATTTTCCCGTCCCGCGCGCAGGTGATGCATCAGCTTCGTCAGTTGCGGATCAGGTGTGTAGCCCAACTTCCGCGCCAGCGCCTGAATCCGCTCGCGCGTCTCGCTGCCCACCGTCGGGTGATTGCGCAAGGCCAGCGATACCGCCTGCACACTCACATCCGCCGCCTCCGCAATCTTTCGCATGGTCACCCTGCCTGACTCGCGGTTTCGTGGGGAAGGCGTCGCCATTTCCTTTACGATCAAGTTAAAGTCCCCTTGCGCGTCAATCGCCCCGCGTCCGACAGTCCCTCCAGCCCACAATACCTCCATGTCCATCGTCCAAACCCGCCGCCGCTTTCTCACCACGTCCGCGCTGCTCCCGTTCGCGGCCGCGTCCCTTTCCTCTCCCCACGCCCGCGCCGCCTACACCGCCATCCCGCGCCACAGCGGCCCGCACCTCCGCCCTTCCCTCAACGCCTACTCTTTCCTCGAGCTCCTCAACGCCAACGCGAAGGACAAAACCAAGGGCCTCGATCTTTTCGGTGTCTGCGATTTCTGCGCCAAGGTCGGCTTCGATGCCGTCGACGTCACCGGCTACTTTTTCCCCGGCTATCCGAAAGCTCCCGCCGACGACTACCTGATCCGCCTCAAGCGCCACGCCTTCAATCTCGGCCTCGCCATCAGTGGCACCGGCGTCCGCAACGACTTCACCGCCGTCAATCCCGCCACGCGCGCCGAGGGCGTGCAGCGCATCAAAGACTGGATCGAGGTCGCCGCCAAACTCGGCGCCCCCACCGTTCGCGCCTTCGCCGACTCCCAATCGCCCTTCAAAAACTGGCAGCAGGCCTCCAACAACGCCTCGCGCGACACCGTCGAAGCCTACCTCGCCGACGCCCTCCGCGAGTGCGCCGAACACGGCAAAAAATTCGGCGTCATCGTCGCCGTCCAAAATCACGGCGACTTCATCAACACCGGCCCCGAGCACCTCAGCCTGCTCAAGCGCGTCGATCACGAATGGTGCGCCGCAATGGTCGACACCGGCAAATACCTCACGCCTGAGCCCTACGCCGACATCGCCCTCATGGCGCCCTACGCCGTGAATTGGCAGATCAAGGAAACCATGCGCAGCGAGGTCGCCTCGCCCAAGGTCGACATGAAAAAACTCGTCACGATCATCCGTAAATCCGGCTACCGCGGCTACGTCCCGATCGAGACGCTCTCCATGCGCCGCAAGGACTACGATTCCTACGTCGAGATCACCAAGATGCTGCGCGACCTCCAGGCTGCCATTGCCGCCACCGCGTGAAATCGTCCGGCTTAATTTTCCTCCTCGCCTCCGCGCTCGCCGCCGCCGAGCCGGCCACGTCGTCCGTGCTCGTCAGCGCCGCGAAGACCAAGCCGTCCAACCCGTGGCAGGACTACCCGACGCGCCTCATCAGCACGCTCCCGTCCTACCAATCCACCACCGACTCCGCGCTCTCGACCTACGGCGGCCTGAGGTCCGACCGCCGCGCCGCCAGCGGATTTTTCCGTGCCGAAAAATCCGGCGCTCGCTGGTGGCTCGTCGATCCCGAGGGCTACGCGTTCATCCATGTCGGCATCGTCGCCACCTCCTACCCGAAAGGCTCCGCCTCCCCCGACTCCGCCACCTGGGCCGCGCAAACCACCGACCTCCTCCACGCCCACGGTTTCAACGGCACCGGCGCCTGGTCCGACACCGCGCTCCTCCGCGCGGCCCCGCGCCCCGTCGTTTACACGCAGATGTGGAATTTCATGGGCGCCTACGGCGCGAAGCGCGGCGGCACGTATCAGAAGTCCGGGCACCTCGGCTATCCCGGCGACTGCATCTTCGTCTTCGATCCCGCGTTCCCCGCTTTCTGCGACGACTACGCGAAACGCCTCGCCGCCACCAAAGACGACCCGTGGCTCCTCGGTCACTTCTCTGACAACGAACTCCCGCTCTACACCAAGTCCCTCGATAATTTCCTCAAACTCCCCGCCACCGATCCCGGCCGCGTCGCCGCCGACGAGTGGCTCGCCGCCCGCCGCGCCGCGCACCCCGCCGAAGCCGCCGCCACCGCGCTCACCGATGATCAGCGCCAGGCTTTCCTCGGTTTCGTCGCCGATCGCTACCTCGCGATCACCACCGCCGCGATTCGCAAATACGACCCGCACCACCTCTGCCTCGGCCCGCGTTTCGATTTCCAAGCGCTCCAGGCCCCTCCGCTCGTCGCCGCCGCCGGCCGCCACCTCAATGTGATCGCCATTAACTACTACCCCGCGTGGTCCCCCGACCCCGCGCGCGTGGCGAATTGGGTCAAGTGGTCCGGCAAACCGTTCCTCGTCACCGAGTGGTATGCGAAGGGCATGGACTCCGGTTTCGCCAACACCACCGGCGCCGGCT
>CALRZR010000078.1:0-27291 GCA_943372705.1 Opitutus sp. GAS368 | reverse complement strand
GCACCGCCCTCGCGGCCCATACCGTCACGTTCTGTGCCGATCTGCCCGAAGCGAAAAAACGCTCCGCCCTCGCCCGCGCGCACATCGTCTTCGGCAATGTCCCCGCCGCGTGGCTCGCCGCCGCGCCCTTGCTGCGTTGGGTCCAGCTCGAATCCGCCGGCGTCGATGCTTACCTCGCCCTCAACACCCCGCCGCGCTCCACTCCCGTGCAACTCACGAATCTCGCCGGCTTCTACGACCGCGCCGTCGCCGAGGCCGCCCTCGCCGGCATCCTCGCGTTCTACCGCCAACTCCCGCGCCTCCTCGTCGCGCAACCCTCCGCCCGCTGGATCAAGCCCGAGGTCGAGCCCGCCATCCGCGCCCTCGACGGCCAGCGCGTCCTCATCCTCGGCGCCGGCGCCATCGCGCAACGCCTCGCGCGCCTCCTCGGCGCCTTCAACGCGCGCGGCTGTTTTTTCTCCCGCACGGCTCGACCCGGCTCGATCACCACCCTCACTGCACTCAACACCGAACTCCGCCGCTCCGATCTGCTCATCAACACCCTCCCGCACACCCCGGCGACGATCGGTTTCCTCAACCACGCCCGCCTCGCCCGCCTGAAACGCGACGCCGTCGTCTGCAATGTCGGCCGCGGCTCCACGCTCGACGAGACCGCGCTCCTCGCCCTCCTCGACTCCGGCCACCTCGGCGGCGCCGTGCTCGACGTGACCGCAGTAGAACCGCTCCCTGCCGACAGCCCGCTCTGGTGGCACCAAAAAGTTCTGCTCACTCAACACACCGGCGGCCGCTTCCCCGGCGAGACCGATCGCAAGCTCGACGTGTTCCTCGCCAACCTCACCCGCTTCGAACGCGGCGAGCCGCTCGCCCATCTCGTCCAAACCGACCGCGGTTACTGAGCCTCAAACCATGTCCCCCCCCGCTCTCACCCGCCGCCGTTTCACCGCGACTCTCGCCACCGGCGCCGCCGCCTTCGCCCTGCGCGCCCGCGCCGCCGAGCCCGCCGGCCTCATTGCCAGCATCGAAAAAGTCACCGTGCTCCGCGGTCGCGACGGCAGCGGCCCGACGTGGTTTCACCCGCGCGCCTGCGTCGTGCCCGGCCGCGGCGGTGCGCCCAACACCGTGTTCATGACGCTCCAGACCATCGCCGGCTCCGACTACTTCGGCCCGCTGCATTGGATGACGTCATCCGACGTCGGCCTCACATGGACCGCCCCGCAGGTGCTCCCGCCCCTCGGCCGCGTGCCCGCCGCCAACGGCGCCGAAGAAGGCGTGTGCGACGTCGTGCCCGAGTGGCACGCGAAGTCCGGCACCGTCCTCGCGATGGGTCACAATGTTTTCTACAAAGGCCCAAAGTTCTCCGCCGACCAGCCGCCCCGCTGGCCCGTCTACGCCGTTTGGCGCGACGGCAAATGGGGCCCGCGCCGCAAACTCGCGTGGGCCGATCCCCGCGGTGCGCAAATCTACTCCAACGGCTGCGGTCAACGCGTCGTGCTCCCCAACGGCGATATTGTCATCGCGCTCACCTACGGCGCGACCAAAGCCCAGCCGCGCTCCGTCACGAGCGTCCTCTGCTCGTTCGACGGCGACACCCTCACGATCAAACGCACCGGCTCCGAGCTCACGCACGAAAAAGGCCGCGGCCTCCTCGAACCCTCCCTCGCCGCGTGGCAAAACCGCTTCTACCTCACGATCCGCGCCGAGGACGAACGCGGCTACGTCGCCACCAGCGACGACGGCCTCACTTGGTCGCCCAAGCAGATGTGGCAGTGGGACGACGGTGAACCGCTCGCGATGTCGACCACCCAGCAACGCTGGCTCCCGCACTCCGACGCACTCTGGCTCGTCTACACCCGCAAAGATCCGCGCAACCTCAACGTGACCCGTTGGCGCGCCCCGCTCTGGATGGCGCAAGTCGATCCGCGCACGCTGCGCCTCCTCCGCGCCACCGAGCGCGTCGTGCTCCCGCTCGTCGGCGACGGCGTGAAAGACCCCAACCGCGTCGCGATCATGGGCAATTTTCACACGGTCAACGTCACCCCCGACGAGTCGTGGGTCACCGTCGGCGAGTGGCAGCCCAAGAACGGCATCAAGGGCGACCTGCTCCTCGCCCGCATCCGGTGGACGAAGCCGAATCGCCTCGTCGCTGCCCACTGATCCCCATGCGCCTCTCCACCGTGCTACCGTGGCTTTTTGTGGCCCCGGGATTCGTGATGGTGCTGTCCTACGCCGCATTTAGTTTTACCGGGAGAGCGTGGTTGGGCTCTGTCGCTCGCGGCTGTCTCGCGTGGTTGTGCCTCCTTGTGGCCGGCGCCGTGATTGCGAACCTGATTTTCTTAAGGAAACGCCGTCGTATTTCGTCAGCGCCCGATTCTACCCAACCGCCCGCTGCCTCCTCGGACAAATCGCTCCCGCCCTCCCCATGAAACTATTCCGTCTCCTCTCGCTCCGTTCTGCGCACCGTTTCTCCACCGTCGCCTCGCAGCTCGCCCTCGCATCCGCCACCGCCTTCGCCGCGACCCCGCCGGCCACGCCCGCCCCCAACGCCGCGGATCAGATGTTCGCCGAATATTTTCGCCTCGAGACCGAGCGGCTCGGCGCCCATCCGCTCACCGAGATCAAAACCTTGCGCGACTGGACCGACCGCCGTGCGCAGTATCGCGAGGAACTTTTCGAAATGCTCGGCCTCTCGCCGCGCCCCGCGAAAACTGACCTCAAACCCACCGTCACCGGCCGCGTCGACCACGCCGAGTTCACGGTCGAGAAACTCCACTTCCAGTCGCTCCCCGGCCTCTACGTCACCGCGCTCCTCTACGTCCCGAAAAATCTCACCGGCCGCGCGCCCGCGATTCTCTACGGCTGCGGCCACGCCAGCGTGAAAGACGGCAAGGCCAGCCTCGGCAACAAGGTCGGCTACCAACACCACGGCGAATGGTTCGCCCGCCACGGCTACGTCTGCCTCGCGATCGACACCATCCAGCTCGGCGAACTCGAGGGCGTGCACCACGGCACGCGCCGCTTCGGTCAATTCTGGTGGAATTCCCGCGGCTACACGCCCGCCGGCGTCGAGGCGTGGAACGGTATTCGTGCGCTCGACTACCTCCAATCGCGCCCCGAGGTCGACCCCGAGAAGATCGGCATGACCGGTCGCTCCGGTGGCGGCGCCTACACGTGGTATACCGCCGCGCTCGACGACCGCATCAAGGTCGCCGTCCCCGTCGCCGGCATCACCGATCTCCACAACCACGTCGTCGACGGCGTCGTGAAGGGTCACTGCGACTGCATGTTCATGGTGAACACCTATCGCTGGGACTACGCGAAACTCGCCGCGCTCCTCGCCCCACGCCCGCTCCTCCTCGCCAACTCCGACAAAGACACGATCTTCCCGCTCGACGGCGTGCTCCGCGTGCACGGCGAACTCGCCCGCCTCTACGCCCTCCACAAAGCCTCCGACAAACTCGGCCTCCTCATCACCGAGGGCCCGCACAAAGACACGCAAGACCTCCAGGTGCCCGCCTTCCGCTGGTTCAACCGCTGGCTGAAAAACGCACCCGACCAACTCATCAGCGTCGCCGCCGAAAAACTCTTCGAATCCAAACAACTCCGCGTCTTCCCCGTCGGCGGCCACCCCGCCGACGAACGCACGACGAAGATCCACGAGACCTTCGTGCCCATGGCCGCGCTCGCGCTCCCCGCCGACGCTGCGGCATGGGCGCAGCAGCGCACCGCGTGGCTGCAGGCGCTCCGCGAAAAATCCTTCCGCGGCTGGCCCACCGCCGAGGAGCCGCTCGCTCTCGCCCGCCGCGACACCGCCGCCGCACTGGCCGTCGAGACGTGGGACTTCGTCACGCAAGGCCCCGTCCGCCTCTCGTTCACCGTGCAACGTCCCGCCGACCGCGCGTCCGTGAAACGCGTGCTCCTCTACGTGCTTGATCGCGATGAACTCACGCCGCCTGCGCCCGCCGGCACCGCCGTCGTGCGCTTTTTCCCGCGCGGCCTCGGCCCGACCTCCTCCGCCCTTGCCGCCGCCGACCAAAACGAAGTCCGCCGCCGCTACCAACTCCTCGGCCAAACCGCCGACAGCATGCGCGTCTGGGATATCCGCCGCGCCATCGCCGCGCTTCGCACGTCTCCGCTTTTCGGTGACACTCCGATCCACCTCGCCGGCACGCGCGACCAAGCCGTCAACGCCCTCTACGCCTCGCTCTTCATCGACGGCCTCGCGTCGGTCGAGTTGATCGCCCCGTCGGCCTCGCACATGGCCGGCCCCGACTACCTGAACGTGCTCCGCTTCCTCGACGTCCCGCAAGCCGCTGCCATGGCCGCCGAGCGCCAGCCCGTGAAATGGACGCAGGCCAATCGCGAGGACTGGTCGTGGACCGTAAAAGCCGCACAAAAACTCGGCTGGGCTCCCGACCGCCTGCAGTGGTGACATTTCGCGCGCCCGCACCCGCCGCGCCTCAATTCACATCGTAGACTTCGACGAGCGCCACGCCGCTTCCCTCGCCCACCCCCGTGACGACCGCCGTGTAGGCTCCCGGTGCCAACGTCACGAGCAGCGCCGCGTCGAGACTGTCCGCCGCAAAAGCAAACGCCCCGGCGCCCAGCCCGGTTGCCGCGACCGCCGCGGCATGACGACCGCGCGACCAGTCGTCGTTCTCCGCGACCAAAGTCGCCCCGCGAAACAACGCGAGCTGCGGATCCGCGAGCGCCTGTGCGACGTTGAGCGCGGCGATCGCCGGGCCGGCCGCGCGGATGAGCACGCGGCGCGGCTGCGTGCCGCCAACGACAAACCCCGCGATGAGCGGCGTGCCCGCCGAGACCTCGCCGCGCGTGGCGACGTTGATCAACCGCGGGCGATTCGGCGCGCCCGCACTCGCGGCGAGGTCGTAGATTTCCACGAGCCCGACTCCGCTCTGTCCTCCCGCTCCGGATACCACCGCCGAGTAGCCGCCGGCCGCCGGCGCCGCCGTAAACACGAGCGCCGCATCCTTGCTCCCGACCGGCAATCCGAAGGCACCCACCTGCGCAAACGCCGCGCCGTCGCTCCAATTGTCGTTGCCCGCCACCGCCGTGGTTTCGCCCGCGGGAAACAGTGCGAGTTGCGGGTCCGCGAGGGCGCCCGCCAAACCGAACGACGCCAGCGTGGGCCCGATCGCGCGCACCAAGAGCGGCAGGCTCTCGCCCGTCGTCACGACGCCCGCGATGAGTTGCGCCCCGCCCGTCTTCACCGCGCCGCGCGTGGCGAGATTCACCAGCCGCGCGTCGCCGTGGACCACGGGCGCATCGGGCGAAACCAGGGTGGTCGCGCCGAGCGAATACGTCGCGCGGAAATACGTCGGCCGGTCCGCCGCCACATCGAAGAGCCCCTGCGCCGGCGGCGTGACGAGCGCGGCGGGATTGGCAAGCGCCGGAGTCCAGCGCACGCCGTCACCGGAGGATTCGAAGTCGCGGCGCACGTCCTCCCGTCCCGCCACCCAACGATCCCCGAACGCCACGCCAAATTGGCCCGCTGCCAAATAAAGTCCGCTACCTCCCTCGGCGGTGCGCGGGGCCGTGCCGTGCGCGTATTCGACCAGATTCGCGTAGCCGTCGCCGTCAGGATCGGCCGCCGCTCCGCTGCGCGCGGCATCGGCGAGTTCGGTGCGATTGAACTGCGCGATGCGCCAGGCCTCGAAACCGGCATTCGCCGTCGGCGTGAAACGCGTCGCCAACGGATCCGCGTCGCCCGTGCGCGTATCGCACCACAACGCGACCGCCGGCTGCTCCGGGCTGAGCGGACCCACGAGGCCGAGGTAGTCGCCGAACATGTAGCCGCGATTCGTGGGCGCCGCGTTGCGGATGTCGCTCGAGCGATCCGAGAGGCGGAGCGCCGGCGACCACGTCGCGCCGCCGTCCGGCGAGAGTGCCGCGTAGTGATCGACCACCGGCAGCGCGGCCGTCGAGTGGCGGCGGTCCATCCACATCACCGTGACCCCGCGGCCATCGGGCGAGACGACGATCGCGGGGTTCATCACGGAGACACCCGCCGGATTATCACTCACCACGACCGGCGCGGCCCAGGTGGCGCCGCGGTCGGTAGATTTCACAGCGAAGATTTTCGGCGAACCGGCTGACATTGCCGTGTAACACACCCACACATCACCGGTCCCGCGCGCGACCGCCGCTCCGATCAAAAACACCCCTTCGCGCAACTCCGGATCGTCCCAACCCGCGATGGCATTCACGACGACGGTCGCATTGTCCGGCCACGTGCGTCCACCGTCGGCGGACACTTTGGCGTCGATGCGAAAATTCAGCACATTCGTGGTCGGCGTCGTGAACGTGATGTAGGGGACGATCAGTGCCCCATCGGGGAAAAACACCGGCTGCGTGCCCTGCGCGGAGACATTTGTCGGCGTCAGGTTCGCCGGCGCGCTCCACGTCGCCCCGCGGTCATCGCTCACCGCGCTCTGCAGGTAGTTGAAGTTGCCCGCAAACGTCGTCCACGTGATCGCGATACGCCCCGGGTTGGCCGCACCGGCGTGGTCGTTCACCGCCATCCAGTTTTTATCGAACTTCAGCGCCGTGGTAAACGACTGCGCGACCACCACGGGCGGCAGCCACGTCGCACCGCGGTCAAATGACCGGCTGACGACGATCGCCGTGTGGGCAAACGCATTGTCGAGCGTGGCGAGGGTATTGAGGTAAAGTTCGTTCTGCGGGCCGATGCCGGCGACCGGATCGGTCGCGCGCAAATACACACCCCCGCTGGCCGCCGTGAGCTGCGGGATGAGCGCACGCCGCCACTTAAATCCACCGTCCTCCGAGACCGCGTAACCGCCACCGATCGCGCCGCCGTCGATGGCGAAACGCCCGTCTTGAAACGTGGCGAGCAGCAGATCGGGATCGACGGCGCTGCGCGCGAGGTGCGGCTCGGCCTGTCCACGCTGAGTCGCCGGCAGCAGCGCGGGATCATCGCCGAGCCGGACATTGGGGCCGACGCGCGCATCGAGCACCGCGAGCGCGCGGCCTTTCTCCGGACCGGTGAATTCGCCTGCGCGCGCGACGGCGGGTCGCGTGCCCGAGCTGGCAGATTCCGCCAGCATCGGGAGTGCAGCGTAGAGGCCGCCGGAGAGCATGTCGGGGTTGATGCCCGGCGGCAGCGACGGCCCGGCGCCACGGCCTGTCGCCACCAACGCGGCCGCGACGCACAGTGCGGAGGAAATTCTTAGCAGGGAAACGTGCTCACAGCGACCGCGCATGGAGATTCATAAACGTCCCGCCGCCGGGCGTTGCGATCAGCCCGAGCGCCCCCCGCACCGGTGCCGCGGCCGGCAGGGCCACAACCTCTTCCCCGCCCTTCGTGCTCGGCGCCGGCTCCTCGCGGCGCACGCTAATTTTTCCGCCCTGCACCGTCACGGTGAAGCGGCTGAACTTCCCACCCTCCGCCCCTGCGAGCGCAATCCTCGCCCCGCGAAACGAGAGCGCCGCACCCGCCGCCTTCGCTCCGCCGGCGGCCTTCGGCGGCTGAAAATCCACGATGAACTCGGCGTCGCCGAACTCGGTCTCCGTCCAAAGTGTGGCGCCCGCGCCCGTCTCCGCCGCATCGGTAGGCGCCGCCTTCAACGCAAGCTTCTCGCCCGCCACCGACCACCGCGCGGTCGTCGTGGCACCAACGCGCCAGCCGCGCAGATCGACGGAATTGAAGAGCGCGCGCCAGCCCGGATCGAGCGGCGCCGAGTTGCTCTCGTTCGCGCCGGTCGACGGCAGCTCCTTGATCCGCAGATTCCGAAACTCCACCGGTGCGCCCTCGGATTCCAGTGCGAGGTAGCCTTTGCGATAGTTGGCGTTGTCGCCGCCGCTGATCTCTTTGCCGTTCACGTGGAGGCGCAGCGCGCCGTTGTTCGCGACGATCCGGTAGTGATTCCATGCGGGTGAAGGTTTGCTGCGATCTTCCGTCGGGAAACTGCGTTTACCATTCGTTTTCCCGACGTAGTCCATCGTCGCGCCGTGAATCGCGAAGACATCGCCGTGCGTCGTGAACCAGTCGGACTTCTTGCCGTTCTTCTTTTCGAAATCTTCCGCGTAGCCGTGGTCGAGCATCTGCACCTCGATGCCGCGGAGGAAGGGCACGCCGGGCGCGTTGATCGCCGAGCCCCACGCGAAGAACCCCGAGTTGCCGCTGCGCTGGAGGTGACGCCACTCCAGCTCGACGATGAAGTTCTCGTATTGCTTCACCGTGCGCAGCCCGCCGACGGGTTTGCCGGTGCAGTAGATTTTCCCGTCACGCACACTCCACGTCTCGGGCGCGCAATTGATATTCGTCCAGCCCGTGAGGTCGCGGCCGTTGAACATCGGCACAAAACCGTCGGCGTCGAGTTTCGGTGTTTCCGCCGCAAAAGCGGAGGCCACGAGGGCGGTGCAAACGAACAGGGCGGAGGCGGGTCGGAGGTTCATGGCGAGGGTGATTCTTGGAAGGTCCAGCTGACTTTACCCGCCTGCACGGAGGCAACGGCGAAGCGGCCCTTAAGCGCACGTCCACCCGCGTCGGCCGCGAGCACGTGCGCGCCACCCGCCGGGTTCGACGAAACATAGTCGGTGCCGAGCGCCGTCTCGATTGCGAGCACGCCGGGCGCGGTCTGCACGACGCCGCGCACAAAAGGTTTTCCGCCTGCGTAGCCCTCGAACACCGAGACAAAGAGCTTCGCGCCTTCGCCCTCCGTGCGCCGCACGATGTAGGGCAACGTCGCGCCCACGTCGGAGTTTTTCCAATCACGCTGGCCCCAGCCGTCCGCGATCCACGCCCGTTCGCCCGGCTGGCTCACGTTCCACGCGACACACGTCAATTCGCCACCCGCCGACCACGTTGTGCGCCACACCGCCGCGCCCGCGAGCGCTCGCACGCCGGAAAAATCGTAAAGCTTCATCGCCGCCGGTGCCGCCGTCGCGGTGCGGCCGACAATCTCCGCCTGCGCCGCGGCCGCATGGTAAACGTAGTCCTGTTTTCCGCCGCCCTCCACGCGAAAGAAATCCACCACGTAGCTGCGCCCCGCGCCGTGATCGATGAGTGCCGAGGTTCGGCGATACTCCTTCGCCTGCGGATACGCGCGCGAGGAAGCCTCCATCACTTTTACGTGCTCGGACGTCCGAAAAAACGCCACATCGCCGCCGCGCTCTTTCGTCACCTGATCCTTTTCATCGAGCACGACCGTGTGGTGCGCCACCGTGCGCGAGGCCTGGTGTTTGCGCGGATGATCCCAGAGGTAGCCGAGATCGGAGAGCAGCTCGCGGCCGTTTTTCCAGTAGGTGAGATTGAGACTGTCCTGATGGTGGTGATTAGCCCAATGGCTCGCGCTGAGCAGCAGCAAACTCTCGCGCCCATCGGTGCCGGTGCGCATGTGCCCGATGCGCAAATCCGGCGCGCACCAATCCGGCAAGACGATGCGCGGCGTGAGTTTCTTTTCGAGGCCGGGTTCGCGGTAGTAGAGCGCAAGCGGCGCGTAACCTTTCGCGAGATCCTCGCCGCACGTCTCCTTCAGCAGCGCGAGATACTCGGGGCGCTCCGGATAGTTGGCCGCCATCAGCTCGAGGAAATTGCTGCTGATCCGCGTGTCGCGGTAGGAGTCGGCGTAGGCGGGAAACGTGAGATCGCCCTGTAGGCCCTTGAAGCAATTTTCCCAGATTCGCTCATACGCCGTGCCGTGGTAGAGATCGACGGCCACGCGGCGTTTTCCGTCGGGACCGCGATAGCCCGCCGGTTCCGTGTAGCCGCGAAGCGCCTGCGGCATGTCCCAGACATTGTGCAGCGTCATCATCGCGTAGGCCGGCGATTCCGACGTCGTGCCGTCGGGCAAAAACCACTCGTCGATCGTCTGCTGAAACCCGTCCCAACCGAAACGCACGAGCCCCGGATGCCCCACGCACAGGCCGACAAGCGCAGCGGCGGTGCGGTTGCCCACCGACTTATTGTTGATCTGTTTGTCGCTCACGAGGAGCACCGTGCCTTCGAGCAACAGATCGCGTTCGATCAACCGGCGCTCGGCGTCGGTGTAGAGCGGCGTGCCGTCGGCCCCCTTCGCCTCACACGTAAAATCGTAGGCTTCGACCATGCGCCGCACGAACCACGATTCCTGCCCCCCGCCCGTCGCGCGTCCTGCCGTCCAGTAGCCCGTGTGGAGGCGATGGTCCGGCTTGTTCGGCGGCGGACATAGCTCCGGCTCGGGCAGCTTGTTGATAGATTGTGACGCGACGCGCGGATCCATGTCCGCGTATTCCCCATACGCCGTGTGCACGAGCCACCGAGGATAACACTCCGCGAACCGCAGCAAAATCGCCCGCACCGCGCGGGCCGCCTCGGGATTTCCCGTGAGGAGATGCGCCTCGGCCAGCGAACGCACGGTCGACGACAGGTGGGCGATTTTGTGTGCGCGGATATTCGCCGAGAAACTCGGCCGCCCCGTCTTGTAGCCGAACACCACAAACGGCTCGCCGCCGTAGTAGGTCAGCGTTTGCGGCCGCCCCCACTTCGTCTGCAACACGATCGTCTCGGGATATTTTTCATGGGGAAAAACCGTGCGGCAAACCCGGCATGTGAGCCGGTCCGCCGCCGTTTCCGTCCAGCTCCACTGCCCGTGCGGATGCACCGGCTTGCCGAGATCGCGACACGCCGGACACGGCGTGAACTTTGTGTCGCCCGGCGTCGTCTCCGCAATCATCGCGCGCAAATACTCCGGCGTGAGCTTGCCCGCCTGCCCCCGGACGCTGCGCTCGAGCCCCGCGACATAGAACTTCGCCCACGCGTAGCGCTGCAGATTCTCCCGCGCCCGCGCGACATCCGCCGGCTTAAACGCTCCGCTCGGATGCACGACCCCGCCGCGATATTTCTCCGCGTCGCTCCAATCGAAAAGCGGCTCCGCCTCCGCCGCACCGGTCCGAACGACCGCACCGAGCGCGACCAGTGCTGCGCAGGCAAAAACAAATACACGCGACGGGGTGGGGCTCGACATGGTGGCGAAGACGACGCCCGACCCTGCGGGTTGCAGCGCGAGGTTGCACGCGCAAAGGCTCGACGCGCGGGTGCGGTGCGTTGAAGTCATCACAGCCCCTCCCATTCCAACCCCGCCCGATGCCGCACCCCACCCGCCGCGCTTTTCTCCGCCACACCTCGCGGCTCGCTGCTGCGTTGCCGCTCGTCCAGCTGCCGCTTGTCGCGGCAGAGCGCACGCCGCCGACCTCAACCCCGGCTCCCGCGGTCAATCCAGCCGCCGATCGCCCGCTCCGCGAAGTATTGTTCAGTCCGGGCAACATCACCGAACGGAAAAACTGCTACGACCGTTTCGAGCCGTTGAAAAAATCCGCGCACAATTCGGTGATGACCGCGCAGATGCCATGGGAGAAAAGCGGCATTTGTTGGGGCAGCGTCCTCCGCTCGTCGGTCGACGGTAAATTCAAATTTTTCTACAGCACAGATTTTCCCGGCGCCCAGGAAGGCGCCGTGACCGTCGACAATTCGATGCAGGGCAAAAATCACTGTGTCGTTTGCTACGCGGAATCCGACGACGGCCTCGTCTGGCGTCGCCCCGCGCTCGATCTATTTTTCAAAGACCAGTTTCCCGGCAACAACATCGTCCTCACCTGGGCCGCCTATTACAACGACTCGCCTTCCGTGATCGAGGATCTGCACGAGCGCGATCCGCAGCGGCGCTACAAGCTGATGATGTTTCACATCGACACGAAGAACCGCGACCTCACCGGCTGCTGCCTCTTTGTGTCGCCCGACGGACTGCGCTGGACGTTCACCGGCACCGTGCTCCCGGCGCAGGACGCGTCGTGCCTCTGGCAGGATCGCCGCACGGGCCGCTACTACGCTTTTCTGAAGGACCGCCTTGGCAATAATCGCAGCCGGATGCTTGCGCATAGCGACGATTTTACCACCTGGAGCGAGCCGCAGTGGATCTTCACCCCCGACCACGGCGATCACGACGGCACAAATTTCTACAACCAGTCCGCCTTCACACTCTGCGGCCGCACGCTCGGGTTTCTCAATCTCTACGACCTCACCACGCAGACGACGTGGGTCGAGCTGATCGAGAGTGGCGACAACCACAACTGGCGCCGCATGCCCTCGCGCGCCCGCGTGCTCCAACCCGGCGCGCCCGGCAGCTACGACAGCGGCGGTGCCTACGTTGGCCTCGCCGAGCCGATCCTCGTCGGCGACGACTACCGCTACTATTACTACGCGTCCGCCGATCGCCACGACGCCGCGGATGTCGGCGGCAATCCCGCCCAGCGCCCCGCGCTCGCCTACGCGACGTTCCGCCGCGACCGCCTCGTCGGCCAGCAGACCGAGCACGACGGCGCGTTTGCCACGTTGCCCTTCGTGTGCCCCGGCGGCCGGCTCTTCCTGAACTTCGTCTGCACCGGCGAAGTAACCGTTTCGATCAAACGCCCCGGCTACGGCGGCGACTACGAGACGTTCACGACCGCCGACTGCGTGCCCGTGACCGGCGACCACCTGCGCCGCGAGATCATCTGGAAAACCCAGCGCACACTCGACGCGCTGAAAGGAAAATATATCCGTCTCAAAATCTCCGGCCGCAACGTCGTCGCCTACAGCGCGCGCTTCGAGGCCTGATCTTTACGCCCCACCCTACCCATGAAGCACCCCTCGCCCCGCCACGCATTCGTCCGCTCCGCCACCATCGCGCTCATCGCCTCCATCGCCAGCCACGTGCTCGCCGCCGCTGACTTCCAAATCACCGACGCCGCCGAATTCGCCCGCTGTGTTCCCGCCGGCGCCAAAGTCGAAAAACTCGCCGGCGATTTTTCGTTCATCGAGGGCCCCGTTTGGATCAAGTCCGCCGGTCACCTCGTGTTCAGCGATATCCCGAAGAACGAGCTCAAGCAATGGTCGCCCACCGCCGGCATAACAACTTACCGCACGCCGAGCTTCAACGCCAACGGCAACACCCTCGATCTCACCGGCCGCCTCCTCTCCTGTGAACACAGCGGGCGCCGCGTCGCTGCGCAGGAAAAGGACGGCACCCTCCGCACTGTCGTCGATTCCTTCGAGGGCAAGAAACTCAACTCGCCCAACGACATCGTCGTGAAATCCGACGGCACGCTCTACTTCACCGATCCCGAATACGGCCTGAAGACCGATCCCGCCACCAAGCAGAAAATCGGCAAGGAGCAGGCTGGCCAATTTGTCTATCGCCACGATCCGAAGACCGGCCGCACCACCGCCCTCGTGCGCGATTTCGTGCAGCCCAACGGCCTCGCTTTCTCGCCCGACGAAAAATTCCTCTACGTCGCCGACTCCGGCGCGCCCAAGCACATCCGCCGCTTCGCCGTCGCCGCCGATGGCTCGCTCTCCGGCGGCGAGGTCTTCTGCATCCTCGACAACGGCGTGCCCGACGGCATCCGCGTCGACACCGCTGGCCGCGTCTGGTCGAGCGCCGGCGACGGCGTGCATATTTTCTCTCCGCTTGGGAAGCTGATCGGCAAAATCCTCGTCCCCGAAGGCCCGGCCAACCTCTGTTTCGGCGGCGCCGATGGAAAAACGCTCTTCCTGACCGCCCGCAAATCCCTCTACGCCATCAAAGTCTCCGTCACCGGCGCCGCGCGTTGAGCGGTCCGCGTCCCATGGAGACTCACGCCGCAGTCTGAGAGCGGTGGGCGGGCGCGTCCCTGCGCCCGCATCGTTGCGGGGTGCTCCCATGCCGGCACAGGGACGTGCCGGCCCACCCATTGCTCGTCTAGCTAGGGCGCGAACATCCATCGGCCCGTTTCTCTCCAAAATCCTCCTTTGACTGCCGGCTTCACCCGCTTACCTGTGAAACCCCATGCTCTCCGAACTCCTCCAAGATCGCGCCGCGCTCTACGTCGCGGGTGCCCTCACGGCACCGGAGCGGGAGAACTTTGAGCTGATTCTCGAGTTTCACGACGAACTGCGCGCCTACGTCGCCGCGCTGGAGGGCGCCGCCACGTCCGTGTGGCTGGACCGGCTCACCGCGACCCCGGCCCCCAAGCCGCCGGACGCCCTGAAACACCGCCTCTTTGCCGCGCTCGACGCCCATCCGCAGCCCGTCGCGCCGGATGCCCTCGTGGTCGCCGACGGCGCCGGCCTCATCGAGTGGGTCAATCCCGCGTTTACCGCGCTGTGCGGCTTTTCCTTGGACGAGCTCCGGGGCCGCAAGCCGGGCCATTTTCTCCAGGGCCCCGCCACCGATCCCGCGGCGGTGAACCGCATCCGCGAATCCGTGCGCGCCCGCCGCGCCTGCCGCGAGACCCTCGACAATTACCACAAGAGCGGCGCGCACTACCGTGTCGATGTGGCGATCACACCCATCCTCGACGACGAGCAGCAACCGCTCTGGTTCGTCGCCCGCGAGCGCAAATTGCCCGCTTAGGTCCGGCCCCGCGCCGTAGTTTTTTCGCCCGCACGCGCCCTGTCCGGTTTCGGCGGAACGCTTGTCAGCAATTCGCGCAGAGCGTTGGCCAAACCGTGCGCAGCACTGCGCGGCAATTGGTGGCATAACTAGCCTGACTCATCGGGAAGCCTTCCGGTGACGCCGCCAACTTCCGCAGTGACCATGAAAAACTATCTCTACCTGTCACTCATGCCCGAGTCGCTCGTCGCCTCGCATCTCGCCCCGGACGATTTCGGAGCCTATGTTGCCACCGGCACCAAGAAACGCGCCCGCGGCCAGGCGATTTTCTTCAAGCTGACCGACGACTACGCCGCGAAGATCCTCACCGGCGATCTCGCCCAGCGGATGCACGAGCGCTCCCCGCGTCGCTCGCTCTACCTGTCGATTTACCGCGTGCTCGAGCGCACGCCCCTCGAAGCCTTTGAGTCGCTGCATCTCACGACCGACGACGGTCGCGTGCTCTCCCTCCTGCCCACCGTCTACAAACCCGAGGCTGGCCCGCGCTTCCACCTCTACCAAGAATTTTGCCCCGTCACCCCGCGCGTCGTCAGCGCGCTCGAGCCCCGCGAATTCGCCGCGCACATCACCGATCCCGCCCAGGCCGTGTCGCTGCCCGCGCTCGTGTTTGCCGAGCTGAAACTCAACCGCCTCGGCGACGACCCCGAGGCCCCTGACATCCACGATCTGCCGTATCCGAATCTCGAACATCTCCGCGACTGCCTGCGCGAACTCCGCACCAAACACGGCAAACCCACCAAGACAGTCATCCGTTACCTCCAGCAGGATGTGCTTTTCCGCACCTTCACGGGCGGTCTCTACATCGCCGCCTCGGGCCAGGGTCTGCGGCACTTCCCGATGCCCAGCCAGGGCGAACTCGAAACCAAACACTTTCCGTGGTGGCGCTCCGCTCTCCGTTCCTTCGGCGCCTGATTTTCCCGTTCAACCCATCCTGCCATCATGCAATCGTCGCTCTTCTGGCTCACGCCAGTATCCTCCGTCCTCGCCCTCGGCGTGGCGGCACATTTTTATTCGCGCATGAAAGCCGCGCCCGAAGGCACCGCCAGGATGGCGGAGATCGCCTCCCACGTGCGCACCGGTGCCATGGCCTATCTGCGGCAGCAGTATAAGGTCGTCGGCATCTTCTTTCTCGTGCTCACGCTCGTCTTTGCGTGGCTCGCCTACGGGATGAACCTGCAAAACAAGTGGGTGCCGTTCGCGTTCCTCACCGGCGGCTTCTTCTCCGGTCTCGCGGGTTTCTTCGGCATGAAAACGGCCACGTATGCCGCCGCCCGCGTCGCTCACGCCGCCAGTCACTCGCTCGACGCCGGCCTGCGCCTCGCCTTTCGCAGCGGCGCCGTCATGGGCCTCGTCGTCGTCGGTCTCGCGCTCCTCGACATCTCGGTCTGGTTCCTCGTCCTGATGCGCTTCGTCGACGATCCCGATCCCGCGCACAAACTCTCCATCATCACCACCACGATGCTGACCTTCGGCATGGGCGCCTCGTTGCAGGCCCTCTTCGCCCGCGTAGGCGGCGGTATCTTCACGAAGGCGGCCGATGTCGGCGCCGACCTCGTTGGCAAAGTCGAAGCCGGCATCCCCGAAGACGATCCCCGCAACCCCGCCACCATCGCCGACAACGTCGGTGACAACGTCGGCGACGTCGCCGGCATGGGCGCCGATCTCTACGAGTCCTACGTCGGCTCCATCCTCGCCACCGCCGCTCTCGGCGCCGCCGCCTACGCGCAGATCGCCCAGCCCGACAACGCCTACAAAGCCGTTATCGCTCCCATGGTGATCGCCGCCATCGGCACCGTTTTCTCGATCATCGGCATGTATGCCGTGCGCGTGAAATCCGGCTCTACTCAACGCGACCTCCTCAACGCCCTTGGCCGCGGCATCAACCTCAGCTCCGCGCTGATCGTCGTCTTCTCGTTCTTCGTGCTCCGCTACCTCGAGATGCCCAACTACCTCGGCATCTGGGGCGCCATCGTCACCGGTCTCATCACCGGCCTCGTGATCGGCAAAGTCACCGAATATTTCACCTCGCAGGAATACGCGCCCACTAAGGGCATCGCTGACAACGCCACCACCGGCCCCGCCACCGTGATCATTTCCGGTCTCGGCACCGGCATGCTCTCCACCGTCGTCCCCGTCGTCGCGATCGTCATCGGCACCGCGCTCTCCTACTGCTTCGCCGCCGGCAGCTGGCACTTCTCTCCCGCGAGCATGGCCCTCGGACTCTACGGCGTCGGCATCGCTGCCGTCGGCATGCTCTCCACCCTAGGCATCACGCTCGCCACCGACGCCTACGGCCCCATCGCCGACAACGCCGGCGGCAACGCCGAGATGGCCGGCCTCGATCCCCAGGTCCGCAAGCGCACCGACGCCCTCGATTCCCTCGGCAACACCACCGCCGCCACTGGCAAAGGTTTCGCCATCGGCTCCGCCGCCCTCACCGCCCTCGCCCTCCTCGCCTCCTACGTCGAAGAGCTGAAGATCGCCATGATCCACGCCGGCCAGGTCACGATGGAAGTCGCCGGCAAAGCCGTCCCGACGGTCACCGCCACACTCACCGAGTTCATGACCCACTTTGAAGTGAACCTGATGAACCCGAAGGTCCTCCTCGGCATGTTCCTCGGCTCGATGATCTCCTTTGTGTTCTGCGGTCTCACCATCAACGCCGTCGGCCGCGCCGCCGCGAGCATGGTCGAAGAAGTCCGCCGCCAGTTCAAAGCGAAGCCCGGCATCCTCCAGGGCACCGACCTCCCCGACTACGCGCGCTGCGTCGCGATCTCCACTGCCGGCGCCCAACGCGAGATGATCGTTCCGTCCGTCCTCGCCGTCGTCATCCCGATCGCCACCGGTCTCGTCTTCGGCGTCCCCGGCGTCTTCGGTCTCCTCGGCGGCGCGCTCTCCACCGGCTTCGTGCTCGCCGTGTTTATGGCCAACTCCGGCGGCGCGTGGGACAACGCCAAGAAATACATCGAGGAAGGTCACCATGGCGGCAAAGGCTCCAGCGCCCACAAGGCCGCGATCATCGGCGACACCGTCGGCGATCCGTTCAAAGACACCGCCGGCCCCAGCCTCAATATTCTCATCAAACTCATGAGCATGGTCTCAATCGTCACTGCCGGCGTGAACATCGCCTATACCCTCTTCTAAACCAAAACCCCTCTTTGGTTAGTGTCAGTGTGTGTTCTGTTGTGTGACTGATGCAGTAGTGGCCGGGAGTCCGGCCGCCGCTGCATCTTTTTGTGTCCGCACTGCACGCGTGCGCGCTGCGTCGCCTCCGGCTGCATCCCGAGAGTTGCCTTTCGCCACCCTCGACCGCCACGTTTTCCCCATGACCCCGCTGATCCGCGCCCTGTTTGGCTGCCTCCTGCTCGCCGCCACCGCCGCCCTCACCGCCGCCGAATCGCTGCGCGTGATGTCCTTCAACGTCCGCCTCTCCGCCGGAAAAGACGGTGACAACGCGTGGCCCAAACGCACCGAACTCTTCTTCGCCACCATCGCCGCCTACGGCCCCGACCTGATCGGCTTTCAAGAAGTCCTCGCCGATCAACACGACGCCATCTCCGCGCGCCTGAGCGACTACGCCTTCGCGGGAGTCGCCCGCGACGACGGCAAACGCAAAGGCGAATGGTCCCACATCGGTTTCCGCAAAGCCCGCTTCACCCTCGTCGACTCCGGCACGTTCTGGCTCTCCGAAACCCCGGAAATCCCCGGCAGCAAATCCTGGGACGCCGCGCTCACCCGCATCTGCTCGTGGGTGCGCCTCCGCGAAACCGCCACGGGCCAAGAGTTCGTCTACGCCAACACCCACTTCGACCACGTCGGCAAAATCGCGCGCGCGGAGGCCAGCAAAGTTATCTCGCAACGCGTCTCGGTCATCGCAGACGGCGTCCCCGCGCTCCTCACCGGCGATCTCAACATCAACGAAGACAATCCCGCCTACAGCGTCTTCGTGAAACCCACCACTCCCGGCGCCATTCGCTGGATCGACTCCTACCGCACACTCTACCCGCAACGCAGCCCCGAGGAGGCGAGCTTCCACGGTTTCAAAGGCGGCACGAAAGGCTCGCGTATCGATTTTGTTTTCCACACCGACCACTGGGTCGCCACCGCCGCCGCCATCGACCGCACCTCCCAAGACGGCCGCTACCCCTCCGACCACTATCCGGTCACGGCGACAGTGCGCCTGAAGTAGGGCAGGGTCTCGGACCCGCCCTTTCCCCACCCTACCCGTCAGTTATCATCATCATCCGCCCCCGCCGTGATCGCCCACTCTGGATACGGCACGCGGCCCCCTTTCATCGCGCGCCACAAAATGCGGTTGAGCTGATCCTCCGGCGCCTTGTCCACCTCGCGGAAATTCATTTTCGCCGACGCCACCGCATCGCGCCGCAGCGCCGCGTCCGCGATTTTCGCCGGCGCCGGATTCATCTGATCGAGCGGCACGCGGTTCGGCACCGCCACAAACGGCGCGAAATCCGGCTCCTCGCGGAAGCAGTCGAACATCGGCGTCGCGCTCCCGTCGAATTGGTTCATCGGCGGCAGCCCGAGGATCTGCTCCATCGTGCGGATCACGCTCGTCGTGTTGTATTGCGTGCTCACGACCGCGCCGCGCTTCGCCCACGGGCTGATGCAATAAGCCGTCGTGCGGTAGCCGCTCACGTGATCCCAGCCTGCCTGCGGATCGTCCTCGATCGCGAAAATCGCCATCTCTTTCCAGAAGCGCGACCGACTCAGCCCCTCGACGATCCGGCCAAACGCGAGGTCGTTGTCCGCCATGCACGCCGCCGGCGTCGGCGAACCCGCCTTCGTGCCGCTCGTGTGGTCGTTGGGCAGGCAGATAAGCGTGAGCGCCGGAAATTCTCCGCGCGCCTCAAACTCGCGCAGCTCGCGCAAAATAAAATCCGCCCGCACCTGGTCCGGCACTTCCATGCCCCAGCCCACGTAGCCCGTCGGCGAAAACGCGCGCAGGCTCTCCACCATCGGGTAGCTCGCAAACACCGCCTCCTGCTTCTCGCCTTTCCACGTGCGATAGCAGCTCAGGAAATCCGGCACGCCCTTGCGCCCGTCGGCCCAGCGCACGGCCGGCGCCATAAATTCGCCGTAGTTGCGCACCGACACGCCGTGCTTCACCGCGTTGTCCCACAAAAAACCGGACGGCGCGTAGGCCAGCGCATCGTCCTCATCGACGCCCATGCCGTCCGGATAGCTGCGCGGAAACCCCGCAAAACTCTTCTCCATGTAGTCCGTCGCAAACGCCGTCGTGCTCCACTGGTGTCCATCCGCACTCAAAATCCCCGCGCAATACGTGTTATCGAGCAGCACAAAATCGCGCACGAGCTTGTGCTGGTTGGGCGTGATCTCCTCGCCGAAGATGCAGAGCGACGGATAGCCGTTGCCGCCCTTCAACGCGCCGAAGACCTGATCGTAAGTGCGGTTCTCCTTGATGATGTAAACGACGTGCTTGATCCGGCTCGGCTCGCCGCTGCGCTCCGGGATCGCCCGCACTGGCTGACCGGGCCGGGCCGGCAACCGCGATTGCACGAGCGCCTCACGCCGCAGATTCCTCCACACCGTCTCCGAGAGTTTCGGCAAATCCGCCGCCGCCGGCACTGCCACCAGCGAGAGCGAGCCAGAGAACTGCTTCGAATTAAAGCCCGTCGCAGTGCCGCCCGACATCTTTTGTTTCACCTCAGGCAACCCCTTCAAATTCGCCGCGCAAATCGTCTGCCGCGCCGCGTCGTAAACGAGCGCCGCCGGAAACCAGCCGACCGGGATGAGCCCCTCCAACTTCGACTCACGATCCGCCGGATCGAAGCGCACGACGGCGACCGCGTTCTGCGTGCCGTTCGCGACGTAAAGCCGCCGCCCCGACGGCTCGAACACGAGCGCATTGGGCGACGCCCCGAGCAACTCGCTCGGCTTCGGCTTCATCCAGATCGTCTCCACCACCGCGTCGCTGCGCGTGTCGATCACGCTGAGATTGTCCGCCGCCGCGTTGGCACAGACCACGTAGTGCCCATTCGGCGACACCGCCAACGCGCTCGCGTGCAGCCCCGTCAGAATCTCCTTCGCTCCCTCGCCGCCACTCGCCGCGAGCGGGATTACGCTGACCGAACCTTCGTTTGCAATGTGCGTGTCCGTCGTCACGCGCACCGCGGTGCCGCGACCCGCCGGCCCCGTGTGATCGCCCTCGCCCGGCCGCCGCCCGCCCCAGTTGCTCACGTAGGCTTTGCCGCCCGCGAGCACGACATCGTAGGGCGCGACTCCGACCGGAAACGTGCGCAACACGCGCCCGTTTGCCGCATCGAGTTCGAGCAATTGATTCGAGAGATTCGCGCACACATAGAGCCGCGCGCCATCCACCGAGAGCGCGAGCCCGCTCGGAATCTCCTCTTTGCGCCGCGGCGCATTCGCGAGCGGCAGAGAAAAACTGTGCGACGGCCGAACCGTGCCGTCGTCGCCCACCGCGAAGACCTTGATGCTCCCATTGACGTTGCTGAGAAAAATCTTCCGCCCGTCGCGCGAAAAAATCAGCCCCGTGTAGCTGAGCTGCCCCTTCTTGTCGGGCTCGAGAATGTTCGGCGACACCACCCCCGGCTGAGGCTCAGCCTGCCCCTCGCCCGGCAACGCCACCCGCTGCCGAATCGTGCCCGCCACCGGATCGACGACGACCAACTCACTCGTTTTGCCCGAGACAATGAGCGACCGCCCGTCCGGCGAAAGCGCGAGCCCCTGCGGCCGCAACCCCGGCAACTCCACAATCCGCCCCAGCGGCGTGAGCACCTGATTCACCGGCGTGACGGTGCGCTTAGGGTCCGCCGTCCTCCCCACGCGCTCCGCCGTCGCGCCAAAGCCCGGCGCCACCTCCGAGTTCACACACCCGGCGAGCAAGCCGCCGAAACTACACAGAGCCGCCACACCGAGCACACGCGCACGAAACAGGGGTTTAGTCATCACGCCTCAGTCCAGCCGCGCACCCGCCTGCAGCGCAAGCGCGCGCAGGCCACGAATTCTACGGCTTCTTAACTTCCAAAATCACTCGACGGTTAGAGGACGCCATTCGCTCTGATTTTTCCTTGGTCTCAAGGCGGTCCGCCAATGCCTGCCTGCATTTTGGATAGGCTTTTACCACCGCATTAAAAACCTCCTCCCCGCCAAACTTGAGCTCGATCTTGAACTCAGCCTCCAGCGTTGCGCCGTTGCGGCGAATTTCGCCGACCGAGACTGAATAACCTGGGGCTATTCGACTATCGCCAGAGAGCTCGGCCGAAAGCTGCGGCACGACGTAGTCTCGCCAAAAAACATTACTTTTTAGAATCTGCGCTTGGGTGTTCACCGCGGGGTTAGGTCGCAGGCCATCGGGTGAAGGCGCTTCATCTCCTTCAGCAGCATTTTCCGCCACGACCGCTACGAACGAAGCTCTATAGGGTTTTGGCGAGCAACCGACCAACGCTACAAGGAACAGCACGAAGATAGAACCGCGAGACACTGTGATTTTTCTGATCACGCCATCTTCGCCAACCGCCCGGCTACGTCTGCGCGCAGATTTTCGATATGGCGCAGCGTGAAATCCGCCACGCTCAGCGTGTCGTCCTGCACGAGCGGAGTGAGGTCCATCGCGAGGGAGATCGCGTTGGTTTTGTCGGTCGAGTGCGACGCGAAGAACGTCGCGTTCGCGAGGCGGCGGCCCATCGCGGCGAGGTCGTAGCGTTTGCCACCGGCGATCTGCGAGTCGAAGACGGCGACGAGTTTTTCGGCGAGTTCGGGATTCGCGCTGGCGTCCATCGGGACCTTGTCGGTGTCGGCGAGCCAATCGAGGTCGCGCCAGCCTTCGACGCCGAGCACACGCGCCGGACGCTGGTCCCGCGGGAGCGCGCGAATCGCCTCGATGCAGCGCAGGAAACATCCGACGTGCGTGTCGTGTTTGTCGGCGGGCTGGTGGAGATAGACGACCGAGGGACGGCAGCCGCCGAAGATCGCGGCGAGGTCAGCGGCGACACCGGCGTTACCCGACTTCTTCACATCGCCGCTCGGGTGCGAGAGCTGGAGCTGAAGGTTGTATTTGCCGAGGCGAGCGGCCGTGCGCTGCTCCTCTTTTCGAATTTCCTGCATCTGTGCGTCGGTGACATGGCCGTATTTCCCGGTGCGAGCCGAGCCGGCGCCATTGGTCATCACGACGCCCGTGAAAAACTTGTCGGTGCGGCCGTAGCACTCGGCAACGGCCGGGTAGGCGTTGATCTCGATGTCGTCCTGATGCGCGATCACGCAGAGGTGCGTCGTGCGCGCAAGCGCCGCCTCGGGCGTAAGGCCGGCGGAGGTTTCCGGGAGGAAGATGTCGGAGTCAGAGCGGGAGAGTTTCATGGGAGAAATTTAACCACGGATGAACACGGGTAAACACGGATTAAAACCTCCAGCCATCCCATTTGTTTGTGAATCGATCGGAAGTATCCGCGTCCATCCGTGTTTATCCGTGGTTCAAACGTTTTTCCCCGCCTCGTCCACGATCCGCCGCATCGCCTCGGCGTTGTCCTCGATGCTTTTCACCAGCGCGAACTGCGTGCGGGCACGGTCGAGATTGTGATTCGGACGTTTGATCCGGAAATACACGTCGCCCTGCAAATGATCGGTGAGGAACCGCAGGCCCGTCTCAAACGCGAGGAGCTTGCCCGCAAACCCGAGGTGCGCGCGTTCGACGGCATTCAACACGCCGCCCGCCGATTCGAGGTAACCTTCGACCAGCGCCTGAAAATACGGAAGCACGACGTGCATCTGCGAGGGATCAGGGTTGTCCTCCGCGGTCGAACTTGCCGCGGTGCGCACCATGTCGCCGAAGTCATAGAGCGAGAGGCCGGGCATCACCGTGTCGAGGTCGATCACGGCCGCGCACCGTCCGGTCACGTCGTCGAGCATCACGTTGTTGATTTTGGTGTCGTTATGGGTGACACGCTCGGTGAGTTCGCCACGGGCGAGGAGGTCGAGGAGCACGTCGGTGTCGGCCTCGCGGGCGAAAGCGAAATCAATCTCGGCGCGCACACCGGCGGCGCGCCCCTGCGTATCCTCGGCGACGGCGCGGCGCAGTGTCTCGAACCGGCTGCGCGTATGGTGAAAATTCGGGATGGTGTCGTTCAATCGCCCGCCCGGCAGATCGACGAGGAGCGCTTGATACTCGCCAAACGCCCGCGCCGCCTCACGCGCCTGCGCCGCGGTCGTGACGCGCTCGACCGTAACCGCACCCTCGATGTAGTCGTAGATGCGCCACCAATCGCCGGCCGAGTCCCGGTGGACAAATTGTCCGTCGTGCCTCGGCACGAGCGCGAGCGCCCGCGGTTGTTTCGCGCGCACGTGTTGGGTCACGCGCCGCACGTTGTCCATCAGTGCCGGCACGTCTTTGAAAACATGATGATTGATCCGCTGCAGCACGTAGCGCGTGCGCACGCCGCGATCTTCGCAGATCAGTTCGTAAGTTTCATTGATGTGTCCGTGCCCACAGGGGCCGACAGACTGGACCCGCCCGCGCAACGCGAACGTAGAGACGATTTGGTGGAATTCGGGCGGAGCTTTGGCAGGAGTCATGCGAATAGGCGAAGACGAGACGGACGTCGAAACCTACGCCGCGATCAACTGTAAACCCGCACTTCGCACACGCGGGCGTGATCGAGCCCGTTGGTCGCCGTCACCACGATGCGCAGCGCCGAGACCGCCGCCAACAGCTCGGCCAGTCGGCACACGCGGCGACGCTGGTAGTTTCCTGCCTCAGTGTGAATCACGTGCCACGCGCCGCCGATCTCCACCTCGAGGCGGTAGTCGCGCACCGTCTCCGGCTGTGGCCGGCCCCACTCCATGCGCGCAGTGTAGCCGTCGGCGTGGGAAAGCGTAAGGAAACGGTGCAGTCCCGTGTCGAAGATCAACTGCACTTCGCGCACAGCCACCGGTTGCGGCCAACGCAACTCGAGCGTCGCAGGCAGCCCCGCGGCCGGATCGCTCATCCAGCGGTGGAGCCCCGGCGCGGCGCGGTCCGACGGCGCGCTGGTGTAGAGCGCCGTGGCTTTTCCAGTTTCGATTTCTTTGAGGACATTCTCCCACTGGTTCGCCGTGGCGGCAGGCCGCGTCGCCGCGGGGCCGTGCACCGCACGCGTCTGCGCCGACAACACCTGCACCGCCTCCGCTCCCGGTTGCGCGCTCGAAGCGCTCACCGTGGCGCACGGAGCGAGATCGTCCGCACCAGCCCGCGCGATGCCCACGAGATAGGCGTCATCGCGCAACAGCCGCTGCTGAATCGACTGCACCAGCCCGGCGCGGCCGGCGATGTCCGCCGGCGCCACGCCAGCCGACAGGGCCAGCGCCGCCGCCGTGCCCACGCCCTGGCCGACCGCGGCGCAGGTTGCCATCACGCGCGTCGAGGCGAAGGCGAGGTGCGTCGCCGAGAGGTTTCGCCCGGCGAAAAAGAGATTCTCCAATTTCCCGGCCACGCAGCTCCGCAGCGGAATGTCGTAGAGCCACAGCAGGTGGTTCTGCGTGCAGGGCGCCTCGTTCGGCGCATCGACCCCCTCGGGCGGGTGCGTGTCGATCGGCCAGCCGCCAAACGCAATCGCATCAGGAAACGGTCGCGAGGCCGTGAGGTCGCTTTCGCTCAGCACGTGTTGCCCGACGAAGCGGCGGCTCTCGCGTTTGCCCGGCACCATACCGATCCAGTCGAGCGCCCAGTGCGACACGTCGAGACCGGACTCGTTTTTGATGTGGTTCCAAATGCCGAGCGTGATCGCGAGCAACTCGTCGCGGATGCGCTCGTTATCCTTGAGCGTGTCGAGGCAGCCACCCCACTCGATCCACCAGTAGCCGTATTCGAGCCCGAGATCGGAGCCGCGCTTGCCGAAGGGGCGTAGCGCGAAATCCGCGGGCTGAAATTTCCGCACCCACGGCGGCGCGACATAAGGCATCGGGCGGTCGTGCTTTTTCGCCTGAAAAAGAATCGTCGAGCCCAGCGTCTTCGTGTCGCCCTGCTCCGGTGCGAGCGATTCACCAAAGTCCGCCCGGCCCTCGCGTCCGCGCATCGCGGGCACGCCCGCCTCCGCCCCGAGCCGCCCGTCGCCTGTGCAATCAGCGAACATCGCCGCTGCGATTATGAACCGGTCTTCCGTCGAGGGCCGCTCGGCGATGACCTCCGTGATGCGGCGGCCCTCCAAGCGCGCGGCGATGACCGTGGTGTTGAGCAACACCGTGAGATTCGGCTCCGCCCGGCAGAGTTCGTAGAGAATGAGATCAGCCACCGCCGCCGAGCGCTGGGGGTTGCGCACGGCGAGCTCGAGGCGGATCTCCTCGATAATCCCGCCTTCGCGCGGCTCAAGCACGAGCGGCAGCCCCGCATGGAGGCCCGTTGCTCCCACGATGTGCATGCGGATCTCGCTGGAGGCATTGCCGCCGAGCACGGCGCGATCCTGCACGAGCATGACCTTCGTGCCGAGGCGCGCCGCGGCCAACGCACAGCACACGCCGGCCATGCCGCCGCCCGCGACGAGGAAATCGCACGAAAGCCGTTTTTCGGTGAGGACGCTCATCGCCGGGTGAAATCAGAAATCAAACAGCTCTTCCGCGAGGCGCTTCACCTCGCGGGCCTGCGCCGGCGGAAAGGCCCGCGCAAACGGCCACACACGGCGGCTCGCGAGATCCCGCACGAGCGGCGCCACGGCCTGCACCAGACGCAGCACTTCGTCGGCCGAGACGTGGGCCAGCGTGTCGTGCCGGCTGTGGTGCTGCCAGCGTCCGCCGGAAAAATTGCTGCGATAGAAACAGAGCGACGGCACGCCACCCGCGTTGAAGGGAAACGTGTCGAAGAACGGCGTGACCTCTCCGGACGTGCGCACATCGACCCCCGCCCGCGCCAGCCGGTCGATGGCGAATTTCCCGAGCGACTCCGCGCCCGTGCGCCACAATTCGAGATGCCCGAGCGGCGAGGCGATGCTGTCGAAATTCACCACGAGCCCGTGCGCACCCATCTCGGCGCGATGGGCCTGCAAATAGGCCGCGGCCCCCACCGAGAGCTGCTCTTCGCAACCGAACGAGATGAAGCGGATCGTGCGTCGGTGCGGACGTCCCGCGAGCATCTGTGCGAGAGCCAACTGCGCGACTACCCCTGAGGCATTGTCGTCGGCGCCGGGATTGCCGCATTGGGTGTCGTGATGCGCCGTCAACACGAGCGCCGGTAGGCGCGCTTCGCGGCCGGGCAGCTCGGCAATCACGTTCTGCGAGCGCGCCGCGACGAGCGAAACCTCGATCTGCACGCGCAGGCGGCGCACGCCCGCCAACCGCCACTGCCACGCGTCGGTGTAGGGCACCGTCGCCATCGGCGGCATGCCGTGCCGCTGCACCCACGTCGGGTAAACGCCGTCGCTCTTCGCCCACGGAAACGGCAGGCGCTCGTCGACGTGAATAACCGCCACCGGCTCCGCGGCGACGAGCTTCCGGTGCTGTTCCACGCGCGTCGGCAGCGGCCCGAAAATCACGGCAAATTTCCCGCGCAAGGAACCGCGCTTCAATCGCGGCAGGTTCTCCGGCAACTCCAGCCACACGACGTCGCCCTCGATCGGGGCCTTGCCCGCCGTGCCGGGTGCGCCGACGAGCACTTCGGAGTCGACCGTCTGCCACTTCGTGCCCACACGCGCGGCGACGCGGCTGCGCGCCTTCGCCAAACTCGTGCAGGGAAACTCCTCCGTAACGACGCGCGACAGACCGAGCTCCGCGAAGCGCCCGGCGATATACTCCGCCGCCCGCCGCTCCGCAGCCGAGCCGGCGCGGCGCTCGCCGATTTCGTCGCACAGCACGCGCCAGTCGCGCGCGGACATTTTTGCGTCAGAGTCGTTTTTGAGTG
>CALRZR010000077.1:0-27389 GCA_943372705.1 Opitutus sp. GAS368 | reverse complement strand
CCCGCTTTTTCTGGGAGACGGTCGCCCACCGGCACACCTACGCCACCGGCGGCAACAGCAACGGCGAACACTTCGGTTTCCCCGGACAGCTCGCCGAACAGCTCACACCGTTCACCGAGGAAAACTGCAATACCTACAACATGCTGCGCCTCACCGCGCTGCTTTTTGCGGTCGAACCCCGGATGGACTACGCCGACTTCATCGAGCGCGCCCTCTACAACCACATCCTCCCCATGCAGCGTCCCGCCGACGGACTTGTCTGCTATTTTCTGCCGCTCCTGCCCGGCGCTGCCAAAATCTTCGAGCCGCCCCACGACAGTTTTACGTGCTGCGTTTGCAGCGGCATGGACAGCTACGTGCGTCATTCCGAATACCTCTACGCCCACAGCGACACCGATCTCTTCGTCAACCTCTTCGTCGCATCGGAAGTCGCTTGGCGCGCGCGCGGCGTCAGCCTCCGGCAGGAAACCCGGTTTCCCGAAAGCGACACGTCCGTTTTGCGGGTGACCGCCGCAAACCCGGCCGAATTCTCGCTGAACGTTCGCGTGCCGTTCTGGGCCACGCAGGGATTTTCCGTTCACGTCAACGGCACGGCGCAAAAACTCCCGGGTCGCGCCGGAGCCTACGTCCGGATCATGCGCGAGTGGCGCACCGGTGATACCGTCACCATCAAAGCGCCGCTCGCTCTCCGCACCGAACCGCTGCCCGACGACCCGGAACGCGTGGCGCTGTTTAGCGGACCGGTTTTGCTCGCCGGAGTCGTGCCGGCCAACGACGGCTGGACCGCCCGCGAAGACAACACCCGCGCTGTCGTGGTGGCCGACGGTCAGCCCGCCTCCACGTGGGTCACCCCGGGCGCGCAACCGCTGCATTTTTCGCTGAACGTCGCTCGTCCCGCGCCCATTCCGCTCAAGCCCCTCTACCAAATCGATCGTGAGCACTATTCGGTGTATTGGGACACACTGGCCGAAACCACTTGGCTCTCGCGCCAACACCGCGCCGACGCCCGCCACGCCGAGGCCCGGGAGCGCGACGCGCGCACCGTCGACCGTGTCATCGTCGGTGATACTCAATCCGAGTCGGCCCACGCCTTCGCCGGCAAGACCACCACCCGCTATCCTCCAGGGCAGGGTCCGACCTCGCCGGGCGACGATATGTCGCCCGTGCTCATGGGCTACCACCTGCGCGGCGGCGGTCTTGCACCGGAGCGCAACTATCGTGTGGCGAACGGCAGGAACTCATTCAGCTACGAACTGGCGATCCCGACCGAAGGCCGGACCGATCTCGTGATCGTCAGCTTCGGCCGCACTCCCTACCCCCGCAACTACCGGCTTAACTACCTGCTGAAAATCGACGATGCCGTAGTCCGCGACGAACGCAGCGTTCTCGGAATTGAATCTACGCCCGGCCTGTCCGAGCGGATCGTCGCCTTGCCACCGGAAGTCACCGCCGGGAAATCCAAAATCAAGATAACCTTCGAAGCCCGCGACGGTGGACGCACGCCCAGTGTGACGGAGCTGCGTTCGCTCCGCCGCTGACCGCCGTCGGCTCCGTTTTCCGCTCACCACCCGCTCCGCCACTCTCATCCTATGAAACTCCGTTCAATCATCCGTCTTCTGCCTCTGCTCGGCGCGCTCTCCGCGTCACTCTGGGGCGCGGCCTCTGCCCGGCCCAATATCCTGCTCGTCACCGCCGACGACATGTCGTGGCCCTATATGTCGATTGCCGGATGCAAGGCGGTGAACACCCCCAATCTCGACCGCCTCGCCCGTTCCGGCGTGCTCATGCGCAACGGATTTTCCGGCGCCCCGGGTTGCTCGCCGTCCCGCGCCACTTTGCTCACGGGACGCCACGTCTGGATGACCGAGGAAGCCGGGGTGCATTTCGGCGGATTCCCTGCGAAGTTTCCCACCTTCCCCGATCTGCTGATCAAGGCCGGTTACCACGTCGGCACCACCGGCAAGGCGTGGTCGCCCGGTGAGTGGAACCGCCACGGGCGCACGACCGCCCCCGGCGGCCCCGCATTCAATCAGCACACTCTCAAGCCACCGTCTCCAAATATCAAAGAGAACGACTATCCCGCCAACTTTGCGGCGTTTCTCGCGAAGCGAAAAGCAAAGGAACCGTTCTTCTTTTGGTATGGCAGCGTCGAACCCCACCGCGGCTTCGACGTCGGCAGCGGTCGGCGCGCGGGCAAGAAAATCGAAGATGTCGTCGTGCCCGCTTTCCTTCCCGACACACCGGCCGTCCGCAGCGATCTCCTCGACTACTTCGTCGAGATCGAGTGGCTCGACAACCACTTGGGCAAAATCATCGCGATGCTTGAGCAAGCCGGGGAGTTGGAGAACACGCTGGTCATTTTCACCGGCGACAACGGCATGCCGATGATCCGCGCCAAGGCCACCTGCTACGAATACGGCCTGCATGTCCCGTTGATCATCGCCTGGCCGCAGCGCGTGCCCGCCGGCCGCTCGGTCGAGGATCCGGTCGGTTTTGTGGACCTCACCGCAACGATTCTCGCCGCCGCCGATATCGCCCATCCCAACGCCGGCAATCCCGCGCTTGCTCCCGTCGGCCGCAACCTCCTCCCGATTCTCACCGGCACGCGCTCCGGTCTCGTCGATCCGGCCAACGCCTTTACTTTCGCCGGCCACGAACGCCATACGCTCACCCGCTACAACGACCTCGGCTATCCGATCCGGGCGCTCCGCACGCCGCAATACCTCTACCTGCGCAACCTTCGCCCCGAACGGTGGCCGCAGGGCGACCCTCAACGCTACGACCGTCCGGGCGGCCCCGGACTCCGTCCGCTCCACGGCGGTGCCTACCGCGACATCGACGACCAAGTCCTGCTGCGTTGGCTGATCGAAAATGCCAAAACCCCGCCTTACGACGCCTTCTTCCAACGTGCCGTCGGACGCCGACCCGCCGAGGAACTCTACGATATTCAACAGGACCCCTCCTGCCTGAACAATCTCGCCACCTCGCCCGCCCACGCAGCTGCCCGCGCCCAACTCGCCCGCCAAATGGACGACTATCTCAAGCGAACCGCGGACCCGCGTATCCACGGATCGAATCCCGACATCGCCGACAGTTATCCGCACTACAACGCCAAGAATATCCCCGGCGAAAATCTCTATCCGCCGCCCGCGCCCGGCCGCTGATCGTCCGCCCGGCGCACCGCCGCCCCTTGCTTTACCCCGATGAAACCCCCGACCATCCAAACCCGTTGTCTCCTCGCGCTCGTCTGCTTGAGCGCAGTCTCGTTCGCCCAGACCCCGCCCGCCTCGCCACGCTCCGCCGCCACACCCGGAGCCGGCGAAGCGGTCGTCGAGTTGTCCCCCTTCGTCATCTCCACCACCGCCGAGACCGGTTGGGTGGCGACCGAAACCCTCGCCGGTAGCCGTCTACGCACCGACTTCCGGGACGTCCCCAACCAGATCGAGACGCTCACCAAGGACTTCATGCAGGACCTCGGGCTCTCGAGCTTCGAAGAGGCGTTGATCTACACGGCCAACGTCGAAAACAACAACGACCTCGTGCCCTCCACCACCGGCACCGGCGTCGACGGCTCCGGCGGCAGCGGCCGCGTGCGCGGCATCGGCAGCGGCACGCTCACGCGCAATTTCTTCAAAGTCCAAAACGGCACCGACAACTACAACATCGAGCGCGCCACCGTCGCCAGCGGACCCAACGCCATCCTCTTCGGCCTCGGCAGCCCCGCCGGCATTCTCGACGCCACGCCGGCCCGCGCCCTCATGCGCAACAAATACGGCTTCGAGCTGCAGTTCAGTTCCGAGCGCTCTCGCCGCGCCTCCTTCGACGCCAACCTCGTCGTCCGCCCCAAGGTTCTTTCGGTCCGCCTGATGGGCCTCACCAAACGCGAGTTCACCGAGAAGCAGCCCAACCTCGACCGTGACGACCGCCTCTACGGCGCGCTCACGTTCAAACCGTTTCGCAACACCACCATTGTCCTCCAGGGCGAGCGCGACTCCCGCAACGCCAACCGCGCCGGCCGCAGCGTCCCCACCGATTTTATCTCCCCATGGTTCCGCGCCGACCAAATCACCGGCTCCGGCTACACCACCGCCAAACCCATCTTCGACAACTCGAGCCTGACCGGCGTCGGCACCAACCGCATCTTCGCCCAAGCCGGCGCCGCGCCGGTGGTCATTCAGGGCGGCTCGGTCGAGACACGTTCCTGGCAAAGCTCGGTCACGGTCCGCAGCCCGAGCACGCTGCCCGGCGTCGATCCCACCTTCGATGCCGGCGGCGGCTTCACCGTGCCCAGCCCCGCCATGTTTCCCTTCGACGTGAACCTCGTCGGCTCCGCGCGCACCACCCGCATCGGCGGCTACACCAAAACCGTGTTGATCGAGCAGCGCCTCGCCGACTCGCTCTTCCTCGAACTCGCCTACAACCGCGACGATGCCCACAACCACCAGCTCTCGGCCGGCGGTTCAACCGGCGGCAACGACTTCGGGCTCAACGTGGACGCCAATCGCTACATCCCCGGCACCACGACCCCCAACCCCAACGTGGGCAAAATCTACTTCCAAGGCGGCGCGTCGAACACCCTGAACTACCACGACAGCGACGAGTGGCGCGCCACGGCTTCCTACGAACTCGACCTCTTCCGCAAGCTCGGCGAACGCTTCAAGTGGGCGCGCTGGCTCGGCCGCCACCGTTTCTCCGGCCTCTACACCGGCAGCAAAGAAAAGAATCTCGGTCAGCAGGAATTCCGCCGCCGCATCCTCGACGATCCGGTCATCCCCGGTGTCACGCTCACGCCCAAGACCACCGTCAATTGGGCGATCAACGCGACCCGCGATCCCCAGTATCGCCACTACTTTGGCAATCCCTACGACCCGGCGGTCGCGCTGGGCTCCATGACCGGTGATTGGACGCTCACCGACGCCAACGGTCGCCCCTACACCCTCTACCTCTACGACACCCCGCTCCGCTCCGCCACCAGCGGAAAACGTCTCGCCGCCAATCAGGCTCCCAGCGGCAGCATCAACAGCTCGAGTGCCCACGTGCTCGCCTGGCAGGGATATTTCCTGAAAGACAAGTCGAGCCGCGATCGACTCGTCCTGACCTACGGTTACCGCAAGGATACCGCCAAGTCCGCCAACCTCGACGGCCCGTCCACCACCCAGGATTTCTCCGGGTTGTTTCCGGTGCTGTGGGACGCCCGATTCGGCGGCTACGGCCCGTCGCAATCGGGCATCAACCGCAACTTGGGTGTGGTCGCCCGCCCGCTCCGTTGGCTCTCCGGTTACTACAACCATTCCACGACCTTCGATCTCAACATCGGCCGCTTCGATCCCTTCGGCGGCGAGATTCCCGGCGCCGGCGGCAAGGGCGGCGACTACGGCGTCCGCCTCGACATCTGGGGTGACAAACTCTCGCTGCGGTTCAACAAATACGAAAACACCGTCGGCCCGCAGCGCGCCTCCAACCAGATCAACCAGTATCGCGACGTCCTGTTCAATATTGAGAACCGCGTGCTCACCCTCGATCCGTCGTTGCCCACGATCAACGTCACCGACGGCAACAAGCGTGGCTACCGCGTGCTCGGCCGTCCGAACTACTTCATCATGTCCGACGCGAAGTCCACCGGCTACGAGGCCGAGTTGAACTTCTCCCCGACCCGCAACTGGAACATCCGCGCCAACGGCGCGAAATCCGAAGCCGCGGAATCCAACATTGGCCTGCCCTGGTATGCGTGGGCCGACGCCCGCCTCCCGGTGTGGAAATCGCTCGTCGCCAAGAACGGCGAACGCACCGCCGCCGGTCAGCCCGTCACGTGGAGCACGGCGCCGTTCAACGCCGCCCAACCCGCCGGGCAAACGATCGAGCAGTATTACACCAACACTTGGATCGGCCAGGCGGTCGCGTTCATGCAAGCCGCCGACGGCCGCGCCACCGCCAACGCCCGCGGCACCCGCGCCAATGTGATCGCCAACTACCGGTTCTCCGAAGGAAAACTGCGGGGCCTCAATCTCGGCGGCGCCTTTCGTTGGCGCTCCGCCCCGGCGATCGGCTACGGCACCAAGATCTCGCCCGGCGGCGCGACGATTCTCGATTTGGACCGGGTCTACCGCGGAAAGGCCGAGCGCTACGTCGACTTCACCGCGGGCTACCGCGCCAAGATCACCGCCTTCGGCAACTACCATTACCGCGTGCAACTCAACATCCGCAACCTCCTCAACGCGCATGATCCGATTCCCGCAGGCGCACTCACCACCGGTTACATCTCCCGCTGGGCCACTGTCGACCGGCGACTCTTTGTGATGACGTTCGCCGTGGATTTTTAATCGCCTCCGGATTTTGCCCGTGGCGCAAGGAGCCCAAGGAACTTCTCAGAAAACGAACCGCACTGCTGCCGGATCCACTCCATGAAACTCCGTCGACGTGACTTTCTGCATCACTTGGGAATGGGCGCCGTAGCACTGGGCGCGCGGTCCGGGGCGGTGGCAGCCGCAGCCGAGTCCGGCAGCCGACGGATCGGACGAATCGGCGTGATAGGAGGAGTGCCAAAAGACGCCGGAGACGACTGGCGCGGCTCGTTGCGACGTATGGCCGACTGCGGATACACCGAACTTGAGAGCGGCCGCCGGGGCGAATCGACACCGGAGTTCCTGCGTTTCCTCAAAGAGATCGATCTCAAGCTCGTGGCTTGCGGGGTGAAGCTGGGCAAAACGCTGCAGCCCGACTGGCTCGAACAAGCGGCGGCGCTACAGACCGCCTATGCGGTGTGTTACTGGCCGTGGTATCATCCGCCCGAACGATTGACGTTGGATCAGCTCAAGGAGATCGCCGACCGGCTGAACGCGTGCGGCGAGCAATGTCGGCGCGCCGGCTTGAAAATGGCGGTCCACAATCACGACCGGGATTTCGCTCTGCTGGAAGGCCGCCCAATCTTCGAACGCCTGATCGAGCTGACCGATGCGCGCCTAGTGACCGTCGAACTCGACCTCTATTGGATCATCAAGGCCGGGTTCGACCCGGTGGACTATTTTCGCCGCTTCCCCGGCCGCTTCGAACTGTTTCACGTCAAGGATATGGGCCCGCCGCCGGCGCGCGGTTTCGCCGCAGTGGGAGCAGGCACCATCGACTTCCGTCGCATTTTTGCCCAATCGGCGCTCGCAGGCGTCAAACACTACGTCGTGGAACTGGAGCAAGAGGCCGCCACGACGCCAAACTTTACCGCGAGCTGCCGGCACCTGCAGCAACTGCGTTTCTGATTTTTCGCATGAAACCACCGTATCGATTTTCCCGCCGCGGTTTCCTGCGCAGCTCAGCGCTCGCCAGCGCGGCCATCGCCGTTGGCCCGGCGCGAATATTACGCGCCGCCGAGGCCGCGCGCCCGGTTAACGTCGCCTTCCTCGGTCTCGGCGAACGCGCGAAGGCGCTACTGCCAGAGTGCCTTTCGCGCGGCGGCAATGTCGTCGCGCTCTGCGATCCCGATGCGCGACAGCTGGCGGCACCGGCCGCGCTGGCCGGATCACCCCGTCTCTACGATGATTACCGGAAGCTTTTACGAGAGGCGAAGGACATCGACGCCATCGTCATCGCTACGCCGGATCATTGGCATGCACCATTGTGCCGGGCGGCGTTGCGGGCCGGCAAACACGTCTACTGCGAAAAGCCGCTCACCCGCACGATCGGTGAAGCGCGCGAATTGCGAACTCTGGCGCGCCGCAGCACGGTGGCCACTCAACTCGGCAATCAGGGCAGCGCCTTCGCGACCCTGCGGCGCAGCATCGAACTGGTGAAGGCTGGCGCGCTCGGCCAAATCGCGGAAGTCCACACATGGATGAAGGCGAGCACTTCCCCGGCTTCGCCTGATCCCACCGGAGCGGATCCAATCCCGGCGGAGCTCAACTGGGATCTCTGGCTTGGCCCAGCCCCCGTGCGGCCCTACAAGGAACGCCTCTATCACCCGGCGCGCTGGCGTTACTGGTATGACTTCGGCAGCGGACGGCTCGGTGACTTTGCTTGCCACGGTTTTAATCTGCCGATGCGCGCGCTGGACCTCGGCCACCCCGAGCGAGTCGACTTCGACGCGCCGCAGGTCTCCTCGCACCGTTACTACAGCGGCAGTAACGTGCGCTTGCACTTTCCGGCGCGAGGCAGGCTCGCGCCCGTCACACTGCACTGGCACGACGGCGAGGGCACCGTGCCGGCCGCCCTCATCGCGCCCCTGCTCGCCGTTTACAAGAAGCAGCCACCGAGCGGCTGCCTCCTCGTGGGCGAGCGCGGTTTCATCTACGCGACCATTTGGGGTGAAAACGCCATCATCCAACTCGCCGGCGAACCGCGGCCCCGTGGCGTGTTGGAACACGAAGCCACTAAGGATGTGCCCACCACCTTGCCGCGCACCGGCAATCACATGGAGGAGTGGCTGCAAGCCTGCCTCGGCCGTGGTCGGACTTTCTCCGATTTCGAAATCGGTGGACGGCTCACGGAAATTTCACTGGTCGGTGCTCTGGCCCTGCGAACCGGCCGGGCCATCGCTTGGGACGGTGAAAAGATGCGCATTCCCGGTGCGAGTGAAACCGCGGCCTTCGTTCATTCCGAAGACCGGAAATTTTGGCTCTGAGTAAGAGCGCCTCAGTGCACCCGGGCACTCATTCTACACCGCAGGCCGGCAATGCCTCCAGGGCGGCGGCACGCGACGGACAGCTCCCGCGAGAATCGCTACGCCTGCAACGCGTGCTGGCGGCGGAAAACCCGCGGCGTCGAGCCGCACTCGCGGCGAAACGTCTCATTGAAACGGCTGAGCGAGTGGAAGCCCGATTCGTGGGCGATGTCCGCCACCTTGGCGTCGCTCGTGGCCAACAGGCGTTGGGCGTGCGACACCCGGTGATGCTTCAGATAGTCGAGCAACGTAGTGCCAAACGTTTTCCGAAAAAGCCGCATCGCATACTTGGGGTGAAGTCCCACCGCGGCCGCGATCAAATCGATCGTCAGGGGCTCCGTGTAGCGCTGCGCGATCAGACACGCCATCTGCTCCACTTTGTTCAAACCGGCGTCGCGCGCTCCCTGCCGGCGGCTCTTGGCGGTTTTCGGAGTCAGCACGCTCGCACTCGACCGCATCAGTCGTGCCTCCATTTCAAGGATCACGACCGCCTTTTGCTCTTCGGTGGGTTTCCGCAGGTCTCGCTCCCATTGGCTAAACATCGCGCGATCCCACTCCGGGCTGGCACTGCTCGCGTCGATCAGCACTTCCCCGCGCAACAACGGCTGCACGAAACGATCGGGGAGTTTGAACTGGAGAAACCAGGAGAACGGAATCGTCACGCAAAAGTAGTCCGGCTCGTCTCCGAAATCGATGACTTGGTGCGGAATTGCTCCCCAAAAGACGGCCAATCGTCCGGCCTCGATGCGGACTTTGCGCCCGCCCAACAGGTAGGTGACCCAGCCCGATTCGAGGAGATTCAACTCGATCTCGTTGTGATGATCGGGGCGGTCCATCCGGGTGGGGCGCCAGCGGACACACATCAGATCGTAAGGCGAAAAATCAGGCCTGGCGGGGTCGAAGGCGATCATGGCAGAAAGTTACTATTTGGGGAGAAGTCGGCAATCCTCGGCGCAGAATATTCTATGGGGAGGTGTATACTCGGACAAGTCGACCACTACGGAATCATTCCCCTGCCGCCTGCGGCACTCCGGTTTTTGGTAAAGAACTCCCCTCTGCACCCACGGCCCAATCTCTGAAACCCACCCCGCATGCGACTCGTTACGTTTTTTCTCCTCCTAATTATTGCCGTGGCTGCGCGCTTGACTGCGGCGACGGCGGCACGCCCCAACATTCTCATCGCGATCGCCGACGACATGTCGTGGCCGCACCTCTCGATCATGGCGTGCAAGGCCATTAACACCCCGAACATCGACCGCGTGGCCCGCAGCGGAGTTTTGTTTCGCAACGGCTTCTGCGGCGCCCCGGGTTGCTCCCCTTCCCGCGCCGCATTTTTCACCGGACGCCACGTCTGGATGAACGAGGAAGCCAGCACCCACCACGGGTTGTTTCCCGCAAAGTTCGCGACCTTTCCGGATCTCCTCGCGCAGTCCGGCTACGCGACCGGCTACACCGGCAAACCGTGGTCGCCCGGCGAACTCGGCCCCGGCCGCAACGGCAATCCCGCCGGCCCCCCGTTCTTGAAACGCCGCCTCACACCGCCTTCTCCGAGCATTCGCGATTTCGACTACGTCGCGAACTTCGCCGATTTCCTCGGACAGCGGAAACCGGGCGCGCCATTTTATTTCTGGTATGGCAGTGTCGAGCCCCACCGCAGCTACGAGCGCGGCAGCGGCCTCAAGGCGGGCAAAAAACTCGAAGAAGTCGTCGTGCCGGCCTTCCTGCCCGACACGCCGGAAGTGCGGAGCGACTTCCTCGATTACTTTTTGGAGATCGAATATTTTGACCGCCAACTCGGCCGAATGCTGGCGCTGCTGGAAAAAGCAGGTGAGCTCGAAAACACGATCATCATCGTCACCGCGGACAACGGCATGGCCATGCTCCGGGCCAAAGCGACCTGCTACGAATACGGTCTCCATGTCCCGATGATTGTATCTTGGCCCAAACGGGTGCCGGCCAATCGCGTGCTCGAAGATCCGATCGGTTTCGTAGACCTCAACGCCACCCTCCTCGCCGCTGCGAATGTCGAACATCCCGCCAAAAACAATCCGGACCTCGCGCCGGTCGGCCGCAACTTTCTGCCCATTCTCACGAGCGCGCAACAGGGTCTCGTGAATCCTGCGTCCGCCTTCGTCTTCGCCGGGCACGAACGCCACACGCTCACGCGAAACAACGACATCGGCTATCCGATCCGCGCCCTGCGCACTCCCCAATATCTCTACCTGCGCAACCTGCGCCCCGACCGCTGGCCCGTCGGCGATCCCCAGCGGATCAATCCCGAGTCCGGCGCCCTGCTCCCGCTCCACGCCGGCTGCTATCGCGACATCGATGATCAGACGCTGCTCCAGTGGCTGATCAAGGAAGCGCGCAACTCGCCCAAATACGCCGCCGCGCTCGACCTCGTCGTGCGCCGCCATCCGGCCGAGGAACTCTACGACATCCAGAGGGATCCCGATTGCCTCAACAATCTCGCCGCGTCGTCCGCGCACGCCACCACCCGCGCGCAACTTGCGGCGCAGATGGACGCGGAGCTCAAGCGCACGCGCGATCCGCGTATCTATGGCCCGAGTCCCGACATCGCCGACACCTACCCGAACATCAATCCCAACAACCGCTCAGTGAAAAACAACTATCCCGTCCCGGCTCCTCGCTAGCTCGCATTTCACGGCACTCTTTCGGAACTCCAAGCCCCTCAGAAAAACCCTACCCATGAAAACGTTTCCCCCCCGCCTCCTGTTTGTTTCGGCGCTGGTCACCGGATCACTCGCCGCTCAATCCGCACCTGCACCGAGCCCCGCGTCCCTAGCTACTCCCGAGGAGAAAGCCGTCGTCGAGTTATCTCCGTTCACCGTTTCCGCCGACAAGGACACCGGCTACCTCGCCACCAACTCCCTCGCCGGCAGCCGCCTCAACACGCCGCTCGCCGACACCGCCGCCGCCGTCAATGTCTTCACCGAGGAACTTCTCGCCGACCTCGGCGCCACGACCGTATCCGAGGCGATCGAATACGGCACCAACGCCTCGATGGACATCGGCGTCGGTCAGGGCGCGCTCGACAACGGCACCTTTTCGGTCGGTGCCGAACGCATCAACGTCCGCGGTCTCCAGGCCACGCGCACCCGGAACTATTTCCCGGTCTTCACGGCGGTCGACAACTACAACGTCGAGCGCATCGAGGAGCAGCGCGGCCCCAACAGCATTCTCTTCGGCATCGGCTCTCCCGCCGGCATCATTAACGCCAACACCAAGCGCGCCGTCGTGGGCCGCAACTTCCTGCGCGGCTCCACGATGTTCAATTCCGCTGACGGCTACCGCGGCACTGTCGACGCCAATGTCGGCCGTCGCGGCACCGGCCTCGGCCTTCGCCTCAACGCCGTCTACAGCCACCTCGACGACGACATCGCGCTCTACGCCTTCAAGCAGACCAAGGCACTCGATCTCACTCTCACCAAGGACATCACACGCTCGCTCCGCTTCCGCGCCGAGTTCGAGACGTCCCGTCAGGAAGAAGGTCGCGCCAAGACTCGCACCGCGCAGGACCGCGTCTCCGCGTGGATCGACGCCCCCGTCCCGCGCTATACCTTCGCCGACTGGCAGGCGCCGGGTGTCACCATCGCATCCTACGGCATCGTCGCCAACGGCGCGAATAACCGCCTCGAATACGTCGACAACCTCGGCACCGTGGTGAATTACCGCAATCTCCACCGCAGCAACGGCGCCCAAGAACTCCTCTACGACGGCAACCATCCGGAACTCTGGAGTCGCACCGTCAACGACGGCGGCCCCGGCCAGCGCCGCGATGCGAAGTTCCAGGCCGTCAGTTCCTTCCTCGAGGCGCGCCTCACGCCGTCCACCTTTCTCGAGCTCGCCTACAACCGCCAGAACGTCGACTCGCTCTCCTATCAGTTCAACGACCAGGGTCTGCGCGGCGATCCCAACCGCTTCTACGCCGACAAGGTCACGCCCAATCCCGGCTCCGGAAAACTCTTCCTCGAGGGCCAATGGGTCCGTTGGCGCAAGGCCAACGATTTCTCCAGCTACCGCGCGACGCTCTCGCACGAGTCCGACTTCAAGCGGCTCGGCAACTACCGCCTCGCCCTCATGGCCGAACGCGATGTCGAGTTCGATTCGAGCCAGCAAAAGCGCGAAGTCTGGGTGAACGCCAGTGGCCTCGGCCTCTTTAACGCCGATCCGATCAACGCCCAAAACGTCGCCTACCGTCGCCACTACATCACCCAAGAGGGCAACTGGCGCGAATACAGAGTCACCGGCGGCTCCGAGGGACTCATCAGCGGTGTGACTGCTCCCACCGGCGAAGTCGGCACTTCCGCTTGGCGCAACCAGAACTCCGGCCAGGACTACGACAACACTTACTCGAATTACCTCGCCGGCCTGCAGGCGCGCTACTTGAGCAACCGCCTCGTGATCGGCCTTGGCTACCGCACGGACACCCTGAAATCGCGGCAATATGCGCAGACGTCGCCGACCAACGGTTTTAACCTCAATGCACTTAACGAGCGCGTCATCGACTACTCGCGCTGGGACGACACGAAATACTCCGGCCAGACGAAAACCCATGGTGCGGTCTTCCACGTCACTCCCAACTTCCGCCTCATGTATAACGGCTCCGACAACTTCGGCCAACCGTCCACCTCCCGCCGCGAATATCCCAACAACAGCGCACCGCGCAAAACTCAGGGCATCGGCCAGGATTACGGCATCGGTTTCAGTCTCCTCAACAATCGGATCTCCGGCCGACTCACCCGTTTCCAGACCGACTCCAAGAACATCTACGTCGCCGGCTACAATCTCCAGGACACGCAGGACGCTCTGCTCAACGCCCTCGTCTCCGCCACCGCCACCACCGGTCTCACGCGCGACCAGGCGGACAAGATGCGCATCCTCGGCACGGGCGGCATCATGGATCAGCACGTCGAAGGCTACGAGTTTTCCGTGACCCTCAACGTCACCCGCAACTGGCGCCTCATCGCCCACTACTCGCACACCGACGGCTACCAGACCAACTCCTATCCCGATCAGCGCGAATACGTCGCCGGCGATCCTGCCGGTCGCCTCGGCGGTAACGGTGGCCTCACCTACTTCGAGAAACCCCAGTATGCCGCGCTCCCGCTCGTCAGCGCGACGTCCAGCACCGTGGCCGAATATATCGCCAACTTCAAACGCACGCTCGCCGAGGATCTCGCCGTCGACGGCGTCGCGCTCGGCAAGAATCGTCCCAACAAGGCGAGCGTGTTCACGCGTTACTCGTTCGAGTCGGGCCCACTCAAGTCGCTCGCGCTTGGCGGCGGCGCCCGGTTCCAAGATCGCGAGCAACTCGGCGTCGGCAAAAACGCTGCGGGCCAGCCCATCCCGCTTAACGGGACGAACTACGTGATGGCCGATTTCATGGCCAGCTACGGCTTCAAGCGTCTCCTCGGCCTGCAGCGCGTCACGTTTCAGCTCAACATCAACAACGTCCTCGCCTTCGACGACTACCTCGTCACCGCGCGCAATCCCACTACGGGCACCCCGACCCGCATTTCGTTCATGCAGCCCCGCACGTGGCGCGTCAGTGCCAATTTCGAATTCTGACCCCATGCCGCTCCCGCCCCGCGCAATCGCCACCGCGTCGTGTTCCTCCACGACGCGAATCCGGGTCGCACTCTTCCCGGGTTCGCCGATGTGGCGCGCCGGAGCGGCCCTGCTGTTCGCCACGACCACCCTGCCCCTCCGCGCGGCCGACAACCGGCCCGCACCCGAAGCGACCGAGATTTGGACTCCGGTGCCACCGGTCGTGCAGACAACCGAAAAGGGCATCCCGTCCGACGCGATCGTGCTGTTCGACGGGCAAAACCTCTCCGCTTGGGAATCGGCGAAAAATCCCGGGCAACCGCCCGCTTGGCGCGTCGACGAAGGCCGCCTCGTGAGCGTTCCGAAGTCCGGGAATCTCCGCACCAAGGCTGCCTTCGGTGATATCCAGCTCCACCTGGAATACCAGATCCCGGCCACGGTCGCAGGTGACGGACAGGGCCGCGGCAACAGCGGCGTGATGTTCATGGGCCGCTATGAACTGCAGATCCTCGATTCCTACGAACACACGACCTACGTCAACGGCCAGGCTGCCTCCATCTACAAACAACACGCTCCTCTGGCCAACGCCTCCCGCCGCCCCGGCGAGTGGCAGAGTTACGATGCCATCTGGCTCGCCCCGCGCTTCCGACCCGATGGCACGCTCGCGAGCCCGGCGCGGCTGACCGTTTTCCACAACGGCGTTCTCGTGCACCACGATGTTGCGCTCGCCGGCCCGACCGCCTTCCGCGGCACGCCGCCTTACCGGGCCCATCCCGCGCAACTTCCGCTCGAACTTCAGGAGCACAACAACGCCCTCGCGTTTCGAAATATCTGGGTGCGCGAACTGCGCCTCCCGGCACAACCGTAAGCACTCGATCATTCTTTCAACCACTACCCCTATGGCGCACGTCGCTCGCTTATCCTCTCTGTTCCAGTTCGCCTGCGCGACCGCCCTTGCGGCACTCGCTCCGGCCCTCGCCGCCCAATCACCGGGCCCGGTCTCCGTTTCGCCGGAAAACCCGGCCTACTTCCACTACCGCGGAAAGCCGCTCGTGCTCGTCGTCACCGACCACACGTGGTTCGCCCTCACCGCCCCCGACTACGACTACGTGAAGTTCATCGATGCGCTCGCCGCCAACCGGAACAACTTCACGCGCATTTATCCCGGTGCCCATCCGGTCAACTACGAGAACCAGCCGCTGCTCTTCCCGTGGGCGAAGACGCCCGACGGCCGCTACGATCTCGACCGCTGGAACCCGGCGTTCTTCGAGCGGATGCACGCGTTCATGAGTTACGCGCAGCAGAAGGACGTGATCGTCGATATCTGCCTCTTCAACGGCTGGGGACTCACGGAAAAGAAAAACTACGAGTGGCGTTGGGCGTGGTGCCCGTTGAACGACGCCAACAACATCCAGGAAGGCGTCGGTCTGCGCCGCGAAGACCAGTGCACTCTCGCGGAGCCCAAGCTCGTCGCCTACCAAAAGGCCTACGTCCGTAAGCTCGTCACCGAACTCAACCGCTACGACAACCTGATCTACGACGTCGCCGACGAGCCGGACTTCTTCAACGCCATCGACGATCAGATCGTCAACCCGTGGATCAGTGAGATGATGGACGAAATCATCGCGACCGAGGCAAAGTTGCCCAAGCGCCATCTCATCGCCGAGACCTTCCATCCTTCGCTGGAAAACAACGGCAAGAAATGGGGCGCCGATCCCCGCACCGGCTGGATCTCTGTCGAATACACCAACGGCCTCGACTCCTTCGCGCGCCAATACGCCCACGGCAAACCCTACGTCCTCATCGAGACCACCACACCCATCCTCAATCCGCTCGGCTTCTGGGGCGTGGAATACGGAGTCGACGCCTCGCGCGTGCACGGCTGGCCCTTCATGACAGCCGGCGGCGCCGGCGTGCTTGAGTTCAACGACGACTTCGACAGCCAGGCACCCGCCGGCCGCGAGCGCACCGCCGAAATCCTGAACCAGCGCGGCCTGCTGCGCACCTTCATCGAGAGTTTCGATTTTGTGCGCATGAAGCCGTTCAAGGATTTCTCCGGCATCAACTCGACGGCACTGCGCGCGCGTCCTCCCGCGAACGCCCCGAAGCAGGCGCCACCGCGGATCGAGGATCTCAACCAGCCCTGGGGCACCGCGATGGCCGAGCCGGGGCGGCAATACGCGCTCTACGTGAGCCACTCCTATGTCGGCAACGCCACGGCCCGCGTCGGCTCCGCGGGCGGCGGTCCGGGTTGCTACATGGTCGTGCCGGGCACCTATCACGAGACGATCACGTTCAAGAACGTCCCGGCCGGCACCTACTCGGTCGAGTGGATCGAACCCGCCACCGGCCGAAAGCTGGAACAACGCCGGCTCACTCATGCTGGCGGAGCGTTGGAGCTGAAGACGCCCACCTACACGATTGATCTCGCGCTGCGCATGAAGGCCTCGACGCCATGACCGCCGAGACCAGCCAATCCACGCCCGCGCCCGCCGGCCAACCGCACCTGCGCCGCGTCCTCAGTCTGTGGGACTTGATCGTCTATGGCATTATCGCCGTCACGCCGTGCGCGCCGATCACGGTCTACGGCCTCACCGAAGTCCGGTCCAAGGGCCACGGCGTCGATACGATCCTGCTCGCGATGATTGCGATGCTGCTCACCGCCGTGAGCTACGGCCGCCTCGCCGCGATCTACCCGTCGGCCGGCTCCGCCTACACCTACGTCGGTCGCGGCATCCACCCGCATCTCGGTTTCGTCGCCGGCTGGACCATGCTGCTCGACTACATCGTGATTCCGCTTTTCTGCACGCTGTTCGGCACGTTGACGCTGCAACGCCTCGCCCCCGAAGTGCCCTTTCCCGTATTGGCCGCGTGCTTCGTTGCCGCCATCACGTTTCTCAATCTCCGCGGCATCCGCGCCACCGCGCAGGCCAACGTGATCCTGTTGATCATCATGGTCGCCGTGCTCCTCGCATTTGTGGTTTTGGCGGTGCGGCACCTCTTCATCGCCCAGGGCTGGAGCGGTGTGTTCTCGACGCGCCCGTTCTACCATGCGCCGAACTTCAGTTTTATTGCGATCCAGGGCGCGACCGCATTTGCCGCGCTCACCTACACCGGCTTCGACGCGATCACCACGCTCGCCGAGGAAGTGAAAAATCCGCGGCGCAACGTGCTCCTCGCGATGGTGATTGTTTGTCTCTACACCGGCGTCATCGGCGGATTGCTCGTCTATCTTGGCCAACGCGTTTGGTCGGACTTCGACACGTTTCCCAACGTAGAGACCGCGTTTATGGACATGGCCGGCCGCGCCGGAGGCCCGTGGATGTTCCGCGCGATGTCTTCGATTCTCATCATCGCCATGCTCGGCGCCGCGCTCGCCACCCAGGTCGCCGCCGCCCGTCTGCTCTACGGCATGGGCCGCGACCGGGTGCTGCCGCAGGGCCTTTTCGGTTATCTGCATCCGGTGCGCCTCAACCCTTCGCGCAACATTCTGCTGATCGGCGCGCTTTCCTACTTTGGCGCGATCTCGCTGCCTTACGAACTCACCGGCGAGTTGCTGAATTTCGGCGCCTTTCTCTCGTTCATGAGCGTGAATCTCGCCGCGATCTACCGGCTCTATTTCGTCGGCGTCGAGGGGCACCGCCGCCACTTCTTCGCCGATGCCGTGGCGCCAGCCGGCGGATTTTTGTTCTGCTTCTGGATTTGGTTTAACTTGGCCACGCCGGCCAAAGTGGTGGGCGGGCTGTGGCTTTTGGTCGGCATCATTTTGCTCGCCATCAAGACGCGGGGCTTCCGGACCAAGCCCGTGCAGATCGATTTTTCGGAAACATGAGCTTCATCGGCATCGATGTCGGAACTAGTGCGACAAAGGTCGGCGTGTTCGCCGAAAGCGGAGAATTGCTCGCGCTCGCCTCGGTGGCCGTGGATGCGCCGATCGAGCGCGCCGGCGAGTGCGAACTGGCGCCCGATTCCGTCTGGGTCGCCGTGCAAAAAGCCCTCGCGCGCGTCGCCGCCCACCTCGCCGTGCTACACGACCCGCCCAAGGCCCTCGCCATCTCCGCTTCGGGCGACGAGGTCTTCCCGGTCGACGCGGCGTCGCACCCCCTCGGACCGTGCCTGATGTCGGCCGATGCGCGGGGCGTCGATCAGGAGGCCGCCACGCGCACGCGCGATTCGGCGCGCGGCTGGTATCAGCGCTGCGGGCACATCCCGGAGCGGATGGACCCGGTCAACCGTCTCCTCTGGTGGCGCGCGCAGCATCCGTCCACCGCCGACCGCGCGACCCGTTTCCTCGGCTGGCACGAGTTTCTCACGCTCAAGCTCTGCGGTCGCGCCGTTACCGACGCGAGCCTGGCGGCCAAGTGGCTTACGTTCGATCGCACCACCGGTCGGTGGTGCCGCCACCGGCTCCGGGAATTCGAAATCGATCCTGCTTTGCTTCCCGAGATCGCGGGCTGGGGCGAATCCGTCGGCACGCTGCTGCCCTCCGTCGCGGCCTCGCTGGGATTGCCCCGCCACCTTGTCGTGGCCGTGGGTGGATTCGATTGCGTGTGCACCGCGCTCGGCCTCGGCGTGTCCACTCCGGGCATCGCCGGACTCGCCTGCGGCACATGGGAAGTGCTCGTGGCGCCTGCTGGTCGCCCCGGAATCACCGACGCGATCATCGATGCACGTCTGCCGATCGTCGCCTATCCCGGCCCCTGCCGCGACGCCGTCCTCTGGCAAAGCCCCAACGGAGCCTCCACCGCAAACTGGGCCGCGCGCCTCATCGGACAAACTCGGTCCAAAGCGGAGTTGGCCGCCCAAGCCCTCGGTCCGCTGCCGCCGGATCTCATCGCGGTGCCGCACCTCGCCGGCTCCGTCGGCCTGTGGCCCGACGGGCGCCAAACCCGCGGCGCCATTCTCGGCCTGACTGCCGCCACCACGCCCGCCGAGGTGTATTCCGCGCTGCTCGAAGGCGTCGCGAACGAACTCGCTCTGGCGGTGCGCCTCATCGCCGGCGCCGGCATTCCGATCTCGCAATTGCGTGCCGGCGGCGGCGGCACGCGCTCCGAGATCGCCATGCAGTGCAAAGCCGATGCGACCGGTCTGCCGATCGACGTGTGCGCCCAGCCCGAGCCCGGTGCGTTTGGCGCCGCGTTGCTGGCCCAAGCCGCCGTCGACGGCGGTCGCTCCGCCTGCGAAATGGCCGCCGACCTCACGCGCGTCGTCCGACGCTACGAGCCGAACGGCGCCCGCGCCACCGCTTCGGCCGCGCGTCTCTCGCGGTATCGGGCGCTCGTTCCCACGCTCGCGCGCGAACAGGCCGAAGCGGGCGCGCCGTCGCGTCCGCCCCGTCGCCCACCCGAACTTTCCACGCCCGCGCTCGTCGTCGATCTCGACGCCTTCGACACCAACGTCGCCACTGCGCACCGCCTCCTCGAGGGCACCGGCAAATCTCTGCGGCCCCATTTCAAGACCCACGGCGTTCCCGCCCTCGCGCTCCGTCAACTCGGCCCGACCGTCGGCGGTTTCACCTGCGCCACCGTGACCGAGATGGAGACGTTGGTCGCGGCCGGCGCCCGCGACGTCCTCCTCGCCAACGAAGTCGTCGGCGCTGAAAAGATCCGGCGGATCGCGGCGTTGGCCGAGAGAGCGCGCGTGATTGTCGCGGTCGACGCTCCGGAACCGCTGCTCGAATTTTCCGCGGCAGCGCGCGACCGCGGTGTCGTCGTCGAAGTGCTGGTCGATGTGGATACGGGATTGGACCGTTGCGGCGTCCGTGGCGCCGCGGCCGCGCGGGACCTCGCGTTGGCCGCGGCTGAAACCAGCGGGCTGCGCTTCTCCGGCATCATGGGCTACGAGGGCCGCGTGCGAGCCGCCTTGCCGGACCGCGCCGACCGGGTGGCTCACGCTTTTTCCACATTGGCCGAGGCGAAATACGCGATCGAAAGCGCCGGACTCGAAGTCGCCGTGGTCTCCGCCTGCGGCACCGCGACCTTTGCCGATGCACTCGGCGCCACCGCGGTGACGGAAATCCAAGCCGGCACCTACGCGCTGATGGAGCCCGATCTTGAGCCACTGAACCTCCCTTTCCGTCCTGCGGTCCGGATTGTCGGCAGTGTGATCAGCCGGCGCGCCGGCCAGGTGGTGCTCGATATCGGACGGCGCTCCGTCGGTTGCGACGGCGGCCTGCCACTCGCGATCGATCCACGCGGCCGCCTGCTCCGCGTCAACGACGAGCACACGGTGCTCGCGTGGGAAGGCGTGCTGCCGGAGCTCGGTGAACACGTGGCACTGCGTCCCACGCAAAATCGCACCACCTTCAAATTGCATTCTCGAGTCTGGCTTTCCCGCGACGGCAAGACCGTGGATTGCGTGCCCATCGCCGCGAACATCGACGGGGCGCTGCCCGACGCACCCGTGGCGGTCCCGACGGCAAACTCCCAAACGGCCAAGGAACTCACGGCATGCGTTTGAAAAACAAAATCTGCGTTGTGACCGGCGCCTCCTCCGGGATCGGCCTTGCCTGCGCCGCCGCCCTGCAAAACGAAGGCGGCCTCGTCTTCGGCATCGATCTGAACCCCGCAGCCGCCGGCGGCCCGCCGATCATTCGCGCGGACGTTTCCGATGAAACCAGCGTCGAGCATGCGGTGGCCGAGATTCTTGCACGCGCGAATCGCATCGACGTGCTCGTCGCTTCCGCCGGCATCAACCTGCAGGGCACCGTCGTCACCACGCCACCCGATGTCTGGGAGCGGTTGTTTGCTGTCAACGTGCGCGGGACCTACCTCGCCTGTCGCGCCGTGCTCCCCGCGATGCAGCGCCAAAAAGCGGGCAGCATCGTCATCATCGGCAGCAACTACGGGCTGGTGGGCGGACGCAACTATGCCGCCTATTCCGCCACGAAGGGCGCCCTCGTCGCGCTCACGAAAGCCATGGCCCTCGATCACGCGGCGGAGGGCATCCGAGTGAACTGCGTCTGCCCCGGCACCGTGGAAACACCAATGGTCACCGAGCTGATGAAAACGCTGGGCCCCGACGAAATCGTCGCCACGAACGCCCGTCGCAAATTGCAACATCCCCTCGGGCGCATCGGCCAACCGCACGAGATCGCCTCAGGGGTCGTCTATCTCGCCGGCGAGGAGTCCAGTTTTGTCACCGGCACCACACTCGCGATCGACGGCGGCTTTACCGCCCAATAGCGCGGCACCGCTTTCAAGCCCCATGCGCGCGCATCGTTTCACCGGTCATTGCCGCCGTCTCGTTGCGGTGTGGTTCGCGCTTGTCACAGCGCTTCTCGCCGACGCCTTCGCAGCGTCCGCCCCTAAACGTCAGTTTCCCGCCGCGGTCTTTTCCGAACGGGTCGCCGCCCAATATCGAAAATACAATGACACCGCGTTCATCCGGGAGCACTTCCTCCCACGCTACACCAAGGCCCAGCGCGTCACCGCCATCCCGCCTTCGATCGCTGCACGCAATCTCACCGACGATCCGCTTTTTCGCCTCGGCTACCTCAATCTGAAAAACTACGCGAAGGGCGACGGCGTGACCGACGACACGCAGGCCATCCTCGACGCGCTCTACGAGGCTTACTTTTTCCAACTCGCCGTGTGGATTCCCGCCGGCACCTACCTCGTCTCGGACTCCCTCGAGTGCGTCGTCGACCGCGGTCCGACTGGTCGGTTTCGCGAGGGCAACGGGTTCTTCCTTGCCGGCGATCCCGATCATCGGCCCGTGTTCAGACTGGCCGATCACGCCAAGGGTTTTCAGGACCCGCAAAAACCACGCCCCATCATCGAGTTTGTCGGATCCAAGAGCAACGAGAGCTACGGCCACGGCCCGCGCCGCGAGGCCGGAGCGTGGCTGATGCGCAACGCCGGGATTTCGTCCGTCGTCATCGACTGCGGCCGCGACAATCCCGGCGCCATCGGCTTCCGCTGCCATGGCTCGCAGGCGGTCTACGCCGAAAATTTGCTCGTGCGCGCCCACGGCGCGTTCGCCGGCTTCAAGGACCTGATCGGCAACGCCGGCTTCATGGCCAACATCGAGGTGCAGGGCGGTCGCTTCGGCCTCTACCTCGAAAATGGCCAGGCCGGGTCGATCGCCGGCTGCGTGCTCCTGAGCCAAACGGAAGCCGCCATTTATCAGGGCATGGGCGGCTGGCCGCTCACCGTCACCGGATTTCGCATTGAGCAGGAACGCGGCCCCGTTGTCCGGCAGGTCGAGTCCAGTTGGAAGAAGGACGGCAATTCCAGCGGTCACCTCAGCTTGGTCGATGGCACGATCATCCTGGGCCACCCATCTCCCGCCTTTGCGAATCTCGAGAACGCGAACGAAGTTCGCGGCAAAGATCTTTACCTGCGCAACGTCACGGTCAAAGGCGCGACGCCGCTGATCCACAGCTACGGCCAGCCTCCCGTTCCACCCGCCGCGGGCGACTGGTCCCACGTCCGGGAATATGCCCACGCGGGCCGCCGCTCGCTGATCTCGATCGACGGCCGCGCGCGGGCAACGGACCACGTCGACGTCGCGCCCGGCCCGGCACCGGTTGATCCGTGCCGCCGCTACGCGCTCACCCGCCGCGAGCTGCCGAGCCCGCTCGATGCGGACGCGGTCAGCCTCAAGGATCCGGTTGCGATGGGGGAATTTGCCGCACGAGGCGATGGCGTCACCGACGACACCGCGGCTTTCCGGCACGCGATCGCGCGCTATCAAAAGATTTTTGTTCCGAAGGGAGTTTACGTCGTCACGGGCAACATCGAGTTGAAGAAAGACACGGTTCTCTTCGGCGTCACCGCTGCACTTTCCGTCATCGTCGCGCGTGTCGGCGCATGGCGCGAGGCCGGCAACTCCGCGGTCTTTTCGACCGTCGACGATGCCGCCGCCACCTGCATGATTTCGCAGCTCCTGGTTTACCCCGACACCGGCGGCAAAGACTGGACCCGTGGTTGGCCGTTGCTCGATTGGCGCGCAGGCCGCGCCTCCACGGTAAAAAACTTCTACCCCGATACGCTGGACTGGGTGAGCAAGCCCCCGGACGGGCCGCTCATCCGCATTTCCGGCCACGGCGGTGGGCGCTGGTATGCGTTCGATGGCGGCTCGAACGTGCGGGAGAAAACCCAACGCACGCGCCCCCATTATCTGCATCTCCTCGTCGACGGCACCCGCGAACCGCTGATCTTTTTTTCGCACTGCGCCATCCACGGCAATATGGACTACTGCAGCCTCATTCGTCGCAGCCGGAACGTGGAGATTTACGGCCTGATGGACGAGAACACCGAGGCGGGGTATCTGAAAATCTCGGATAGCCGGAATATCCTGATCACCGGCATCGGCACCAACCTCGACGAGCGCGCCGACCGCAAACCCAGTTTTCTCCTGGAGCATTGCGATGACATCACGCTCTCCGTGCTCAATGGCCGCAACGGCCTGAGCTGGACCCGAATTCAGGATGACCGCGGGGTCGCGATTCCCGGCGAGAACATCGTGGCCTACTACCGCCGCGGGCGTCCGTTTGTCACCGAGGACCACGTGAACTCGCCCCGCCCATGAATGCTCCCTTCCCCACCCGGCTGCGCGGCTCACCCCGCCCATGGCCTGCCACGCTCATGCTCACCCTTTTGCTTGTGGTCACCGGCGTCGCCATATTCGCCACACGGCCGCCGAACATCCGCTTTATCCTCACCGACAATCAAACCGCGTGGAGGACTGCCTGCTACGACACCTCCGAGCCTGCGAAAGGCTATCTCACCGATATTGTCACCGGCTACAGCCAAGAATATCCCGCCGGCACCCGCTCGGATGGACGCAACCCGTTCGTCGGCACCCGCGGCGATCCGCTCGTGCCTGTCCACATCGTTCCGACTGGAAAAGGGATTTGACCGACCTTGCCGCGTCGCCCCGCCCCCTCACTCACCACCCAATCATGATCACCTCCGCTCTCCTCGTCGCTCTCCGGAAGTTTGCGCCGGGCCTGTTTTCCGTGGGCCTCGCCGCCACGCTCGCGGCGGCCGACGGTCTTACGCCGACGCGCCCCAAGCCGACTCACGCCGACGCCCACTACGGCCCGCACGAGCGCCAAGTCTACGACCTTTGGCTCGCGCCGTCCGATCGGCCGACGCCGCTCGCGATCTACATCCACGGCGGCGGCTACTCCGGCGGGAACAAGGACCGGCTCCCGGTCGCCGATTTGCGCGCACTGCTCGACGCGGGGATCTCCGTCGCGTCGCTGCACTACCGTTTTCTGCAGCAGGCCAAACTACCGGCGGCCCACCACGACGTCGCCCGCGCAGTGCAGTTTTTCCGTCACCATTCCGGGCAGTGGCAGCTCGACCCGACTCGCTTCGCCGCGTTCGGCGGCTCGGCTGGCGCACAGCTGGCAATGTTCTTGGCGTTTCACGACGATCTCGCCGACCCGAAAAGCGCTGATCCGATCGCACGCCATTCGACGCGCTTGCTCTGCGTGGCGGCCCAAGGCGGCCAGGGCGCGATGGACATGGACTGGATGGACGCCCACATCCCCGGCGTCAAAACGCGGGCCTCACGGCTCCCGAGTGTCGCGGCGTGGAACGAGAAGTGGTATGGCGTCGATGGAGCTGCGGCCCGCAACGTCATCGAGATGATCTCCGCCGTGTGGCTGCTCACGCGCGACGATCCGCCGCTCTACATGACTTACGGAATGCCGCCGGACGCCGCGATGCCAGCCGATCCGCAGCAACAGGAAAACTGGATCTCTCACCACGTCGCGCACGGCCTCGCGATCAAGCGCCGCGCCGAGGAAGTCGGGGTGGAAGTGCATCTGAAATACCCCGGCGCAAAGCCGCGCTATTCATCCGGCGTCGAGTTCATGAAAGCCAAGCTGCTCTCTCCGCAGGTTACTGCCCGATGAGTTTGTCGGACCGCCCCGCAGCGAATTTTCCGTCCCCGCTGCTCGCAGATCGCGTGGAGGGCGCGCTGGTCGGCCTCGCGCTCGGCGACGCCCTTGGCGCGCCCGTCGAGTGGCTCCAGCCGCCGTAGATCGCCGCGCTGCATCCCGGAGGAGTCCGTGATTTCCTCGCTCATCCCGACCACGGCATCGCGCCGGGGCAGGTCACCGACGACACCGACATGGCGTTTCTCACCGCGGAGTCGCTCGTCGCCCGGCGCGGCCTCGATATGGACGATATCGCGATGCGACTCCCCGCATGGGCGCAGACACGGAGCGATCTCGGCGCCACTACGCTCGCGGGAATCGCCGCGTTACGGGCCGGCACGCACTGGTCCGCCGCGGGCTCGACCAAAGATCCGTCGTCCGGCTGTTTGCCACGCTGTGCCCCGGTCGCGCTCTTCGTCGCTCCCTCGATGGTCGCGGCCGGCACCGCCGACTGCTGCCGAGCCACCCACCGGCATCCGCTCGCGATCGCCGCCTGCGTCGCGCAAAACACCCTCGTCTCCCTGCTCGTGCGCGGAGCCGAATGGTCCGAAGCCACAACCCAACTCGCTCGTCTTGCCATTCCGGCGGAGTTCGCGGCAGCTTGGAGCACCCTGGTCACCGCCTTGCCCGAAGGCCCGCCTCCTGCGCCCGGCGCGCCCGCCGTTTTTATTGAGGCGTTTCGCTGCACGGACCGCGCCGCCGACGCGGAGTCCGCTGTCATCGCTGCCGTTGCGTTGGGCGGCGACACCGACACCCGCGGCGCCGTCGCCGGCCTTCTGGCCGGCGCGCGCTGGGGCGTCACCACGCTCCCTTCGCGCTGGATGAAAAATTGCCCCGCGGCTCCCGTAGCTTCTAGGTTTGCGCGTCGTCTTTGCAGCACCGCCACCGCCTGAGCCACCAACCCGATCCGTCGCGATGAAATCCTCCCTCGTTTGCTTCGCATTCCTTTTGCTGAGTTGTCGCATCCTCGGCGCCGCGGAATCGGCCGCCCGCCCCAATATTCTTTTTATACTCACTGACGACCAAGGCTGGCCGACGCTCTCGTGCTACGGCGGCAAACATGTGCGCACACCCCACCTCGATGCGCTCGCGCAGCAAGGCATGCGGTTCAACGCCGCCTACGTCATGCCGCAGTGCACGCCGACGCGCGCCGCGTTGCTGACCGGCCAGCACACCGCCCGCAACCGCCTGTGGCACGTCATCGGCAATCACTACAATTATCCCTTGGCCCGGATGCGCGAACCCGTCTACGCCGACAATCTACCGCGCGAGACGTTCACGGTCGCGAAGGGACTGCGCGCCGCCGGCTACACCACCGGCATCATCGGCAAGTGGCATCTGAATACGAATGCCGATGGCAACTACACCGGCCTGCGGCCCGAGGCCGCGACGCACTACGGCTTCGACGTCAGCATCACCACGAACAGCGGCGAGCAGGCCACCGGCGACAAGGGCGTCAACCGCTTCACCGACGAGGCCGTCAAGTTCATCACCGCCCGAAAAGACCAGCCGTGGTTTCTCTATTTGGCGCATCACACCGTGCACGGGCCCGTGGTTGCGCCGCCCGAGACCGTCGCAAAATTCCGCGCCGCCGGTGCGCCCGAAAAGGGTCTGCACAACGCCACCTATCTCGCCGCTATCGAACACATGGATGCCAGCATTGGTCGCCTGCTCTCCGCCCTCGACACGCTCGGCCAACGCGAGCGCACGCTCGTTGTTTTCCTTAGCGACAACGGCGGGGTGCACCAGATCTACGATGCCGCTCCCTTCACCGGTGCCGACAGTGCCGCGCGGACGACGCCGACCGCTTTGCAAGTGGTCACCGAGGAGTTCAGCAACGCGCCGCTTCGTGCCGGTAAGGGTTCGCACTACGAAGGCGGCATTCGCGTGCCCTGCCTCGTGCGGTGGCCCGGCGTGGTGCCCGCTGGCCAAGTCAGCGACACCCCCGTCCATGTGACCGACTGGTTGCCCACGCTGTTCGATGCAGCCGGGGCCACGGCCCCCGCCACTCATGTCGTCGACGGAGTCAGTCTGCTACCTCTCTTGCGGGGCGGCGCCCTCCCGACGCGCGCGCTTTTCTGGTATCTACCGCTCTACGAAGTCCGCTGGGGCGGCACGCCTTGCACCATCATCCGCGAGGGCGATTGGAAGCTCATCGAGTTTTTCGGCGACTGGTTCTCGCCGGACGGACGCTACACGCCGGGCGCCCGCCATGAACTCTACAACCTCCGCACTGACATCGGCGAAACGCGAAACCTCGCCGGCACGGAAACCGCG
>CALRZR010000076.1:0-27419 GCA_943372705.1 Opitutus sp. GAS368 | reverse complement strand
CGGCGTCCGCTGGTGGCGCTCCTCCACGTGCTCGCCGAGCCGATTAATGCCCGCGACGGTTACCGGCTGGAGATCACGGGAGATTTCAACCGCCCGCCGAAGGAGTGTGGTCCCGTGGAGATCGCGGCGTTTGCGGCGTGGCAACAAGCGGCGCGGGATCTGGGGCAGGCCGCGCCCAATTGGGTGCACAGCGGCGGCGGGTCCGATGGCAATCTCCTGTTCGCCGCCGGCGTGCCGAACCTCGATGGCGTCGGCCCGCTTGGCGACGCGCTGCACAGTGCCCGCGAGAATGTGGTCGTCGCGAGCCTGGCCAGCCGGGCGCAGATCGCGGCGCTGTTTCTGGTGCGCTACGCAGCCGGCGACGTCGTGCGTTAGCGCGGGGAGTTTGCCGGTCGTGCCGCGAATTGCGGACTCGACGGCGGTGCGGAGGGACTCGCAGAGTAGGCGACACCCCTGCTCCTTATGAAACTGTTCCTGCTTTGTTTCCTCGTCCTGGTCTCGTGTGCGCGTGCTGCGAAGGCGCCGAATATCGTCTTCATTTTCTCCGACGATCACGCGTTTCAAGCCATCAGTGCCTACGGTGAATCGCGCAAGCTGCTCGAGACGCCGAACCTCGACCGCATCGCAAAACAAGGCATGCGTTTCGACCGCTGTCTCGTGCCGAATTCGATCTGCGGTCCGTCGCGCGCCACGGTGCTGACCGGCACCTACAACCACATCAACGGCTACTACAATAACAGCGGCAACGTGCGCTTCGACGGCGCGCAGACGACGTTTCCGAAGCTGCTGCAAAAGGCCGGCTATCAGACGGCCATCGTCGGCAAATGGCACTTGGGGTCCGACCCGACGGGCTTCGATTTTTGGCAGGTTCTTCCCGGGCAGGGCGTTTACTACAATCCACAGATGCTGAAGAAGGGCGAGCGCGTCACGGTGCCCGGCTACGTGACGGATATCATCGGCGACATCTCGCTCGATTGGCTCCAAAAGCGCGACAAATCGAAACCGTTTCTCCTGATGTGCCAGCACAAGGCGCCGCACCGCGAGTGGGCGCCGCCGCTGCGGCATCTCGGTTTCGACAAGGACCGCGTCTATGCGGAGCCGGCCACCTTGTTTGACGACTACGCGGGGCGTGGTCCGGCGGAGCGCGATCAGAACATGACGCTCGCGAAGACCTTCAACGAGCGCGATGCGAAGCTGATCTCGCCGCCCGGACTCACCCCCGAGCAGCAAAAAGTGTGGGATGCCTATTACGAGCCGCGTAACGCCAAATTTCGGGCGGCGAATCTCACGGGCAAAGACCTCGTGCGCTGGCGCTACCAGCGCTACATGCATGACTACCTCGCGACAGTGAAGGCCGTGGACGACAACGTGGGCCGCGTGCTCGACTACCTCGAAAAGGAGGGTCTCGCGGAAAACACCATCGTGGTCTATGCGAGCGATCAGGGCTTCTACCTCGGCGAGCACGGCTGGTTCGACAAACGTTGGATCTTCGAGGAGTCGGTGCGCACGCCGCTGCTCGTGCGTTGGCCGGGCGTCACGAAAGCCGGGACGTCGAGCAAGGATCTCGTTTCGACAGTGGATTTCGCGGAGACGTTTCTTGATGCGGCCGGATTGCCGATCCCTGCGGAGATGCAAGGCCGCAGCCTGCGGGGTATCTTGGGTGGGCAGCGTCCCGCCGACTGGCGCACGGCGTTTTACTACCAATATTTCGAATACCCGGCCGCGCACCGCGTGCGGCCGCACTACGGGGTCGTCACCGACCGCTACAAGCTCGTGCGCTTCTTCGGACCCGGCGGCGAGCCCTACACGGAGCTGTTCGATTTGGAGAAGGACCCACATGAGTTACGCAGCGTGTTCGGCGAACCGGCGTATGCGGCGACGACGGCGTCGCTCGAAAAGGATCTCGCGCGCCTTCGCAAGGAACTGAAGGTGCCCGAGGTCGTGCCCGTGAGTTGGTTTGGCCGAGGGCCCGAGGACGGCGGCGGCGCGGCCAAAAAGAAGAAGCAGGCGAAACAGGAGAATCTCTGACCATGAAAACCAAATTTTGGCGGATCGCGGCGGGACTCTGGACGCTGCTCGCCTTGGCGACGGCGGGAAATGCGGCGGCGGCGAAACCGAACGTGCTGTTCATCGCGGTCGATGACATGAACAACGACCTCGGCTGCTACGGCAGCACGATCGTGAAGTCGCCGAACATCGACGCGCTCGCGAAACGCGGTGTCAGGTTTGACCGCGCCTACTGCCAGTTTCCGCTGTGCAGCCCGAGCCGCTCGTCGATCATGACAGGACTGCGGCCCGATACGACGCGGGTGTTTAACCTCCAGTATCATTTTCGGCAGGGACTGCCGGAGGTGGTGACGATGTCGCAGATGTTTATGCGCAACGGTTACTATGCTGCGCGGGTCGGGAAGATTTATCACTACGGCAATCCCGGGGACATCGGCACGAGCGGCCTCGACGATCCGGCGTCGTGGAAGGAATTCGTCAACCCGGCCGGCATGGACAAGACCACGCTCGAGCCCGATGTGACGAATTTCACCCCGCAGCGCGGACTCGGCTCGGCAATGGCGTTTCTCAGCGACAAGCAGGGCCGCGACGAGGACCACACCGACGGCAAGGTCGCCACGGAGGCGATACGTCTGATGGAGCAACACAAGGGCGAGCCGTTCTTCCTCGCGGTGGGTTTCTACCGTCCGCACACGCCTTACATTGCACCGAAGAAATATTTCGACCTCTACCCGCTGGAGAAAATTTCCGTGCCGGAGATGCCGAAGGGGTTTGTCGATACGGTGCCGGCGGCGGCGCTCAGCGCGACGAAACCGTGGCCGAACTTCGGAGTGACACCCGAGCAGGCGCGGCTGACAAAGCAGGCTTACTACGCGGCGATTTCGTTCGTCGACGCGCAGGTGGGCCGGGTGGTCGATGCGTTGGACCGCCTCGGGCTGCGCGAGAATACGATCATCGTTTTCTGGAGCGACCACGGCTACCAGCTCGGCGAGCACGGGCTGTGGATGAAGCAGAGCTGTTTCGAGGAATCGGCGCGCGTGCCCTTCATCGTGGTGGCGCCGGGCGTGAAATCTTCGACGCGGGGCAAACCCTCGCCGCGGCCGGTGGAGTTGATCGACGTTTATCCGACGCTCGCGGATCTCGCGGGGCTGACGCCGCCGGCGAATTTGCCCGGCGCGAGCCTGCGGCCGCTTTTGGCGAAGGCGGATGCGCCGTGGAATCGGCCGGCGTTCACGCAAGTCGAGCGCGGCGGGTTTCCCGGTCGCAGCGTGCGCACCGCGCGCTGGCGCTACACCGAGTGGGACGAGGGCAAGCAAGGCACCGAACTCTACGATCACGAGACCGACCCGAAAGAGATGAAAAATCTCGCGGCCGATCCCGGCCAAGCGGCCGTCGTCGCCGAGTTGAAAGCTTTGGTGAAGCAGAACTGGCCCGTGCGCGTGGCCGGTGGTGTGGCGGAAGAGGGTGCGAAAAAGAAGCGCAACAAGAACAAATAGCCCGGCAGGATGGCTGCGCAGGTGACAATGGTGTGACCTGTGCGGCGCAGCGCATCCTTGGGCGGTAGGCGGCGTCATGCCGCGAGTCGTGTTTCCAAAAAACCCCATGAAAATCCTGCCTCACAAGAGCCCCGCTGCCCGGTTTCAAATTTTCACATGGATCGCGCTCTGCGGCGCCTTGCCGGCTACCGCGCAGACGGTCGCTCCGACCAACAAAGCGACCGACGAGAAGGCGATCGAGCTCTCGGTCTTCGAGGTCCGCGCGGATGACGACGTCGGTTACCAGGCGATGAACACGACCTCGGGCAGCCGGCTCGGCACGAGCCTGAAGGACACGGCGGCCTCGATCTCGCCGTTTACGCCGGAGTTTCTCTCCGACATCGCGGCGACCAATGTGAATGAGATGCTGGCCTACGCGGCGAACGCCGAGCTGAACTCCGGTGATGCGGAAGGCGCGGGCTTCAACAATCCCCGCGATTTCAGTTCGGCCGGCGGCGAGCCTTTCCGTATCCGCGGGATTCCGGGCGGCACGTCGACCGACTACGTCGAGAACGCTGCGCCGCAGGATCTCTACAACATCGAGCGTGCCGAGGTCGCGAGCGGTCCGAATTCGATTCTCTTCGGCTCCGGTGATGCCGGCGGCCTTGTTTCGCTCTCGGGCAAACGCGCGAATGTGGCCCGCAACAAATACGCGGCCTCCGCGCAGTTTGGCTCGTGGGCCTACCAGCGCTACACGACCGATTTGAATCAAGTGCTCGTGCCCAAGGCGCTCGCGGTGCGGCTGAATGCGCTCTACTCGGACGCCAAGGCGTGGCGCCGCTATGAGTTCAACGATGCGAAGCGCTACAGTGCCGCGGTGACCTACAAGCCCTTCAAGCGCACCACGCTCGCCGGGAGCTTCGAGGACGGCATCACGAAAAACAGCGTGGGCCTGAAGTGGAACACGACCGACCAAGTCTCGCGCTGGATCGGCGCCGGCCGGCCGACGACGGATGCGGTGGCGGCGGACACGACGCGCGGCATCTCGAATTTCGGAGCGAACCAACGCTTCACGTTTTTTACCCAGGACGGCTTGGTTTCAAACCTGCGCAACGAGCTGCGTTCGAACATCGCCCCCGGCACGGCCGACACGCTGCTGGCGCCGTCGATTTTCCCCTACGATGTGAACTGGGCGGGGCCGCAGACGAAACTCACGCGTGATTTCAACAACCACCAGATTTCGCTCGAACACCGCTTCACCGACGCGCTGACGGTGCAGGCGGTTTACCTGAAAAACGAAACGAAGGCCAAGGCGCGCAGCTTCGTCTACAACGGCAACGTGATGGATTTTCTCGGCGATCCGAACCTCACGATCCTCGCGCAGAGCGGCACGGGCACGATCGCGAACCCGCGGGCGGGACAGCTCTACATCGAGACCAACCAACTCGGCGATGCGACCGAGACGGAAAACGAAGTGAAACGCGTGACGGTGGCCTACGAAATCAAACTCGGAAAGTGGTTCGGCAACCACCGGCTGGCCGCGATGGGCGAGAACGCCGTGCAGAATCGCCACACGAATTCGCGCCGCGAAATCCTCGTCGACCAACTCAATCGCCCGCTGGCGAACGTCGGCGCGCCGGAGAACGCGCAGAATCTGCTCTACCGCCGCACCTACGTGAAGGAGGGCGATTTTTCCACCTACGCGCACACCGGGCTTTATACTCCGCTCGCGCCGTTTACCTACAACGGTCTCGCGGTCAGTTCGCGCCAGATCAACACCGGCGAGCTCACCTCGGTGAAGGACATCGACAGTCTTATGCTCGCCGCGCAGAGCTCGTGGTGGAACGGCCGGGTGACGACCACGCTGGGCTACCGCCGCGACGATATTATTTACCTCGATACGACGTCGGGTCGCGTGACGGACGCGACCGATCCGCGGGTGACCTCCGGACAAATGGTGCTCAACGAAGTCGTCGCGCTGCCGGGTTTTAACAAAAATACCTACACGGCCGACACGTTGACGGCCGGCGGTGTGCTGCATCTGCACAAGAGGTTCTCGGTGTTCTACAATCAGTCGACGAACCACGGCGCGCCGCGTTTCGACCGCCGCATCTTGCCGACGGGCGCGATTCCCGAGCCGCCCGAGGGGCAGGGCCGCGACCTCGGCTTCATGGTCGATCTCTTCGGCGATGATCGCTACTTCGCGCGCGTGACGTATTTTGAGACGAAGCAAGTCGGCGACGCGGCGGTGTCGCCAAGCGGCGCGGTCACGAATGCAACGGCGCTCGGGCGTTCGCAGACGCTCGCGGTGAATGCGGCCTTCGTAGCGGCGGGGCGCATGACGCAGGCGCAGTCGGACGCGGCGAGTTTCAACTGGAACGCGGCGATCATCGATACGGCGAGCAAAGGCATCGAGCTGGAGCTCATCGCGAACCCGACGAAGAACTGGACGATCCGCGCGAACTACTCGAAGTCGGAGCGCGACCGCGAAAATTTCTTCGCCGAAGGCTATGCGTTCTTCGCGGTAAAGTTTGCCGAGTGGCGCGCGCTCGCGGCGGGCAATCCGGCGCTGCTGGCGACCGTGGAGACGAACATTGCCGCGATTCAGGCCAACGAACTCGACGGGCGCGCGGTGGCGCAGGAGCAGGGCTTCGGCTCGATCCCGCACAAGGCGACGCTGACGACGCGTTACAAATTCGACGGCGGCAGCCCGCTCGGCGACCGGCTCAAGGGAGCATTCGTCGGTGCGGCGGTGAGGTATCAGTCGAAGGCGTTCAGCCAGACCGATACGCGCGCGGCGAGCGCGGGCGGCACCGGCAAGGACTACTACGCGGACGGCACGCTGTTTACGGACGCGTTTGTCGGCTACCGCTTCCGGCTGCCGTGGCAGAAGCTGCCGACGAGCGTGCAGGTGAACGGACGCAATATTTTCAATTCGGACCTCGTGAGCCTCGCGCGCTACAATTCCGATTTCAGCGGTGCGCGGCGCATTTACCTGCGTGAACCGCGCTCGCTGCGGTTAACGGTGTCGGTGGAGTATTGAGCGTGAGAGCCCGCGAACTTAGCTTTCCTGCCGGGCTGATCGCGGTAGCCGCGTGCGTAAGTGTGAGGTTATTCGTCCGCACGCTAACGCGTGCGGCTACCATCTTAACCGAACTTCGCGTCTATCTTTTATTATGAGCTCCGACCTTGTTTTCCCCGATCTTTCGCGTCGAACCCTGCTGAAGTCGCTCATGGCGGTGGGGGCCGTGGCGGCGGTGCCGCGCGTGGGTGCGCAGGCGGTGGGAGCGAATACGGCGGTGCTCGCCTATCTCGCGGCGCATGCGCGGTCCGACGGTGGCTATGCGTTTGCAGATCAGCAGCGGTCGCATCTCACGCCGACTTACGCGGTGATCGGGGCGTATCGGCTGCTCGGGCACACGCCGCCGAACAAGGTGGCGCTCACGGAGTATGTGCGCACGCACCATCCGCGGGAGTTGAAGAAACTGGAGCAGGAGCGGCGCATCTTTGAGTTTCAGCAGGTGCAGGCGCTCGTGTGGCTGGGCGATCCGGCGGCGGAGTTTCGCGAGCGGCTGGCGACGTGGGTCGCGCCGTTGCCCTACTTGAAACAATATGAGCAGCACGGCTACCCGGTCTTCCAGTCGGAGCTCGGGCTCGTGCAATGCCGCGCGCTGTTGGGAATGGAGGTCGAGCCGTTGAAGCCGGCGTTTACGGATTATGTGGCGGCGCGCCGGCGAGCCAACGGCAGTTTTAACAACACACCGGCGGCCGACGGCGGCGACGGGCACGTGATGAATACGTTGTGGGGCTTGCAGGCGGCGCGCGTGCTCGGGCTGGCTGAGGACAAGAAGGCGGAGACGATCGCGTGGTTGCGGGCGTGTCAGTTGCCGAGCGGCGGGTTCACGTATCAGCCGAAGCCGATGTTTGGCGGGGTGGACGATGTGGCCTACACGCGCGCGGCGCTGCGGGCGCTGGCGCTGCTCGGGAGCGGACCGGCGGATCGCGCGGCGTGTGTGGCGTGGTTGAGTTCGCTGGCGAATGCCGACGGAGGCTTTGGCGACCGGCCGGGTTGGCTGAGCAATCCGCTCGCGACGTTTTACGCGCTGGATGCGCTCGATGCGTTGGGCGAGGTGAAGAACGTGGCGACGATGAGTCGGCGCGCGGCGCCGGCGAAGCGGGTGCTGCCGGGAAATCTCAAAGTGTGGTCGATGCAGATCGAGGCACATGGCACGGGGAGTCCGGCGGAGGCGGTGACGCTGGCCTCGGCGCTGCGGATCGATCTATGGGGCGCGAAAAATGCGAAGGCGGAGTGGATGGCGCGGGTGCGGGCGATCGCGGCGGAACGGAAACGAGACGTGCAGTTTTTCCGCGCGAACGAGGAATACGGCACGTGGACGGAGGTGCCGGGGCTCGGCACGTATAGCCACATGAGCGATTTGATCGCGCCGGCGAATACGGACATCGGTCCACCGCTGGGCCGACGCGGGGAGACGTCGCCGCCGGTGTCGTGGCCAGAGTTTCGCGCGCGGCGGATCGAGCCGCTGGAGCGCGGGCTGGGGCGGATGGTCTGGCAGTTTGGCGAGAACGAAGAACTCGTGCGGATGTTGCTGGACGATTCGGTGGAGCGCGGCGGGTTTGCGGCGATCAGCACGTTTCACTTCGGTAATCCGGATTTCACGAACTCGGAGCCTTTTCTCCATCGCTGGCGCGGGCGGATTCCGTTTATCGGTTTGCAGGATGCGCACGGGGTGGAGCCATGGTGGTTTGCGGACCAGACGACGGGTTATCGCACGCTGTTTCTCGCGGAGGCGCCGACGTGGGACGGGTGGTTGAAGGCGCTGAAGGAAAACTGGGTCGTGGCGGTGCGGCACGACGACGTGAGTCGCGGCGAAACGTGGATGCACAGCGGGTCGGACGAGGTGCGCGATTATGTGCAGGTGCGCGAGCGCGAGTGGCGCTGGTGGGGCGGCGAAAGCGGGAAGGCGCAGCGGCCAATGGGATCGCTCGTGGTCCTGCGGCCCGACGATGAATTCGAAGTGGGGCGGCCGGCGGAGGGGGTGGCGCTCCGCGTGCGCTGTGCGTGGAAAAATACGGCGCAAGGCATGCCGCAGACGCCGCTGGCGGAGTTTGTCCGGCTGACGGTCGATGGCGCGGAGGTGACGCCGACCCTCGTGGAGAAGAAACGGCCGAACGGAAATGGGCTGGCGGATCGGTATCACCTTTACGCAGTGCCCGAGCGCGCGAGTGGGGGAGCGGCGGGAGTGCGGACGGCGACGGCGGTGGTGCGGGAGATCGCGACTAAGCGTGAGGTGACGATACCGGTGCGGTTTTGAGTGTTGAGAGCGGCGGCCGGCCGGGGTGGCGCGGCGAATCGAACGTTTTGAAAGGGCGGGTCGGAGACCCTGCCCTACTTCAATCTTTCGATGAAGGTCAGGAGGTCGGCCATGTCTTGGACGGACATGCCGGCTTCGAGGCCTTCGGGCATCAGGCTTTTGCCGGAGGAACTGCTGCCGCGGACGTTGGTGCGCGGGATTGTGATCTCGGCTCCGCCCATGATTTTGAGGGCGAGGCTGGAGGCGTCGTCGCGGGCGATCATGCCGGTGTAGGCGTTGCCGTCCTTCGTGATGACGTCGTAGGCGATGTATTGGGGGGCGACTTCCTTGTGAGGCTCGAGGATGGCGACGAGGAGGGCTTCGCGGCCTTTGGTCTTCACCGTGATGAGATCGGGGCCGACCGGGATGCCGTCGATACCACCGGCTTTGTGGCAAACGAGGCAGCGGGCCTGGAATTGGGCGAGGCCGCGCGTGGCGTCACCGGTGCCGGTGACAGCAGGTTGGAATTTCACGGCCATCTCGGCGCGCGAGGGTGGAATCACGGAAGCGAGGGCGACTTTGGCGAGGGCGACGATGGCGGGGCTGCGGTGATGCGCGAGACTCTGAACCTGCGTGGCCGGGAGTTCGGTCGGCTTGATGGTGCCGGCGTTGACGGCGACCAGGAGCGCGGTGGCGCGGTCTTCGCGGGCGACGAGCGTCGCGAGGGCGGCTTCCTTGGCGGCAGGCGCGTAGTGGGGCCAGTTGCGCACGAGGGCGGCGGTGACCTCCGGCGTCTGGTGTTGGGCGAGAGATTTGATCCCGGCGCTTTGGATGGCTTCGGGGTTGCCCGACGAGAGGCAGGCCATGAGGGACTCGCGGGCCTGCGCGTAGGAGGCGACGTCGAGCAACTCGATCGCTTCGAGGCGCGCGGAGGGAGCGGCTTTGGCATTGGCGGCGGTGGCGGCGGCGCGGGTGAAGACCGCGGTGAGTTTGTTCGTGGTGTCGGCTTTGGCGATAGTGGTGCCGGCGCGGCGGAGGCCTTCGCCAAGCGCGCGGAGCCAGAGCGGGCTGGTGCCGGGCTGGGCGACGAAGTCGATGAGCGCGGCGTAGCCCTCGGTGGGTTTGGACGCGGCGCGGATTTCGACGAGCTTGGCGACGAAGGGCGCGGCTATTTTCGCGGTGGTGAGATCACGCGTCAGCGCGGGGAAGAGCGTGCCGTTGACGAGTGCAGGCGGGGCGCTGAGGAGCGCGGCGGAGATCCATGGATCGGAGAAATCGCGAGCGGCCAGCTGCGCGTAAGCGGATGCGAGCGTGGGCGCGGCTTGGAGCGTGAACGCGAGCTGGAAGCGCACGCGGGCATCGGCGTCGGTGACGAGCGCAGCGAGTTTCGCGGCAACGGCGGCGGGGATCGGGCCGGCGGCGAGGAGTTTCTCAGCGGAGACGATGGCGCGCTCGCGCACTCGGGCATCGGCGGCGGAGAGGCCGGCGAGGACGGAATCGGCGGAGAGTGCGCCTAGGCCGGCGAGGACGCCGAGGGCGTGGTGTTGGGCGAGGGGCGATTTCGATTCGCGAATGAGCTGGGCGAGGAGCGGCGCGGCGGATTTGTCCTGACGTTCGTAGAGCAGGCGGGAGGCGGTGTCACGGTGCCAGCCGTTGGGGTGGGCGAGGGTGGCGACGAGTTCGGCGGTGGTGGCGGTGCCGAGGGAAACGCGGCCGCGGCGCTGCCAAGCGGAACCGGTCGGGACGATGCGGTAGATACGGCCGCGGTCGTTGCCGTTGTTCAGGTCGAGGTGCTGTTTGATCTCTTCGGGGAGACTCCACGGGTGCTCAATGACCTCGCGATACATGTCCATGATGTGGAGCGTGCCGTCGGGGGCGTTGGCGAAATTCACGACGCGGACCCAGGTGTCGGCGCTGGCGGCGAACTCGAAGTTCTGTTCGTCGGTGGGACGGCGGCCGATGAGGCTCACGCCGTCGGGCGTGATTTTTTTGCGGTGCACGAGGGCGCCGCCGGAATCGCCGCTGAACGAGTTGTTCACGAAATCTTCGCCGTAGGCGTCGCCGCGGTAGATCGTGGTGCCGGAGGCGCCTGTGAAATAGCCGCTGACGCGACCGCCGCCCTCGACGACGCCTTTGACGACGCCGCCAATGCGCCAGCGGGTGCGGACGATGCGCCAAGGCTCGTCGGGGCTGATCCGATACACTTCGGCGGCGCCACCGTCGGCGGCGATGCTCTGGCGGGTGGGCGGAAGGGTGAAGAAGGGATTGCGCGCGCCGTAGCGGCCGTCGTAGACGAAGAACTGGAGGTGGTCGGAATTGGAGCAGGAGAATTTGCGGCCGTAGTTGTCGAAGCTCATGCCGTATTGCGCACCGCCGGGCTCGAAGCCGAATTCGTAGGTGCGCGGGTCGAACCAAAAATCGCGCGAGGCGAGTTCTTCGCCGGGGAGATCGGGGCGCTTCGGGCTGGAGATGACGCCGCGGTTGCCGCTGCCGCTCTGGACGTGGATGCGGTTGTCTTGGCCCCACATGAAACTGTTGAGCAGGGTTTGGATGTTGAGGGCCTTGAGGCCGGTGCCGAAGCCGGTGAAGACTTTTTCGCGCACGTCGGCGCGGCCGTCGCCATCCTTGTCTTCGAGGCGCCAGATGTTGGGCGTGGCACCGACGAAGAGACCGCCGTTGGCCCAGATGAGACCGGTGGGGAGAGGAAAATTGTCGGCGAAGACCTTGCTGGTTTCGTAGTAGCCGTCGCCATCTTTGTCTTCGAGGACGGAGATGCGGCCGAGGTGGGGCGTGCGGTCGCGCTCCTCGGAGTAATCGATCATTTCGCAGACGAACATGCGGCCGTTTTCATCGAAGGAGATCGCGATCGGGTCGCGGACTTGGGGCTCGTGCGTGACGAATTCGACCTTGAAGCCGGGCTTCACTTTCCACGTGGCGACGGCGTCTTTGGGCGCGACGGCGGGATAGCGCGGGAGGTCTTTGGCGGGATCGAGGGCGGTGCCGGCGCGGGCGTTGGTGCCGGGAGCGGAGGCGTTGGGATTTCGCGTGGTGAGGCCGTCGGAGGCGGCGAAGGTGGTCGCGGCGAGGGTGCTGGCGAACGCGGCGAGTGAGACGAGGGCGATGCGGCGGAAGAATCGAGTTTTCATCGTGTGGCCAATCGAGGATATGCGCACACGAAGGGCGCAGCAGGGCAAGCCTTGTTGTAAACGGGGAGTTACTTCAGGAGGGACTTGAGGTCGGCGAGGGAGAGTTTCGCGGCGGCGGCGTCGCTGGCCTCGAAGACGTTGGCGAGCAGGGCGCGCTTCTCGTCCTGGAGGGCGAGGACTTTTTCTTCGACGGTGCCAGAGGCGACGAGCTTGTAGCTCGTGACGACACGTTTTTGACCGATGCGGTGGGCGCGGTCGGTGGCTTGGGCCTCGGCGGCGGGATTCCACCACGGGTCGAAGTGCACGACGGTGTCGGCGGCGGTGAGGTTGAGGCCGGTGCCGCCGGCTTTGAGGGAGAGCAGAAAGACGGGAGGCGCCGCGGTGGCGCCGAGTTGAGAGTTGAGAGCGGTGGGCTGAGAGCCGGAAGTCGCGGAGGACGCGGCTTGGAAGCGGTCGACTTGGGCTTGGCGGGCGGCGGTGGACATGGAGCCGTCGAGGTAACAGTAGGCGATGCCTTGCTCGTCGAGGTCGGCGCGGAGGAGCGCGAGGAGCGAAGTGAACTGAGAGAAGACGAGAAGGCGGTGGCCGTCGTCGAGGGCTTCGGCGAGGATTTCGCGGAAGGATTCCAGTTTCGCGGAGTCGGAGAAGGGGGCGGAGAGGGGAGAGATGGGGTTTGGGGTCTCGGGTCTGGGGGCGGAAATCGAGTCGGGGCCGCGGATGGCTCGGAGATCCGTCCCTACGTCAACGAGGCGGGGGTCGCAGCAGATTTGGCGGAGGCGGAGGAGTTGGGTGAGGGCGGCGAACTGGAGTTTGGTCTCGCTGGCGCCGCCGGCTTCGAGGTCGAAGAGTTCGCGTTCGGATTTTTCCTGGGTGTCGCGGTAGAGTTTGGCCTGCGCGGGCGTCATCTCACACCAGACGATCTGTTCGAGTTTCTCGGGGAGCTCGGGGGCGACGGCGCGTTTGGTGCGGCGGAGAATGTAAGGGGCTGTTTGCGCGCGGAGGCGTTCGTCGAACCAGGCGCGTTCGTCACCGCGGAGGCCGGCGGGGACGCGCGTGAGGTAGCCGGGGAGGAGGAATTCGAAGAGCGAGCGGAGATCGTCGAGGGAGTTTTCGAGGGGCGTGCCGGTCAGGAGAAAACGGGCGCGCGAACGCAGGGCGCGGAGGGCGGCGGCGTTTTGCGAGCGGCGGTTTTTGATGTGCTGGGCTTCGTCGGCGATGACACAGGCGAATTCGACGGCGGTAAAAAGCGTTTGGTCACGGGCGAGGGTGCCGTAGCTGGTGATGATGAGATCGTGCGCGGCGAAGTCGGCGGCGGTTTCGAGACGGTTGGACGAATGATGGACGAAGGTGCGGAGCTGCGGGGCGAAGCGCGCGGATTCGCGGCGCCAGTTTTCGAGGAGGGAGGCGGGGCAGACGACGAGGCTCGCGCCGCTGCGCGGCGAGTTGAGAGCTGATGGTTGAGAGTTGAGCGACGGAGACGGAGAAGGGGACGTGAGCGACGGGGTGCGGCGGAGTTGGGGGACGAAGGGAGCGGCGGGGGGCGGTGCGTTGGGGACAACGCGTCCGACGGCGGAGAGCAGGGCGAGGGCTTGGAGGGTTTTGCCGAGGCCCATTTCGTCGGCGAGGATGCCGCCGAGTTGGTGGCGGTGGAGGTGCCAGAGCCAGGCGGCGCCGAGGCGTTGGTAAGGGCGGACAAGGGCGTCGAGGGCGGGCGGGACGGGCGCGGGGGCGAGGGCGGAAAGATTTTTCAGCGCGCTGCTGCGGGTGCGCCACGATTCGGGCGATTGGAAGCCCGGGGAAAGTTCTTCGAGGATGTCCTGCGCTTCGGCGACGCGGGCGGAGCTGACGCGCTGCGTGCGGCGCGGGGCGACGGCGGCGGTGGGGTCGCCAGAGAGGGCGCGTTGGGCGGTGGTGAGTTTGGCGAGTTTCTCTTTGTCGAAGAGGAAGACTTTGCCGTCGGATTCGAGGTAGCTGCGGTTGGTGGCAACGGCGGTGCGGAGAGTGGATTCGTCGGCGGAGCCGGCGCGGAGGGCGAGCGTGACGGAAAAGCTGTCGCCGGTTTCGGCAATGTCGGCGGCGATCTCGGCGACGCGGAGATGGGCGGTGTTTTTCTCGAAGTTGGGCGTGAATTCGGCGCCGAAGGTGTCGCGCAGCCGGGCGAGGTGGGCGGAGAGGAAGTTGAGGGTCTTGTGGCGGTCGCGGAGCCACCAGGTGCGGTTGGACGGTTCGAGGACGAAGCCGTTTTCTTTGAGGAGCGTGAGGATGGTGTTGTAGGACGGGTCTTCGCGGGAAGGCAGGGTAACGGCGAGGAAATGCTCGCTGCCGTCAATGCCGAGGCGAGTGCCGGGCGGGCGAGGGGCGACGCGCGGTGTGGTGGGCGGGGTAGGGCGGGCGGCTGAGGCGGGCGGTGTTAGGAAAATCGAGACGCCGGAGAGGGAGCCGTCGTCATTCCAGGCGATCGGCGTGGACCCGTTGACCCAGAAGAAAACTGGCTGACCGGGGAGCGCGGCGAGGAGGTCACGGAGTCGGGCGCGGTTGAGCTGGATGATTTTCGGGGGTGTCTGCGAACCAGACCAGCGTTGGAGCAGGACGAGAGCGGGAATGAACTCGGCGGGGGGCGCTCCGGCGGAAAGATCGAGGTCCACCTTGATCGCGATGGCGTCGCGCGGGGCGGCGGAGGCGAGATTGGGCGGGAGGTGGAAACGGAGCATGGTTGCGGTGCGAATTTTTCCGGGAATAAACGGGGCGCGAGGCAACTCTGAATCCGTGAACATGAGCAACCCTGCATTCACACAATTGGTGGACGCGCACTACGCGTCGCTCTACCGGTTCGCGCTCAGCCTCGCGCGGCGCGAGGCGGATGCGTGCGATCTCGTGCAGCAGACGTTTTACATTTGGGCCACGAAGGGCGAGGCGTTGCGCGAGGAGGCGAAGGCAAAATCGTGGTTGTTCACGACGTTGTATCGGGAATTTTTGCGGGGGCGGCGGCGGGATGCGCGGGCGACGTCGATCGAGGATTTGCCGGCCGGAGAGCAGGAGATCGCGGCGGAAGAGGTGGACCGCGTGGCGAAGATGGATGCGGCGACAGTGGTCGGGGCGTTGCAGGAAGTGGACGAGACGTTTCGCGCGCCACTGACGCTGTTTTACCTCGAAGATCTCTCGTATTTGGAAATCGCGGACGCGTTGGACGTGCCGATCGGCACGGTGATGTCGCGCCTCTCGCGGGGAAAAACACAGTTGCGGGCGGTCCTGCAACGCGAGGAAACGGCGGGGAAACAAAAGGTCGTGTCGTTCAACGACGCGGCGAGGAGGAACCAAGCATGAGCAACGACGAAGCAAAATTTGTTCTGAGCGCATATCGCCCGGGCGGGCGTGATGCGAACGATCCGGCCATGGCGCAGGCGCTCGCGCAGGCGAAGAACGATCCGGCCCTGAACGCGTGGTTCGTGCGACAGCAGGCACATGGTGCAGTGGTGGCCGCGAAGTTGCGCGAGATCGCACCGCCGGCCGGACTGCGGGAAGCGATCTTGGCGGGTGCGCGGATGAGCGGAAAGACCGTAGCGTTCCCCGGAGCCGAGTCCGTCCGGGTGTCGGCGAAGCGTGCGTGGTGGTCCCAGCCCGTATGGCTCGCGGCCGCAGCGGTTTTGGCGGTGATGGTGAGTCTCGCGGCGTGGCGGATGGCGCCGGTGCGGGGAGATTCGTTTGAGGAGTTTGCGGTAAATTTCGTCGACGCCGGTTTCATGCTGCAGAAACACGGAGCCGATGTGACGGCGCTGAAGACCTGGCTCGGCGAGCAACGGGGACCGCTGCCGGAAGCGTTGCCGGCGAAATTTGCGGACCTGCGGGCCTTGGGTTGCCGCACGCTGAGCTACCGCGGACAGGACGTTTCGCTGATGTGCTTCGAACGGGATGGAAAAGAGTTTCACGTGTTTGTGGCGCGGCTGAACGCCGCGGATCGCGCGGCAGAGGGGATTGCTCCGCGGATGCTTGACGGCGTGAAAAACGGCTACGTCGCGGCTGCGTGGTCGGACAGCAAGAATCGCTACGTGGTGGTGAGCGATGCCTCGCTGGCGGCGCTCAAGGGGGTATTGTAGGATCGGTGGTTAGCCCGCGGTCCGAACTTGGGTTTGACCTGCGTGGAATGCGGGGGCCGGCGAATTTGAAAAAGCGAACAACCGGAAATCTCCTGAAAAATACCCTTGGTTGCGGGCGGTAGAATCGCAATCTGCGCGTATCGCATGAAATCTAGCCTCGGGTTTCTCAAACAAAACGTCCTGCCGTCTGCTGTCGGCTTTCTCCTCGTCCTGATGCTGGCATTTGCCGGACTCTTTGAGCGCGTTGAAAATCTGACCCTAGACCTTCGGACGCGGCAGCGTGTAAAATATCAGCCAGAGCCAGATCCGCGTTTGGCCGTTGTGGCCATCGACGACGAGAGCATCGAAAAAATCGGACGCTGGCCTTGGCCGCGCGAACGACATGGTGAATTTATCGAACTCGTGACGAGCGCGAAGGCTGCGGTGGTCACCTGGGACATTCTTTTCTCAGAACCCGATACGGTGGCTCCTGCTAACGATATCCGGCTTGCCGAAGGAGCAGCCAAGGCGCGCGCCGCAGGCACGTCCGTTATTTTTGGAGCCGTGACGAACGAAACGGAGGGATCAAGATCTGAGAAGTCCGTTACACAGGCGGTAACAAATATTGAGGGAGATGTTTCCCGGATCCCAGGAGACGTTGCGCTGCTGCCTCCCATTCCTGCACTACAGGAACAGGCGAGATTGGCGTTGGTGAATACTCCGCCAGGGACAGACGGCTACCGCCGCATCGTGCCGTTACTCGGTCGAGCGGGGACCCGCGTTTACTTCAGTCTTTCCATCGAATCGGTGTTGCAGTTTTGGAAAGTGTCTCCGGCGGATGTTCGAGTCCGTTTAGGAGACGGAATCTACTTTAAGGCTGGCGGTGTTGAACGTCGGGTGCCCATTGATGAGACCGGAGGATATCTGGTAAATTATCGATTTGGTATTGAGGGAGCCAACGCTTTTGGGTTTTCACTTCTCACCGAGGGATTGAGGGAGGTTTTTGTCCAACGTAAGAAGGTCGACGATTTCCCTGATCTGTCGGGCAAGATTCTCTTGGTGGGGCAGGTGGCCACCGCTCTGACCGACAACGGGCCAACTCCGATTTCCGGTTTCACGCCGTTGGTATTGGTGCACGCCAACGTCATCGAGAATTTACTCCGAGAAGATTACGTTCGGTCGCCGTCGCCAATTTGGGTTTGGCTTGCATGCACGATCATTGGCATCGGCGGATTGGCTTGTTTTTCCAACCGGGGATTGTTGGCGCAGGCGACATTCGCGATCTGCGTTCCGCTGATCTATGTGCCGATCGGGTATTATGCGTGGGTTCGCTTCAGTTTCTGGCTTCCCGTTGTTTGGCCGGTTGTCGGATTTGCCGGGTTGCAGGTATTCATGATTAGTCGACGACTGCTCGCCGAACAACGGGCGAAGGCGCAAATCAAAGGGATGTTCGGCACCTATGTATCCCCGGCGCTGGTTAACCGGATGGTTGAGTCAGGAGAATCGCCGCAGTTGGGCGGTCACGAAGACGAAATCACGGCTTACTTCAGCGACATTCAGGGGTTCTCCACCTTCTCGGAAAAACTACCTCCCGACAAATTGGTGGAGTTGATGAACGAATACCTCACGGCGTGCACCGACATCGTGCAGGAGGAAGGTGGCACGTTGGACAAGTATATCGGCGATGCCGTTGTGGCGATGTTTGGCGCGCCCATTGCCCTGCCGGACCATGCGTTCAGGGCCTGTGTTGCGACCCAGCGCGTGCAGAAAAAATTGTTGGAATTGCGCGCGAAGTGGCAGAGCGAAGGCGACAAGTGGCCCAACATCGTCTGGCGGATGCAGTCACGCATCGGCCTCAACAGCGGCAATTGCATCATCGGCAACATGGGCAGTCGCACGCGGTTCAATTATACGATGATGGGTGACAACGTGAATTTGGCCGCACGCATGGAGAGCCAAGCAAAATCATGGGGCGTTTACACGATGTGTGCCGATGCGACCAAATTGGCCTGCGAGCAGCACGGGGGCGATCGCGTGGTCTTCCGGCCGCTCGGGAAAATTGTCGTGATGGGGCGGTCCAAGCCGGTGCCGTTCCACGAAATTGTCGGGCTCAAGGAAGATGTGACGTCGGAAACGCGGGAGTGCCTGCAATTGTTCTCCGAAGGTTTGGCCCGCTACTACGCTCGCGATTGGGAAGGGGCACTGGCTCTTTTCGCGCGCAGCCAGTTGCTTGAGCCGAATATTCCCGGCAAGACGCCGGGGGTGAGCAGCAATCCATCGTTGGTTTTTGCCGAACTTACGCGCCACTACCAAGATCACCCGCCCGCCGAGGGTTGGGATGGGGTCCATGTGGCAAAATCAAAATAATGCGAACGCGCGCGGTGCAGTCTGGGAGATTTGCGACGTGGTTACAGTCTTTCGTTTCTGGAAAACGGAAGGACGGGCCTGATCAAGACCCATCTTGGGGACGTCTTACGTGCCGGTTTTTGGACTCCCCAAGCAGAAATCCTGCTTGGCGGTGATTTTGGAGATTGCATTCGCTGAATTGGCACTGATATTGCAAGCCATCGTCTGTAAGTCCCTTTTCGCGATTTCACCTAGCTATCAATTATTACTACCATGAGGCACCTCACTAAACTGCTGTCGTTCGCATCCGCGGGTTTGCTCGCGGTATCATTATTGGCATCGGGCGCATTCGCCCGTGACGCAAAAATCGTAAAGATTGTCGGCGGTGGAGCCGCGACGATCACCAAGGCAGACGGCTCAAAGGTCGCTGCAACCGAAAACATGATCGTTGGAGAGAATTCCATCATCGAAACAGCTGCGGGGGTTGAGGTTTATGTTGAGGCTACCCCAGGTGTTGTCGCAACAATCAAAGCGAATTCAAAAATCAAGGTCGAACCGGCGAATGCTCCGCTCAACTTGGATGCTGTGCTCGACCTTCAGCAGGGGAATATTGTCTCCCAGATCGATCCGAAGGCGAAGGCCAAATATGGAGTTCGCACCCCGAAAGGTGTGGCTGCTGCACGAGGCACCGTCTACACGGTGAGTGTCAATGGAAACGTCTATTCTGTCGCAACTTTCTCTGGTGCAGTAACTGTCACGCCGATGGTGGTCAATCCCAACGGAGGCTACTCAATCGCTCCTGGCGCGACTGCGATTCAAGTGGGTGCCGGTCAAGCCAGCTCTGGCTCGACCAACGCGCCTCCTGCCACCGCAGTCGCTCTTAGCGCGGCCACGGGTATCAATGTTGCCGAAGTCGCCGCTGCTGCTGTTTCTGCAGTCGCGGTGATGTCTACGTCTGGCGGCGCCAACGCCACCGCAGCCGCTGCGCTGATGACTGCGACGATGGACACAGTCGTTAAGTCTGCTCCTGCCGCTGTCGCGCAAGTTGCTCAAGTCGCAGCTGCCGCAGCCCCCAGTGCAGCTGCTTCGATCGTCACTGCGGCTATTAACGCGGCTGCGACCAACACGAATGCGGGCGCGGCGAGTGTAACTACTGTTGCTGCAGCGGTTACTCAGGCAGCAGCTACAGGTGCTGCTTCTAATACAACGACCCCGGCGCAAGCAGCTACGGTCGCTCAAGCTGTTGCGCAAGCAGCATCTAATGCTGCGGCAACTGCTGCTCCGGGTCAGGCTGCTCAAATCGCGAAGGATGCCGCTCAGAACGCGACTGCCGGTGCGACCGCTGGTGCAGCTGCAAAACAAGGAACTAATACTGCTGCAGTTGCTAGTGCAGTTGCTCAGGCTGCGGCGAACGGTGCAGCACAAGGCGCTTCTGCTGCGGCCGGTGTGCCTCAGTCTGCTGTCGCAAATATTGCTACCCAAGCGGCTTCGGGAGCAACCACAGCCGCTCCGGCGGCAACGGTGAACGCTAGCAACGTCTCGTCAGCTGCCACTGCGGGAAACACCAGCGGCGTTGCGACTGTGCAAGTCACGGCACCTGCTCCGACGACGACTACGACGACCCAGACGACGACCACGACGAATACGACGACTGGTCAGACCACAACTACCACCACGACCACCCCAGCAATCGATGTGGGCACCTTGCCCGTAAGCGGATCTCGTCCGTAAACAGGCTTTTCTTTGTAGTATAACGCGTTAGCCCCGGCCGCAAGGTCGGGGCTTTTTGTTGCTGCCCTGGAAGTTGGAATTGCGCTGTGGGGTAGGCTTGAAAAACTATTCCAAGAACGAGGACTGCTTTGGCCCCTTCGTGGCTCTCTTCGCTGCCATTTCTTCAGGCGTAGCCGTGAGGTGACGCGGTGGGCGCGTGGCTTTTTGCGCTACGGCCGCTTCTCGATCGGCTACGATACGGTCGCAAATCTGGTGGATGTGCATGCGCAGCCATTGTGCGGTGCTGCTGGTTGCTCGGTAGTCGGCGGGACCGTAGCCGTGGATGCGGCCGGATTGGAGCAGGCGGTCGTTTTGGGCGAATTCTTCGGGCTTCTCCGGATTGTAGACCGCGTAGGCGCGTCCACCGCCACCTTTGACGACTGAGAAGCTGGGCACATCGCTCGGACCATCGGCGATGTAGATCATGTTCTGAAGCGGGATGCGCCGGTCCTCGGAAGCCATTTTCGAGTTTACGTCGATGGCAGGATTCTTGTTGGTGCCCTTGTTGATCTCGAAAATGGCGCGAGTTTTTCCGGTGTTATCGATGACCATGCCGATCTGAGCTATCTCGGAGGCGGCTTCGAGCGACATCTCGTTTTGTTTCAAGAAGCCGGGCTGGAGCGGGTTCTCGATAAACTCGCAGGCCCAGACCCCGTCGATATAGGGAGCGATCGCACTGCCGCGCACCATTTGCGCGATACCGGTGCTGACGACGTAGTGCTCGAGGGAAATCTCGTGCTTTTGGTATTCGGGTTTCTCCTGAACGAACGACTTGGCCCGGTCGAAGAAGTCAGGGAGCCCGGGATAAAAAACGATATCGGCACCGCAGTCCTGCAAAATCTTGTTATTTAGGCCGGCGAGTGGTCCCGCGAGGGTGTAGGTGAGCAGATGGTTGAGATAGCCGAGCTCGCCGGCGAGGTGATAGCCGCGCCGCCGATACTGCTCAATCAGCGCATTGGTTTCCGCCCAAAAGTTGGCTTCGTCGATCCCGTAGCGGCGAAAAAGCGGGGACTGCATGTATTCCGGGATTAAGGTCTTGTCGAAATCCCAGATGCACGCGATGGTGTTCTGTGTGAAGAGTGTCGTGGCCATGGCTGATCAGCGCCGCTAGGCAGAATCGCCTCGCGGATCGATGGTTGTGAGTGGAGCCGTCCCCTGCGGCCCGCGCAATTCGCAAATCGCCGACCTGCTCTCCGTTTTCATGGACGAACTTCCCTCCATCGCACCCTTCCAACGTCGCCTTGACGAACTCGCCGCCCAGATGGCGGAGCCGGCGTTTTATAGCAATTCGCGGCGCGCGGCGGACGTGACCCGGGAGCATCAGAAGTTGAGCCAGCTTATCGCCGACCATCAACAGCATAGCAAGGTCGAGCGGGAGTTGGCCGAGGCGCTGGCCTTTGGCAAAGATCCGACCAGCGATGCGGAGTTGCGCGAATTGGCCGCGGCGGAAACGCCTGAGTTGCAGCGGCGGCTCCAGGAGCTTCGTCAGGCCGTGCTGTTGGCGATGATCCCGCCGGATCTGACGGACTCGCGAAATACTGTGATGGAAATCCGGGCAGGGACAGGTGGTGACGAGGCCACGCTTTTTGGGGCCGACCTCTATCGGCTCTATTCGAAATATGCCGACTCCCGGGGCTGGAAGATCCAGCCGATGAGCAGCAGTTTGTCGGAGCGCGGCGGTTTTAAGGAGGTCATTTTTCTGATCACGGGCACCGATGTTTACAAACAGCTGAAGTTTGAGAGCGGCGTGCACCGGGTAAAACGCGTGCCGGTGACGGAGGCGAGTGGCCGCATTCACACCTCCACGGTCACAGTGGCGGTTTTGGCGGAAGCTGAAGAGGTCGACCTCCAGATCGATCCGCAGGATCTCGAAATTACCGTCACCCGAGCCAGCGGGCCGGGCGGGCAGGGGGTGAACACGACGGATTCCGCCGTGCAGATCAGCCACAAACCCACCGGGCTGATCGTGACCTGCGCGGATGAGCGCTCGCAGCTCAAAAACAAGGCCAAGGCGATGACGGTCTTGCGCTCGCGCTTACTCAAGAGGCGCGAGGACGAAGAACGGGCGAAATATGCCGCCGTGCGGCGTAGCCAGATCGGGTCAGGCGACCGCAGCGAACGCATCCGCACCTACCATTTTCTCCAAAACCGGGTGACGGAACATCGGATCGGCCTGACGCTTTATACGTTGCCCCAAGTGATGGAGGGGGATCTCGATGCGATCATCACTGCGCTGCAGAAGGCCGACTACGAAGAGAAACTCGCGGCGCTGACCGGCCAAGTTTATCTGCCGGTGCGGGCAGGGGCCGCGGACGAAGACTGAAATGCTCACGATTCTCGAAATCATCAAGAAGACGACCGACTTTTTGGCAGGGAAGGGCGTCGACTCCGCGCGATTGAACGCCGAGCTCTTGATCGGTCATGCGCTGGGACTGAAACGGATGGCGCTCTACATGCAGTTTGAGCGACCATTGGCCGAGCCCGAGCTTGAGAAAATCCGCCCATTGGTGCGGCGTCGCGCACTGCGGGAGCCGCTCCAGTATATCTTGGGTGAAACTGAATTCTTCGGCCTAAAGCTCAAAGTTGACCGCCGGGCGCTCATCCCACGGCCGGAAACGGAGCTGTTGGTCGAAAACGTCATGGCGGCTTGGCTGACACCGCCGGTGTCGATTCTCGATCTCGGCACCGGGAGTGGGGCCATCGCGTTGGTGCTGGCGCAGAAATACGCGGAGGCGCGAATTCTCGCGATCGATGTCAGCGAAGAGGCCCTCGCGCTGGCGCGGGAAAATGCCCAAGCGCTGGGGTTGGAGGGAAGGATGGCCTTTCGCCGATCACACTGGTTCGCGGACATCTCTGCCGACGAACGTTTTGATTTGATCGTAGCCAACCCGCCCTACCTGAGCGCGGAGGAGACGGCGTCCACGGCTCCGGAAGTGCGTGGTTTTGAGCCGGCGGGTGCACTTACGGCTGCCGACGGTGGAATCGCCGATTTGCGTGTGATTATCGCAGGCGCCGCCAAGTTTCTCAATGCGGGAGGGATGCTGGCGCTGGAGACCGGCATCGCTCAACATGCCGTGCTGCTCAAGCTCGTGACCGAGGCGGGCTTCTCACGTGCGGAATCTCGTCCCGACTTAACCGGACGAGACCGCTTCGTCTTGGCTTGGCTCTAACCTACGCTGCTCAACCGCCGGTAGCACCGGTCAGTGGCGGGCGATTGGCGGCCCAGAGTTCTTTGTTCGCAGCCAGCCCGATCGCATCGTTGACCACGCGCAGCGTCTCGCGCAGGTGCACGTCGGCTTTTACGTAGGTGTCGTTCTCTTCTTCTCCGATATCCTCGTCATCGCCATCGGCCTCTTTGTCGGCGTCTTTCTTGGCGCCTTTGATGCGCGGCGGATTGGGCGGGCCGAGGCGGAACTCTTTGAACGCATAGTCGGCTTTAGCCAGCAGCTTCTTCTCGGCATTCATTTCTTTGCGGAACGCGTCGTCGGATTCCTTCTGCTTCTTCCGCTCGTCGAGGTTCACCGAGATCAATTTCTGTTCCTGGCGCGCTTTAAACCACTCGATGTTTTTCCGGAGGTAGGCGAACTCCTCGAGTTTGGCCTGACGCTCGGCGCTGTTCTGCCGCAGCGGCGTGAGAACTTTGGCCTCCAACGGGCTGCCCTCGAACGTGCTGGTGGGAATTTTGTCCCAAACGAGCGCGTGCGGTAGGTCGCTTTCGCCGATGCCAGAGATGAAGTTGCTGACCGAAGGTAGCACGATGTCGGGGATCACTCCTTTGAGCTGAGTGGAATCGCCGCTGGGCAGATAGTATTTTTGGATCGTGAACTTCGCTGCGCCCGTCTTGGCCGGCGAACCGTCGGGCTTGGACGCAAAGGCGAGCGCGCGGGAGATTTGTTTCATCTCAACTACCGACTGAACCGAGCCTTTGCCGTGGGTGGAGTGATCGCCGACGATGACGGCGCGTCCGTAATTTTGCAGGGCGCCAGCTACAATTTCTGAGGCGGAGGCGCTAAACCGATCGACGAGCACCGCGAGCGGTCCCGAGTAGGCGATTTTTTCGTCGCGGTCAGAATCAACCTGGATGTCGCCGTTGTAGTTTTTCACCTGAACCACGGGGCCGCGTTTGATGAAAAGCCCGGCGAGATCGATCGCCTCGGAGAGGTAGCCACCGCCGTTGCGGCGGAGATCGAGGACGATGCCTTGGACGCCCTGTTGCTTGAGTTGTTCGATGAGGCGGGCGGTGTCCTTGGAAGCAGAACTTTTCTCCGTGTCGGTATCGCCGTCGTCGTCGGCGTAGAAAGCGGGCAGGGTGATCACGCCGAGCGCGCGTTCTTTAGCCTCGGCATCGGGAACTTGGAAGACCGCGGCGCGCGCCCGGGCGGCGTTGAGCTTTACGATATCGCGGGTGATGACGACTTCCTTGCGGACGGAAGGGTCGGTGGCATCGGCCGGTTGCACGAGGAGGTGGACGTCGGTGCCTTTCTCGCCGCGGATCATGTCGACGATCTTACGCAGTTTCATGCCGATGATTTCAATCGGCTCTTTGCCGGTTTGGGCGACGGAGATGATCTTGTCGTTTGGTTTGAGCACCCGACCGAGGTCGGCGGGACCGCCGGGAACGATTTCCTTCACGATGCAGTTGTCCTCCTCCAGGCCCAGCAGTGCGCCGATGCCGTAGAGTTTGAGTTTCATTTGAATCGCGAAGTCTTCGAACGTCTCCGCTGAAAAATAGGTGGAGTGGGGGTCGTAGAGGTGGGCGATGGTGCTGAGGTAGAGCTCGGCCAGATTACCTCCGTCGATCTCGGCCACGTTTTTTAGCATCCGCTCGTAGCGTTTCCGAATGGTCTGCTTCGCCTCGTCGATGGGCTTCTTGTTCAGCAATTCGCTGACGAGTTCGAATTTCAGACGCTTGCGCCACAAATCATCGGCAGCGGTGGCGTTCGAAGGCCACTCGGACTTGGTGCGGTCGGCCCGATAGGTCTCAGCTACGGTAAAATCGATGTCGTTTTTCAACTCTGTGAAAATCCAGTTTACCCGTTCTTCGACGCGGGTTTGGTAGACGTTGAAAATATCGTAGGCGGCATCGATGTTACCGAGAAACGCCGTGTTATAGTAAACGTTCTTGGCGTATTTCTCCATGAAGGCGGCCTTGTCTGTGCCCAGGAAAAAGAGGTGCTGACCGTCCAGTTCGGTCATGTAGTTTGGGACCACTTCCGCGTAATCGGTGCTGCGGACTTGGTCGTGGGCGTAGTGGGCCTGCTCAAGGAGTTTCACCAATGTCGTTGCCTCGGTCTTCAGAACGTCGGAAGTGGCGAACTTCCTGTCTTGGGCGGCGAAGGCGGTGGCCAGAGCAAAGGCACAAACCAAGGCGGCGGCGAAGCGGCGAACAGCGAAGGCGCGAGTCATATTGGTTATGATGGGGATAAGCCCGGAATGTTTCATGCAATTGCCCGAGATTCAAGGCACGAGGCCAAATCGTGCATCTTAGCGGTCGCGACTGCCGTCGGGAATTCGAGGCGACGCTGCGTCATTTACGCCCGAGCAGGGTGCGAGCGTCGTCGAGCCGCCGTTTCTCCTCGGCGGTTAATGCTGCCAAGCCGTGGCTGTTAATCTTGTCCAGAATTCGGTCGATTTCGGCCCGGAGTTGCGCGCGATTTGGCGGAGCGGGGCTTGCCGGGATTTCCTCCGGTTGGTCGTCGGCGCGAGCAGCGTCGGCCCAATTCGAATCAGCCGAGACCGGCGCGGCGCGATCAAGATTGAGGGTTTGCCGGTGAAGATACCTGAAAAATATCCAGCCAGCCATCAAGCCGCCGAGGTGCGCGGACGGAGCATAGTTAAAGGGCGAGGCGTTGCGAAAAATCTCAAAGTAGACGAATGCCAGTAACTCGACCGCCCCCAAACCCAGGGCGAGGTTCTTCGTTTTGAAGGTCATCGGAAAAACGAAAAGAAGCAGCACCGAAAACTCCCGGTTAGGCTGCAACGCCGCGTAGACCGCGAGCATCCCGTAGACCCCGGCCATTCCGCCGACAAGAACTCCTTGGGTGTTCCAGTTGGTTGCCGCCCAAAACAGGCCCCCCAGCAGCACGGCGCCAAAAAAAACTCCGATTGCGCGCCGGGCTCCGATGAGTGGTTCAATTGCCCGGCCCAGCAGGAATACTCCGCCCAGCACGACAGCTACATGGAAAAGATTGCTGGTGCTATGCAGCAGCCAATAAGTCGCCAGCGTCCAAATTTTCCCTGCTCCCAAGCCTGAAACGGTCAGACCCAGTCCGTTGACCAATTGGCCCGACGAATCGAACCAGCGAGAGAACAAAACGAATTCCAGCACAAATGCTCCGATGATGGCGGCCAGTAGCCAAGTTAGCGGCGACGTCTGGTCTCTCGGGTAGGCAGCACGCAAGTAGGGCCGTTCGGAAAGCATTGGGCGGACGGTAGCGTTGTGTTTTGCGAACACAAGCCGGCGCTCCCAGCAGGCCGCGACCGTGATTTGAGAAATTTCATGAGAACTGCCGGGACTCGGTGCTTGACAGGGGTAGGGGGCGCCCGTGTTGTCCTCGGCTTTTCCAAGTAAGAAACGCTCTGCAAAAAATCTGTCATGGCTCTCAAAATCCGTCTCACCAAGGTTGGCTCCGTGCATCAACCGCTTTATCGCGTGGTTGTCGCTGAAGCCCGTTCGCGTCGCGATGGCGACCCAGTCGAAAACCTCGGAACCTATACCCCCAAGACCAAGGGTAACCCGATCAATCTGAAGCTCGACCGCGTGGACTACTGGATCAGCAAGGGTGCCGTTCCGACCAACACCATGCACGCGATGATCAAGAAGGCTCGTCGCACGGCTGCGGCCACCGCTCCTGCGGCAGCCAGCTAATTCATTCGAATTCGCCGATTTCCTAAGAATCGCCCGACCCTTGAGGTTTGGGCGATTTTTCATTTACGGCTCAAAAAGACTTCGCCGCCGTCATGCCGCTGACGATTGATGTGCTCACGCTGTTCCCGCGGATGCTCGACGGGTTCCTGGCCGAGAGCATACTAGGCAAAGGTCTGTCAGCTGGACATCTTTCGGTGAAGGTTCATGACGTTCGCGCGTGGTCCACGGACAAACACCGGCGGGCCGATGATCGACCGTTTGGCGGCGGTGCGGGTATGGTGATGACTCCGGAGCCGGTTTTTGCAGCGATCGAACAACTACAGTCCCCCGGTTGTCGCCGGATCTATTTAACGCCCGATGGCACGCCGCTCTCGCCGAAATTGGCCTGTGAACTTTCGCAACAGCAGCACCTCATTTTCCTC
>CALRZR010000075.1:0-27539 GCA_943372705.1 Opitutus sp. GAS368 | reverse complement strand
CCACGGCCGTCTCGAGCAGTTCGGTCTGCTTTAATACCTTCGTGCGGAATCCTTCCGTGTGCACCTTGAGGTAAAGATCGTAGGCTTCAGGGTCTTCGGTGGGCCGGCTGACGATGAGCTTCTTTTCCTGTGGTGTAAGCGCGGCTTTCAGTTCCGCGGCGATGGCCTGGGCCAGCTCGGCTTGGATCGTGAAAATGTCAGTGAGAACCTTGTCGTAGGGCTTCGTCCAGATCGCCTCGTCATTGCGAGGGTCGAGCAGCGTCCCCGTGATGCGGACCTTGCGGTCGACACGTCGCACGCTGCCCGTGAGAAGATAAGCGACGCCTAACTCTTCGGCGATCTCGCGGTGGGTTTTCTTCGTGCCCCGGTAGGTCTGGGCGGTCGCGTGCGGGACACAGCGCAGCTCGCGGATGAGCAGGAGATTTGTGATTACGTCCTCGTGCATGCCATCGGCGAAAAAGGCGCTGGCTTCTTTGTCCTCGCTGAGATTGTCGAACGGGAGCACGGCGATGGACTTCGGGCCGAGGCGCGGGCCGGCGGGGGCGGGTGGGCTGGGCGCTGCAGTGACTGGCTTCTCCGCGGTGGGCGGGCGCGTCCCGGCGCCCGCATTTGGAGACGGACGCAGCGCGAAGAAACTGCCGACCGCGACTACGCAAACGGCTGCGACACCGATCCATGCCGCCGCAGGGACGCGGCGGCCCACCTTCGGCTGTAGGCCCGCCGGTGTGGCGGGCGCCTGGCTGGCGACCGAGCCTACATTTCCCCTGTCAGCAGTTGCTTCGCCCGCTCGCCAAATGCCGCACTCGCCTCTCCTTCCCGCAGCCGCGTCCACTGCACGCTGAGAAACACCTCCGGCACCAGTGCCCCGCGCTCGGCCGTGTCGTCGATCACGACCGGCACCAGAAACGGCGTGCCGCGGGCGATGAGGCGCGAGCGTTCCTCGGCGAGATGCCATTCGAGGCGGAAGTAGCCTTCGCGGCGGCGCTGGGTGTTTTGCGAAATGACCGGCATGAACAACGCGCAGTCGCGGATCTGTTGTTTGATTTTTGCGTCCCACGTGTCGCCGCTGCGCAGTTCGTTTTCGTCGAACCACACCTCCAGCCCGGCGTCGCGCAAGGCTGCGGCGATCCGACGGGCCGCGGCCGCGTCATCGTGAGAGTAACTCACAAAGATCGCGCGCGGCGCGGCAGACGGAGGAAGGGAGGCGTCCGACATGGGTCGACGGAAGTTGCGTGGGCCGCCGAGGGCTTGCCAGACGAAATCGTGTGTCCGCCGGCAAACGCATGGTTGCCTCCTCGTGGCGGAGTGACGCATCGTGTCAGCGCTCTACCCCGCCGATGCCCCGTCGATTCGTTAGCCTCCTTTTGTCCGTGCTGGCTTTGTCGCCTGCGCTCGGTGCGGAAATGCCGGTGCCCGCTCAGATCGAATTCAACCGCGACGTGCGGCCGATTTTGTCGGACAACTGTTTCTCGTGTCACGGGCCCGATGCTTCGCATCGCAAGGGCAAGCTGCGGCTCGATCTGCGCGACGCAGCGCTAGCGCGTGAGGCGTTCGTGCCGGGTAAACCTGCCGACAGCGAACTCGTTGCCCGCCTCCACGCGAAGGACGAGGACGAGATCATGCCGCCGCCGGACTCGCACAAGAAACTCTCCGCGCGCGACAAACTCATCCTTGAGCGCTGGATCGCGCAGGGGGCGAACTATCAAAAACACTGGGCTTACGAATTGCCCGTGAAGGCGGAGATTCCTCCCGGCGCCAACGGCGTCGATGTGCTCGTCGCGCGCCGACTCGCGGCCGTCGGGCTAAAGTCCTCGCCCGAGGCCGGCCGGCGCACGCTGATTCGACGACTGCACTCCGATCTGCTCGGGCTGCCGCCTACCCCGAGCGAAGTCGAGGGGTTCGAAAGCGACCGCGCGCCAGATGCCTACGCGCGGCTCGTCGAGCGCGTGCTCGCGAATCCTCACTACGGCGAGCGCATGGCGCTTGGCTGGCTCGATGTCGTCCGGTTTGCTGACACTATCGGCTACCACAGCGACAATCCGCGCAATGTCTGGCCCTACCGCGACTGGGTGATCGCGAGCTTCAACGCCAACAAACGCTTCGACCGTTTCACGCTCGAACAAATCGCCGGCGATCTGTTGCCCGATGCGAGTGCCGAGACGCGCGTCGGCTCTGCGTTCAACCGGCTGCTGCTCTCCACCGAGGAAGGTGGCGCGCAGCCGAAAGACTACGAAGCGCGCATGATGGCCGACCGAGTGCGCGCCATCGGCACCGCGTGGCTCGGGCAAACGACCGGTTGCGCGCAGTGCCACGACCACAAATTCGACCCGCTCACCACGAGGGATTTTTATGCGCTCGGCGCTTTCTTCGCCGACGTGAAAGAAACGTCGATCGGGCGTCGCGAAGACGGCATGATCGTCGCGACTCCGGAGCAGACCGCCCGCCTAGCGGAGTTGAACGCCGCGGTGGCCGGGGCGAAGAAGAAGGTTTCCGAGCGTGCTGCTGAGATTGATGCCGCGCAGACAGCATGGGAACAGTCGCTGACCGTGAATCCGCCCGCTGGGGAAAGCGAAATTCCCCGCGCCGTCGCGGCTATGTTAAAGAAGACGCCGGCCAAGCGCACCGCGCGGGAAAAGCAGACGGTGCGGACGCATTTCCGCGCCAAGGTGAGCACGGTGGCCCGCGCCGAACTCGACGCCTTCGCTGCCGCGGAGAGTGCACAGAAAACTTACACGGATTCGCTGCCCCACTGCCTCGTCAGCGAATCGGCCGCCACCCGCCGCACGGTGCGGGTGTTGCCGCGCGGAAACTGGATGGACGAGTCGGGCGAGATCGTGCGCCCGGCCTTTCCGGCCTTTCTCTCCCCGCCGCCGGCCAGCTCCGCCGAGCTTTCTCGCCTCGACCTAGCACGTTGGCTGGTCTCGCGGGAAAATCCGCTCACGGCGCGCGCGTTTGTGAATCGTATCTGGGCGCAGTTTTTCGGCACCGCCCTCAGCCGTGTGCCGAGCGATCTCGGCGCGCAGGGTGAGCTGCCGCTGAACGGCCCGCTGCTCGATTGGCTCGCCTGTGAGTTTATGGACAGCGGTTGGGATGTTAAACACCTCGTGCGCACGATTGTCACGAGTGCCACCTATCGTCAATCGTCCGTCCCGACGCCCGCGCAGCTCGCCGCCGATCCCGAAAATCGCGAGCATGCGCGCCAGAGCCGGTTTCGCATCGAGGCCGAGCTCGTGCGCGATCATGCCCTCGCCGCGGCCGGCTTGCTCTCGCCGCGGATCGGCGGGCCGAGCGTGAAGCCTTACCAGCCGGCGCGCTACTGGGAGATGCTGAATTTTCCGACGCGTGACTACGAAACGGACCGCGGTGAGGCGCAGTATCGGCGCGGGCTTTACGTGTGGTGGCAGCGCTCGTTTCTGCATCCGAGCTTGCTCGCGTTCGATGCTCCAAGCCGCGAGGAGTGCGTGGCCGAGCGCGGCCGTTCTAATCTCCCGCAACAGGCGCTCGTGCTGCTCAACGACCCGACCTACGTGGAGGCCGCGCGTGCGTTCGCGGCCCGCATCGTCACCGCCGGCGGCGCAACCGCGGCGCAGCGCCTCGCTTGGACGTGGTCCGTCGCGCTGCAACGCGCTCCGCGCACCGAGGAAGTGCGCACGGCGATCGCGCTGTGGACGGAGCAACTCCGTGTTTACCGCGCCAATCCCGTAGCCGCCGAGGCGTTGCTCGCGACGGGCGACGCGGTCGTGCCCGCCGGTGTCGACCGCGCCGAACTCGCCGCCTGGACGCACGTCGCGCGCGTGCTCCTCAACCTGCACGAGTTTATCACGCGCGAATGAACGAAATGAAGGCACTCGCCGAGCCATGCGCCCCAACGGGGCGCCATTCGACAGCCCAGGGTGCAAACCTGGGAAATCGGGCGTGGAGAAAATTCTGCGCCCTGAAGGGGCACAACTCCGGTTGTTTCGCCCTTTCAGGGCTCGGCATTGTGTGTTCGGGATTTCCCGGGGCGTTGCCCCGGGCTGTCGAATTTCGCCCCGTTGGGGCTCAGGACGGTCGACCACACGCGCACTCCCGGCAACCGCGCTCAACCTTGCGTCGGTCCCTGCTCTTACCAGCAGGCGGACGCTCGCTTTTCCCCACATGAACTTTTTCCCGACCTCGCATCAAACCCGCCGCGCGTTTCTCGGACGTGTCTCACAGGGCGTCGGGGCTGTCGCGCTCGCATCGCTCTTGGACAAAAGCGCCGCGCCGCTCTCCGCCGCGTCCGCGCCCACGGGCGCCCGCGGCGTGATTTACCCGCTGCCGCTCCCACAAATAGCAAAGCGCGTGATCTGGCTGACGATGGCGGGCGGCCCATCGCAGTTTGAGACGTTCGATCCGAAGCCAAAGCTCGCGGCGATGCACGGCGAGGCGATGCCGGAGAGCCTCACGCAGGGCCAGCAACTCGCACAGCTGCAGGGACAGAAACTCGTCTGCTTCGCACCGCAGTTTCCGTTCGAGAAATTTGGGAAGAACCAGACGGAGATTTGCTCTCTGTTTCCGCATCTCGGCTCGGTAATCGACGATCTATGCCTCGTGCGCTCGATGACGACCGATGCGATCAACCACGATCCGGCGCACATGTTCATGAACACCGGCGCGCAGATCGCCGGTCGCCCGAGCATGGGCGCTTGGGTGAATTACGGTCTAGGCAGCGAAGCGGAAAATCTTCCCGGCTTCGTCGTGATGGTGTCGACCGGGCCGGGGCGTTCGCCGCAGCCGATCTCGGCGCGCCAGTGGAACAGTGGGTTTCTGCCGAGCCGTTTCCAGGGCGTGCAACTGCAGGGCCGCGGCGACGCCGTGCACTATCTCACGAATCCCGGCCGCGTTTCACGCGAGCAGCAGGGCGCCGACATCGCGGCCATCAACGCCCTCAACCGCCAGCACAACGCCTTTGTGCACGATCCGGAAATCGCCACACGCATCTCGCAATACGAGTTGGCGTTTCGCATGCAGGCCAGCGTGCCGGAGTTGACCGACCTCCGCGCTGAAAGTGCTGCCACGCTGGAAAGCTACGGCTGCACGCCGGGCGACGGCTCGTTTGCTTCTAACTGTCTGCTCGCGCGCCGGCTCGCGGAGCGCGGCGTGCGGTTCATCCAGCTCTACCATCGCGATTGGGATCACCACAGTTTGCTCCGCGAGGAGTTGCCGTTGCGCGCGAAGGAGACCGACCGCGCCTGCGCCGCGCTCATCACCGATCTCAAGCAGCGCGGCATGCTCGACGATACACTCGTGGTGTGGACGGGTGAGTTTGGCCGCACGCCGATGTCGCAGGGCAACAAAGGCACCGTTGGCCGCGATCACCACAACAAGGCCATGTCGATGTGGCTCGCCGGCGGCGGCGTCCAACGCGGCCTCGTCTATGGAGCGACCGACGAACTCGGCTACGCGGCCGTCGACAAGGTCTGCACCGTGCACGACCTCCACGCGACGATGCTTCACCTCCTCGGCATCCGCCACGACGCGTTCAGTGTAAAATTTCAAGGCCTCGACGCGAAGCTCACCGGGGTCGAAGGCGCGCGCGTGCTCGACGGAATTTTGGCCTGAGCGCGGACGATTGCGTCCTCGGCGCGACGCGTTGTGGACGGTGAAACCGGCAGTGGCCCTATGCGTCTTGGTGGAGGTTGGGCGGTGGGCTTCGCGAGGCGGCGATCTAAAACCACAATTTGCTTTCCTCGTGCTAGCCAAGGAGCCCGGCCCCCGTTTAGATTTTCCCCCAGTAAACTTTTCGCCGAATTCCCAGCCACGTTTTACCCCGATGCGCCGTTCTCTCCCTTTTCGCACCGCCGCTCTTATCGTCTCGTGCCCGCTGCTTGCCGTCGGCCCCGTGCTCGTCGCCGCTACTCCCGCTAAGGCTGCGGCCGCGAAGCTCTCTTTTAACAACCACGTGCAGCCGATCCTCGCCGAAAACTGTTACGCGTGCCACGGCATCGATCCGGGTTCTCGCAAAGCCGAGCTGCGCTTGGATCGCTTCGAATTTGCGATCGCGAAGCGCAAAGATGGTCCGCCCGCGATCGTGCCCGGCAAACCCGACGAGAGTCCGCTGATCGAGCGGCTCGAAACGCGGGACGAAAAGAAAATCATGCCGCCGCCGGAGAGCCACAAGACGCTCAAGCCGGAGCAAATCGCCACGCTGCGGCGGTGGATTGCCGAGGGCGCCGAGTATGAGGCGCATTGGTCGTTCATCGCGCCGCAACGCCCGGCCGTGCCCGCGGCGTCGACGGCCAAGAGCCCGTGGAAAACGAATCCCGTCGACCGTTTTATTTTCGCGCGCATGCAGCGCGACGGCCTCACGCCTTCCGCCGAAGCCGACCGCCGCTCCCTCATCCGGCGTGTGACACTCGATCTCACGGGCATCGTGCCGTCTGCCGCGGAGGTCGACGCCTTCGTCGCCGACAAATCCCGCGATGCCTACGAAAAGCTCGTCGACCGCTTGCTCGCGAGTCCGCGCTATGGCGAGCATCGCGCCCGCTACTGGCTCGACTACGTGCGCTATGCCGACACGCACGGCATTCATTTCGATAACTACCGCGCGATTTGGCCCTACCGCGACTACGTGATCCGCGCCTTCAACCAGAACAAACGCTTCGACACGTTCGTGCGCGAGCAACTCGCCGGCGATCTGCTCCCGGCCCGCACCCTCGACGAACTCGCCGCGACGGGTTTCGTGCGCTGCAATCCCACCACCAACGAGGGCGGCACGATTCCCGAAGAGACTTACGTGAATCAAACGCGCGACCGCGTGGAAGCGTTTGGCGCGACGTTCCTCGGTCTCACGACCGGCTGCGCGGCGTGCCACGACCACAAGTTCGACCCGTTTTCCCAACGCGATTTCTATGGGCTCGCCGCCTATCTCGGAAATACCGTCGAGAAACCGTGGGACCTCAATATCGCCGAACCTGCACCGGTGTTGCGGCTGCCGAAACCGGAAAACGCGGCGTCGGCCGAGTTCGTGTTGGGCCAACGCGCGGCACTCCAGGAAAAGCTCGACGCCCGCCGGGCCCGCTCCCGCGAACTCACGGCGGCGTGGTTGGCCGCCGGCAATCGGCCGAATCCCGTGCCCACCACCGGTCTCGAACTGCGGCTGCGCCTCGATGAAGGGGAGGGCGACGTGCTGAAAAATTCTGCGCCCGGTGCGAAAGTGAAAGAATTCAAAGCCGACACCAACCCGCTCGTCTGGGGCGAGAACACGTGGCTCTGGCCCTCCATGCGCATGGATATCCTCACGCGCATCAATCTCGGTGACCACGGTGATGTCGATGCCGGGAGCAAGTTCTCCGCCGGAGGTTGGCTCATGCTACGCGCAAAGCCGGGCGGCGGAGTGCGCACGGGCACCGGCAGCGGCTCGCTCTTCTCGCGGATGGGCGATGCGAAACGCCACGGCGGCGCCGGTTGGGAAATTTACCAGGATGGCGGCCAGTTCACGATCAACCTCGTGCCGGTGGCAGCGGGCGAAGTTCCGGCTGCGGTGCCGATGGCGACGAAGAAGTCGGCGAAGAAAGGCGCGGCGCCGGTCGTTGAAAATCCGCGTTATGCGCCGCCCGCAGCGCCGGCGAAACGCGGCATCACGGTTACGACGCGCGGCACGTTTCTCCGTGACGAATGGCTGCACGTCTTCTTCACCTACGATGGAAACCGCAAGGCGGCCGGTGTGAAACTTTACGTCAACGGCCGCCCGGTCGAACTCGATGTGAAGCTCGATACGCTGGCGGCTAGTGACACGATCCGCACCGACGCCGCAATGCACCTGGGGCGCCGCGACGATTTTCAGCCGATGCGCGAAACGCGTTTCCAGGACGTGCGTTTCTACAAGCGTGCGCTCGCGGCGGACGAAGTGGCGCGGCTGCCGTTCGAAGATCTCGCGAGCGAGATTGTGGCGCGCCAGCCCGACGTCGCGAAATGGACGACGGAGGAAAAGTTTGTTGTCGCCGACCGCGTCTACCTTGCCGGGAAGGACCCGGAAGCGACCGCGCTGGCTGCGGCCGTCGCTGCCCACGACGTCGCGTTTGAAGCGCTCACAAAGGACGGAACGGCCACGCTGATCGCGCTGGAGAAAGACTCGCCGGCGTTCTCGGACATACTCAAACGCGGCGACTACTTCGCGCGTCTGAAGCGCGTGGAGCCCGGCGTGCCGCAGGTGCTCGCGGAAATGCCCGCCGGGGCGCCGCGGAATCGCAAGGGCCTCGCCGAATGGCTCGTCGCGCCGACGCAGCCGCTCATGGCTCGCGTGGTGGTGAACCGCATGTGGCAGGAAGTGTTTGGCCGCGGGCTCGTCGAGAGCGCTGGCGATTTCGGGATCATGGGCGACCGCCCCTCGCACCCTGAATTGCTGGATTGGCTCGCCGTGGAATTTCGCGAGAGCGGTTGGGATACGAAAAAACTTTACCGGCTCCTCGTGACTTCGGCGGCCTACCGGCAGACGGCGGCGGCGACGCCGGATCGTCTCGCGAAAGATCCGTCGAACAAGCTGCTCTCGCGTGGTCCGCGTTTCCGCATGGATGGCGAGATGCTCCGCGACAGTGCGCTCGCCGCGTCGGGATTGCTCGTCGAGAAGCTCGGCGGTCCCTCGGTGAAACCCTACCAGCCACCCGGGATTTGGGAGGAAGTCGCGATGCCGGAGTCGAACACGCGCAACTACGTCCCGGACAAAGGTGAGAGTCTTTACCGGCGCAGTCTCTACACGTTTTGGAAACGCGCCTCGGCGCCGGCCGCGCTCGAAACCTTTGACGCGACCTCGCGCGAAGTCGTGTGCTCGCGTCGTGCCCGCACGAATACGCCGCTCCAGGCCTTTGTCACGATGAACGATCCGCAGTGGGTCGAGGCCGCACGCAAGCTCGCCGAGCGGGCCGTAAAGGCGGCGCCGACGACCCCGGCGCGGCTCGATTTCCTGGCCAAGATGACCCTCGCGCGCCCGCTGCAGGCGAGCGAAAGCGCCGTGCTCACGAAGACTGCGGAGACGTTCCGCGCGAAATTTGCCCAGGGCGCAGACGACGCCAAAGCCCTGCTCGCCGTCGGCGAATCTCCTGCCGACGCGTCGATCCCCGCCGCCGAACTCGCGCAATGGACCGTCGTCGCGAGCCAGTTCCTCAACCTCGATGAATTTCTGACGAAGTAAAAGTAGGGCAGGGTCTCCGACCCGCCCATCGTGGCTCCACCGACAAACTATCAAGGGCGGGTCAAAGACCCCGCCCTACTTCAAACCTCACTTCCCCTCTCCCATGCACGCTTCCGACCACGATCTCTGCTCCGACCACTGCGGCGAGCATCCCACGGTGTGGAATTTGCCGCACCTGCCGCTTGGCCTGAAACGCGAGTGGCTCGATCTCGAAACGCGCCGCCACTTTCTCGGGCGCGGTGTTAAGGCGCTCGGTTGGGCCGGCCTCGCCACGCTGCTCGGTCGCACCGCGCCGAATCTGCTGGCGAATACGCCGATCCCCGGCGCGCCCGCGATGTTGCCGCACTACGCCCCGAAGGCAAAGCGCGCAATCTACCTCTTCATGGCGGGTTCGCCGTCGCAGTTTGAAACGTGGGACTACAAGCCCGCGCTGGCGGACCTGTTCGACAAAGATCTGCCGGAGTCGGTGCGCGGCGGCCAGACGCTCACGGGCATGACGGCGAGCCAGACGCGTTTTCCGATAGCGCCCAGCATCTACAAATTTGCCCAGCACGGAAAATGCGGGCGCTTCGTTTCGGAGCTGTTCCCATACACCGCACGCGTCGTCGACGAATTGTGTGTGATCAAGTCTCTCCACACGGAGGCGATCAACCACGAGCCCGCGATCTTGCAGCTCACGACGGGCAACATGTTCCCCGGCAAACCGTCGATCGGCTCCTGGCTTTCCTACGGCCTCGGCGCGATGAACGAAGAGCTGCCGACCTTCGTCGTGATGACTTCGAAAATGCCGCACCGCACGAACGTGCAGGCACTCTCGAACCGCCTGTGGTCGTCGGGCTTTCTCTCGCCGGAACACGCGGCGGTCGCGCTGCGCACCGGCAACGATCCGGTGCTCTACCTGAACAATCCGAAGGGCGTCGAAAGCGACGTGCGCCGGGCGATGATCGACGGCGTCAACGATCTCAACCGCCAGCTCTTCGAGCGCGTCGGCGATCCGGAAATCAACGCCCGGATCTCCCAATACGAGATGGCGTTTCGCATGCAGACCTCGGTGCCCGACCTCACGGATTTCTCGGGCGAGCCGCAGTCCACCTGGGATCTCTACGGTCCGAAAGCGAAGGAGCCGGGCACGTTTGCCTACAACTGTCTCATGGCGCGCCGGCTCGCCGAACGCGGCGTGCGGTTCACGCAGATTTTTCTGCGCAGTTGGGACCAACACAGCCGTCTGCCGACCAACATCAAACTGATGGCCGAGGATTCGGACCAGCCGACCTACGCGCTCATCACGGATTTGAAGCGCCGCGGATTGCTCGATGACACCGTCGTGATCTGGGGCGGAGAATTTGGCCGCACGGTGTATTCGCAGGGCACGCTTACCCCCGAGAATTACGGCCGCGACCACCACCCGCGCTGTTTCAGCATGTGGATGGCGGGCGGCGGCGTGAAGCCGGGCATCAGCTACGGTGAGACCGACGATTTTTCCTACAACATCGTGAAAGACCCGATGCACATCCGCGATCTGCACGCCACGATCCTGCACCTCTTCGGCCTCGATCACACGCGGTTGACGCACAAATTCCAAGGTCTCGACCAGCGCCTCACGGGCGTGTTGCCGACGAAAATCATCAATGAAATTCTCGCCTAAACCAGGGCGGACTTCGGTCCGCTCGTTTCCGGAAAAGCCGGCGCGTGCCTGCGGCAGGCAACACCGCGCACTGGTGGTCTTAACTGCACTCACGTTCGCGGGCGCCGCGCTCGGCGAAGAGACGTTCTACGCCCAGCGAGTCGCCCCCATTCTCGAACAGAAGTGCGTGGTCTGCCACGGGGAGAAGAAGCAGAAAGGACGTTTGCGGCTGGATACCTTTGCCCAGTTGCAGCGCGGCGGTGAGAGCGGTTCGGCCGTAAAACCGGGCGCGCCGAAAGAGAGCGAACTCTACCTGCGTGTCACGCTGCCGGCCGATGACGAGGCTTTCATGCCGGCCGACAGCAAGCCGCCGCTGACGCCTGCCGAGGTGAAGGTGCTCGAGCTGTGGATTGCCGCGGGCGCTTCGGAAACGCTGCCGCTTTCTTCGATCAAAAATGCCCCGGCACGGGCGTTGCCCAAACAGCCGGCCGCGGCGCTCGCGCCCGATTGGCGCCCGCGTGCTGCGCAGGTCGCCGAGTTCGAAAAATCCACAGGCCTGCGCCTTGTGGCGCGCTCGGCGGTGCCGACCGACGGATTGGTGCTTCGCACGGCGAGTTCGCCGGGACGTTGCGACGATGCGGCGCTGGCGAAATTGGCGCCCTTGGCGGATCTGATCGTCGAAGCCGAGCTGGCCCGGACCAAGATCACCGATGCCGGACTCGCGACGGTGGCGACGTTGCCCAATTTGCGCGCTCTCGACCTCACGCGCACGGCGGTGAGTTCGTCCGGAGTCGCAAAACTGGCCGCGTTGCAGAAACTCGAGTCGATCAATCTGACCTCGACTGCGGTAGACGATGCCGGGGTCGCACCACTGCGCTCGCTGGCGTCGTTGAAAAAGGCGTGGACCTTCGACACGAAGGTCTCGGCCTCGGCGCAGCCTTAGTCGCGGTCGGCATGGGGCGAGTTTTGCATTTCGTTGTCGCGGCGCCTTCGCAAGCTCGCGCGATGTTATTCCGCGCACTGCTTTTGGCTTTGGTTGTTGTTACCGCGGCTGGCGCCGCGCCCACGTCGCGCGAGCCGGCGAATCTCGATGTGCTGAAGCAGGAGATCGCGGTCTATGTCGATACGGGCAAATATCAGGAAGATATCGCCGCCGTAGGGACGGAAGCGAAGGTGTGGTTGCAGCAGCGGGTAGCGCAGGGCGGCAAACGGCTCACGGTCATCTTCGATCTCGATGAGACGCTCATATCGAATTGGTCGCATATGAAGGAAATGGGCTTCGTTTACGTGCCGGATGCGTGGCGGGCTTGGGTGCAGGCAGCGCGGGCGCCGGCAATCGAGCCGGTGCGGGAAGTTTATCGTGAGGCGCGCCGGCTCGGTTTGGATGTGATCTTTCTCACGGGCCGGCCGGAGCGAGATCGTGCGGCGACGAGGAAGAATTTGCAGGCGATTGGGTGCGGGGACTATGTCGCGTTGATGTGCAAACCGGACGATTCACATGACACGGCGGCCGGATTCAAATCGGCGATGAGGGCGCGGCTGGAAGCGGATGGGCGCGTGATCATTGCGAACATCGGCGACCAATTGAGCGATTTGGCCGGCGGGCACTCGGAAAAAATCTTCAAGCTGCCCAATCCGTTTTATCTGACGAAGTGAGGTTCCGCGGGGAGAAAACGGGAAAATAGTTTCGCTTCCGCTCTTCGCCGGAGAATTATCCCGGCCCTGCCCCGATCATGACCCCTCTACGGTCTGATCGCATACCCTTCCACTATGCCCGTATCGCTCCCTTCCTCGTTTCGCGTGCTCCTGTCCGCTGTGCTCATGGCGGGCGGCTCAGCATTTGCCCAACAAGCCGCCGCTCCGGCGCAAGCGTCCTCGTTGCAGGAGAAGCCGCTCGCCAACGACGCGGTGGTGCTTTCGCCCTTTGAGGTGAGCACCGACAAGGACAACGGCTTCGCGGCGGCCAGCTCGCTCGCGGGCGGGCGCCTCGCGCTCGATCTGCGCGACACGCCGGCGGCTTACTCGGTCATCACGCGCGAATTTATCGACGCGCTCGGCATCACCGATCTCCAAAGCGCCGCGGAGTGGACCACGGGCGGCACGCTCAACGTCGACAACGGCCAGCAGAACTTCTTTGCCTCGCCGGTGAACTACACGATCCGCGGCACCGGCGCGGGGCGCGCGCAACGGAATTTTTTTCCGCAGTTCAACAACGGCGACAGCTACAATCTTGAACGCTACGATTTCGGCCGCGGCCCCAACGCCATCCTCTTCGGCAACGGTTCGATTGGCGGCGTGAGTTCCTCCACCACGAAGCGTGCGCAGACCAACCGGCCCGCCCAATCCGTGCAGCTCAGCGTGGGCTCGTGGCGGAACTACCGAGCCACGTTCGATGTGAACCAACCGCTCAATTCCAAGGTGGCGCTCCGCGCCGCCGCCGTGTGGGGTGACAGCGACGGCTGGCGCCTGAAGGATTTCGACCGCCGCAAGGCCGCGTTTCTCACGTCCACCTTCAAGCCTTGGCGCAACACCGAGATCCGCGTCGAAGGCGAATACGGCATCAATTCGCGCCAATCCGGCTTCACGACGTTGAACGACCGCCTCTCCGGTTGGAACGGCACCACGACCTACAGCGCGCCCGCTGCCGCGACCACGTTGCCCGCCAATGCCAACGCGCTCGGTGTGAGCCGTCGCGGGGCGAACTATTTTGTCTACGACCCGCTCTACTCGGCAAAGGCGATCATGAATTATCAGAACGACCCGATCACATTGCCTGGTGGCAACAGCACGACGACACCGATCGGGAACTTCGTGCAGGGCACGTTGCCCGCGTTTAACAGCGCCGGCGCGACGTTTCTGCATGCGGTCGATATCCCGGCGAACCGCTTCGACCGGGCCATCGCCAACTCGTTTTTCCGGCCGCCGTCCGAGGAGTTTACGATTTCACCCGACGCACCGATCCTCCAGCAGCGCTTCAAAGACATTCAGTTCACGCTCAGCCAACGGTTCGGCAATTTCTACTTCGAGGTCGCCGGCGATGCGAACCGCGCCAATTCGTTCATCAACGGCGAGCAGAACCGCAGCAGCGCCGACACCTACATCGACATTAACCGCGTGCGGCCCGACGGCACGGCTAACCCGAATTTCCTCCGGCCCTACGGCGACGGGCAGCTCATGCGCGGGTTCCGCACGTTTGATTACAACAATCTCCGCGGTGCCGCCGCCTATGTGTTCAGCACGCGGTTCGGCAATTTTTCCGTCAACACCCTCGGCGGCATCAACGAAGGCAAAGACACCTCTGACTACCGCTACCTGAGTGTGGCGCAGGGCAACGACCACCGCATCTGGGGCTTTCTCTCGACACCCGCGACGCAGAATGTGCGCGTGCGCCGTTACTGGCACGAGCTGAGCCGCCCGATTCCCGATCCTGCGCTCGGGTCGGTGGCTTACATCGATCCCAACACGCGCACGTCGACGACTATTCAACCGATCTGGGCGATCGACATTTCTCGCCGCGACACCGAGGCGATCAATACCTCGAATTTCAAATATCTCCTCGGCTCGCTCAACGCGAAGTTCTTCAAGAACCGCCTCGTTGTGCTCGGGGCGCTGCGCTACGATTCCTACAATTTCCGCACTCGCCAGCAGATCGACAAAGGCGACTACCCGCTCGATTGGGACGGTGTCACGCGCATCCTCCGCCCGTCGGCCCCGGCCGATTACTCGAGCCTCACCTACCGGCAGCGCGACGCGGCGGGCAATCCGGTCGGCCCCGCGCTCGAGGCTGCCATCCGCCCGCGCATTGCGCCCAATGGCGACCGCGATCCGCTCTACGCTAACGACCGGTTTAAGGACGACTACAACCCGCATCCCGTGAAAGGCAGCCAGATCACGCGCTCGGTCGGCTCCGTGGTGCATCTCACGAGCTGGATCAATCCGTCGTTCAACTTCGCGGAGACGTTTAACCCGCCCGGTGGCATCGTGCGCATCGATGGCCGGCAATTGGAGCCGACGATTTCCACCGGCAAGGACTACGGCCTGCGTATGGAGCTGTTCGAAAATCGGTTGAATTTGAATTTCACCTACTACCAAACGAAGGAGATCAACGGGGCGATTTCGCAGGACGGCCCAAATTTCTTCAACGCGCTCTATAACTCGAATGTGGTCGGTGATCTCAGTCCGGTCGGCGGCAATATCCGCGGCGCCGGCCTGCTGCCCGTGCAGTATCGCGATATCCGCACGCGCTCCGGCAACGGCATGGAGTTCGAAGCGGTGTTCAATCCCACCAAAGCCTTCCGGCTCACCGGGAGCGTGAGTTTTCCGAAGATCTACGAGTCGAATCTCTATCCGGATGTGAAGGCCTACATTGACAAGAACATCGATCTCTTCCGGCAAATCGCGCGGGACGCGGGTGTGCTGATCAGCGAGAGCGATGTTGCGAGCGTGAACCTCGCGATTCCGGTGAACCAGCGTTCACCCGATGCCACGAATGCGACGAACGCGTTTAACAACATCATCGCGTTTCGCCGCAACATCGTCGACGGGAAGCGGCTCGCCCAGGATCAGCCGATCGTGAACGTGTTTGCCGACTACACGTTTCAGCGTTGGAAGCTGAAAGGACTTCGCATCGGGGCTGGCGTGCGCTACCGGGGCAAGCAGATCATCGGTTCGCGCGGTGCAGATACGATGGTCAATCCCGCAAACCCGCTCACTGCGGTCGATGATCCGAGCGTCGATGCTTACACGGCGGTCTACACGCCGAACGATTACTATATCGTGACGGCGACGATGAACTACTCCTGGCGTTTCAAGAATCGCCGGGAACTTCAGGCGAATCTCGTGATCAACAATTTGCTCAACGACCGCGGACCGCAGTATTCGTCAATTGCGCAAACGGCGTCGGCGCTGCGCCCGAAAGGCGGCGACTACACGAGCCCGGCGCGCGAGACGGTGCCCATCTCCTTCGCGCTCAAGCAACCGATCAGCTACAATCTGCAGCTCACGCTGAAGCTGTAGTCTGCTCGCGGGCGGGTAGGGGAGTTGGCGGGGCGCAATAAAGCCACGCGGGCGACCGCGTGGCCGGAGAGCATTCGCGTGGGGGCGAGTGCTGATTACTTTTTCGGGGCCTGCGCTTGGATCTCGGCGAGGCGACGGTCGAGCTCGGCCATTTTGGCCACGAGTTCCTCTTCCTTTTTTTTGCGCTCGCTGCTGTTCACGATGCTGAGGCTGGCGGCGTCTTTGACCACGGCGGCGGGCAGCGTGAGGAGGCGAGTGATGAGACCTTGGTCCTTGAAGGAGCTAAGGTAGAGGGCGGTGATCTCGTGGGAGAGCTTGAGCGAGTCCTGCGCGACGGTCTGCGTGCTCACGATATTGTTCTGGAGCTGCTGATTTTTCGCGAGCTCGGCGGTGAGGACATTGCCGACCTGGTCGGAGATGCGCTGGCTGTATTTCTCGATGGATTCGCGGGTGAGATTTTGGTCTTTCGACATCTCGGCGAGGATCGGGGAAATCTTGTCGGCCATGCGGGAGGAGACTTTGTCGACCTGCTCGTTCTGCATCTTCTCGGCTTCCTCAGGCGATTTCGGGAGCGGGTTGTAGGGCTGGACTTTCTTGGCGATGGCGGCAGCGAGGGCGTCCATGCGTTCGCCATTGAGTTTTTCGATTTCGACGTCGGTGCGGAACATGTCGGCTTCGCGTTTTGAGATCGCGTCACGGAGGAGCTTGTTGGTCGCGTCGATCTGACGGCGGTTTTCCTCGGAGGCGGCTTTCAGGGCGTCGTTTTGCTCACGGAGAGGTTTGATTTCCTCCTGCTGCTTGGCGGCGAGTTGGAGGACGGTCTGCTGGTGGAACCAGAAGGCGCCGCCGATCACGAGGATCGCGGTGAGAATGACGGCGGGAAGTTGTTCTTTGAATTTTTGCCACATGGTGGGAGTGGGTTAAGTTGGAGACTGAAGCGGAGGTTAGTGTCGGGCTGGAAATGAAAGCAACGCCGCGGTGGAGGGCGGATTTGCAGTTGTTTTTCGAGTAAGGCGACGCACGGTGGCGGCATGAGCCTCAATCGGTGTGAACAGCGGATTTTTGACTACTGGCAGGGTCATGCCACGGAGAGACAGTTCTGGCAGGAGAAAGTTCGCGGGGTCGCCAAAGCGACCGGCGATGACTTCGTGGCGGCGGCGCGGCTGGATGCGGAATTGTGGCGTTACTACCAAGAGCGGAGTGGCGTGGTGCCAATTTTTCGGGACGCGATGCAGCACGAAGGCCCGCAGAAGGTCAGTATGAAGAACTTGGCTGAGTTGGTGTTACGACTTTGGTTGGAACAGCGTCCGAAGAAAAAGCGGGCGGACGGGGAGCCGCCGGTGCTGCCTTATGCTTGAAGCGGATGAGGTTGAGTCGGATGGAGTGGAAGGGGAGAGGAACGGGGGCTGAAAAAAACTTTGTGAGTCGTTTGGAACTTTTGTGCACCTGTGCTTTCTTAGCCGTAGTTCAATTTTCTCCTCCGCTTAGCGGGGGAGAATTGGGGTAAGTAAGAAAGCAATGGGCGGACCGCTTAGGGGTAGGCGGTCCGCCCTCTTTTTTGCCCGGATGGCTGAAGCGGCGGACGCTCGGAGAAAATGCGGACGCGAAAAAGGCGTCGCGGGTGAGGCGACGCCTTGGCGTAGGAGGTGACGTTGAGTCGGCTTGCTGGCGCTCGCCGCTACGGGTCGGAGTCGATCAGGCGGTGGGCGCTGCGACGGTGCCGACCTTGTCGTGGAAGTCGGCGGGCGTGCCGGTTTGCTTCACGTAGCCAGTGCGGTGCACGAAGTCGCCGAAGCGTTCGCCTTTGGTTCGTTCGAGGGCGTAGCGGCGGATGATCGGGCCGAGCGTGGCGACAATTTCGGTATCGGGGACGTTGGCTTTGTAGAGGGTGTTGAGCCGCGAGCCGTTGAAGGCGGCGCCGAGGTAGATGTTGTATTTGCCGGGGGATTTGCCGACGAAGCCGATCTCGGCGAGGTAGGGGCGGCCGCAGCCATTGGGGCAGCCGGTGATGCGCAGGGTGATCTCGTCGTGGCGGAGGCCGGCGGCTTCCATTTCGGTTTCGAGGATCGAGACGAGTTCGGGGAGGTAGCGTTCGCTCTCGGCGAGGGCGAGGCCGCAGGTGGGGAGGGCGACGCACGACATCGCGTTGAGGGCGAGGCCGGAGGTATCGTTGGCGGTGTCGAGGCCGTGCTTTTTCAGGAGCGCTTCGATGACAGGGCGCTCTCCCGGCTGCACGCTGGCGATGATGAGATTTTGATTCGCGGTGAGACGGAAGTCGCCCTTGTGCGCGAGGGCGATCTCGCGGATGGCGGTTTTGAGTTTGAGCTGGGGCGTGTCTTTGACGCGGCCGCTCATCAGGAAGAGCGTGTAGTGGCTGGTGCCGTTTTCGGCGTTCACCCAGCCGTAGCGGTCGCCCATGTGCGTGAACTCGAAGGCGCGGGGCGAGCCGAGGCGGTAACCAAGACGGCGCTCAACTTCTTCGCGGAACCAGGCGAGGCCGCGGTCTTCGATGGTGTATTTGAGGCGGGCGTGTTTGCGGTCGGTGCGGTCGCCGAAGTCGCGCTGGGTCGTGAGGATCTTTTCGGCGACGTCGACGACTTGGTCGACGCGGCAGAAGCCGAGGACATCGGCGATGCGGGGGAAGGTCTCGGTCTGGTTGTGCGACATGCCGAGGCCGCCGCCGACGGTGATGTTGAAGCCGAGGAGTTTTTTCCCGGAGGCGTCGGCGATGGCGATGAAGCCGAGGTCGTGGGCGTAGATGTCGACGTCGTTGGAGGGAGGGACGGCGACGACGATCTTGAATTTGCGCGGAAGGTAAGTGGCGCCGTAAATCGGCTCGGACTCGGGCTCGCCACCGGCGACGAGGGTGTCACCGCCGACCCAAATTTCGTGATAGGCCTTGGTGCGCGGGAGGAGATGTTCGGAGATGGCTTTGGTGACCCGGTAAGTCTCGGCGTGCAGCTCGGACTGCTCGGGATTCGGGTTGCACATCACGTTGCGATTTACGTCGCCGCAGGCGGCGATCGTATCGAGGAGCGAGCGGTTGATGGCGTTGATCGCGCTCCAGAGATTGCCCTTCAGGATGCCGTGAAATTGGAAGGCTTGGCGCGTGGTGAGCTTGAGCGTGCCGTTGGCGTGGGAATCGGCGAGGGCATCGAGCGTGACCCATTGCGCGGGAGTGCAAACGCCACCGGGAACACGAACGCGGGCCATGAAGCTGAAGGCCTTTTCTTTGCCTTCCTTGCGCATCTGATTGCGGAGGTCGCGGTCGTCTTGGCCGTAAATGCCGTGAAATTTGGTGAGTTGATTGGTGTCCTCGGTCACGCCGCCAGTCGAATGGTCGGCGAGGTCGCGGAGGATGTTTCCGCGGAGAAAATTGGAGGAGGCTTTGAGGCCCTCGTTCTTGGCGAGAGGCTTGGCGGCGGGGGCGGGTGTGGCAGTGGAACTCATGCGGGAAAGTGAAGGTGGAGGTTGTCGAGGGTATCGCGCAAGGCGGCAACGAGGGCCGTGGCGGCGAGAGGGTGCGTGCCGACGAGATCGGTAAGGTCGCAGAGGAGCGTCGGGTGGGCCGTCTCGGCCGCGCCGCAGATTTGGGCGATATCGCCACCGGCGCCAGCGTGGCGGCCGGGAGAGAGAAAGAGCAAGGCGACGACGACGTTGAGCGTACCGTGGGTGTTGGGAGAAGAGCCGGAGTTGAGCTCGGCGGTGGCGAGGGCGGCCAGCGACTCGGCCAGGAGCGGGTGATTGTGGGGGTGCTCGCCGCCTTCCATGGAGGCTGCGGTGACGGATGCGGCTTCGATGCCAAGGAGGGCGCGCACGTCGTCGGCGAGTTGATTGCGCAGGGCGGCGGACTTGGGAGCAGGACCGCCGTGATCGACGACGATAACGGGAGGGCGTTCGAGCGAGGCGGCTTCGATGGTCTCGCGCACCCGGGAGGCGACGATTTGAGGGATCACGCCGGCATCGGCGAGGCCGCGGGTGAACGTAAACTCGAAGGGCGTGGCGGAGTGTTCGCGCTGCAGGGCTTCGAGTTCACTGCGGAGGGCGGAGCCGATCGCGCCCTGGGCACTGATGAAAAAGGGAATGAAAACAAACTGGCGTTCGCCCCGGGCGAGTTGCGCGCGGATGAAAGGCGCGAGCGTCGTCCCCGGTGCATCACCATCGAGCTCGGAGAGCGCGATGCGGTCGCTGTGTTTCCACGAGACGGGGTGCACAATGTTATCGATCGACGCGGACAACTCCAGTGCGACAGCGCGGAGGTTGCGGGTCGCGGCGGGCTCAAGGGAGCCGTTGTCGATGAGCGCGATGGTCATGTAGCGGCGTTGGCCTGCGCGAGTTGGAACCAGGCGAGCTTGTCGGAGAGCGCCGCGACTTCGCCGATAACGACGATAGCGGGCGCGCCGAATCCAGCGTGCTCGGACTCGAGGGCGATTTTTTCGACCGTCGAAAGGAGTTGGCGGTGTTCGCCGGTCGTGGCGGATTGCACGACGAGGGCAGGGGTGGAGGGGGCGAGACCGCCGGATTGGAGGCGGCGCGTGATGGTCTCGAGGTTTTTCATGCCCATGTAGAGGCAGAGGGTGGCGCCAAGTTTGCCGTAGTCTTCCCAGTGGATCGCGGCGTCGGGCTTATTGGGGTCCTCGTGTCCCGTGAGAAAAACGACGGCCGAGGAGTGGGCGCGGTGCGTGAGCGGCACTCCGGCGTAGGCGGCGGCAGCGAGAGCGGAAGTGACGCCGGGGACGATTTCGAAGGCGATGCCGGCTTCGACGAGCGCTTCGGCTTCCTCGCCGCCACGACCGAAGACGAATGGGTCGCCGCCCTTGAGGCGGACGATGGTGCGTTTTTCGCGGGCGAGGCGGATGAGGATGCTCTCGATGTCGCGCTGCGGGCAGCAGAAGCCGCCGCCCTTTTTGCCAACGAAGATTTTTTCCGCGGCGGGATTGGCGAGCGCCATGATCGCGGGGGCGACGAGATAGTCGTGGACGATGACGTCGGCCTCGCCGAGGAGGCGGAGGGCTTTGCGGGTGAGCAGCTCGGGGTCGCCGGGGCCGGCGCCGACGAGGTAAACGGTGCCGGTGGGGGAAAAATTGGTGAGTGACGCAGTCATGTTGCCGAGCGTTAGCACACCTCAGGCCGCGGCGGGCGCGGTCGATTTTGAGAGGTAAATTGAGTTATACATGACTTCTTTAGTAGATATGACGAGTTTTAGGCTTTACGTTGGAGGGGCTGGGCGCAAGCAATCTCGCTGTCATGCCTGCATTTTCAACCGAGACCGTAAATCAATGGAATACCCAACTGCGTAACCAGTCGCCGTTGGACATCGTGCGTTGGGCGATCGCCCAGGCGGGTGGGCGAGCGATCGTCTCGACGAATTTCCGGCCCTATGAAGCGGCGATTCTCCACCTCGCGGTGCAGGCGCAGGCGGACATCCCGGTGCTGTGGGTCGATCACGGCTACAATCGTCCGGCGACCTACAAACACGCCGAGGAGTTGCGCGCCAAGCTGGGACTCAACCTGAAGCCCTTCCTCCCGCGTATGACTGCGGCGCATCGCGATGCCATTTACGGCCCGATCCCGACGACCGAGGACGAAGAGGGGCTCAAGAAGTTTAGCGCCGTGATGAAGCTTGAGCCGTTTCAACGCGGCATGAAGGAGCTCGCGCCGACGGTGTGGATCACGGCGCTTCGCAAGGTGCAGAACCCGAACCGCGCCGGTCTCGATATCGTCTCGCACGACGCGAACTTCGGCGCGCTCAAGGTGAGCCCGCTGTTCTACTTCAGCGATGCGGAGCTCGATGCGTATCTTGCGAAGAACAATCTGCCCAACGAGTGGGACTATTTCGATCCCGCCAAGGCCGACGAGAAGCGCGAGTGCGGTCTGCACGCCGCGTGGGGCAAAACGGCGGCGACTGCCGCCGCCGTTTAGGGTCTGGGATTTGGGGTCTTGGGTCTCGAAAATCCGAAATATGGGCGAACCATTTGAAAATACCGAGGCGTGGAAGTCTGCGCGCGCTCTGACTAACCTCGTCTATGCGCACGGTCGGCGCGAGCCGCTGGCACGGGACTTCGGACTGCGCGATCAGCTCCAGCGCGCGGCCGTGTCGGTGATGAACAATGTGGCAGAGGGTTGGGAGAGCCTGCACGTGCTCGAAAAGCGCCAAGCCTACAATATCGCGCGTCGCTCGTGCGGCGAAGTGCGCTCAATGAGCTACGTTTTGGTCGATAACCAGTTTGTTTCGCCCTCGGAGCAAACCGTATTGGCGGCGCAGTGCATCCAATCCGGCAAACTCATTTCTGGCCTGATCCGATCCCTCGACGCCCGTTCCTGAATCGAGACCCAAGAGCCCAGACCCTAGACCCTTTTCATGCAGTCCTACCATCTCGACCACCTTCAACATCTCGAAACCGAAGCCATCCACATCATGCGGGAAGTGGCCGGGGAATTCGAACGTCCGGCGCTGCTCTTCTCCGGCGGCAAGGACTCCATCTGCCTCCTGCGTCTTGCGGAAAAAGCGTTTCGTCCGTCGGACATCCCGATGCCGTTTCTCAACGTCGAGACCGGCCACGAGTTTCCGGAGTTACTGGAGTTTCGCGATCGGCGCGCCAAACAGCTCGGCGCCAAGCTCATCGTGCGCACTGTCGATCAGGCGCTGGCCAAAGGCACAGCCACGCAGGCTCCGGGTGAAGTGAGCCGGAACAAGCTCCAGATCCCTGTGCTGCTCGGCGCGATTGAGGAATTTCGCTTCGACTGCGCCATCGGTGGGGCGCGACGCGACGAGGAGAAGGCGCGCGCGAAGGAGCGCTTTTTCAGTTTCCGCGACAGCTTCGGTCAATGGGATCCTAAGAATCAGCGTCCGGAAATCTGGAATCTCTACAACGGCCGCTTGAACGCAGGGGAAAACATGCGCGTTTTCCCGTTGAGCAACTGGACCGAGATGGACGTCTGGGAGTATATCAAGCGCGAGAAGTTGGAGGTTCCGAGTATCTACTTTAGCCACACGCGCGAATGCTTCCGGCGCGGCGGCCAGTGGCTGCCGATGCCGCCGGAGCACACTGATCCCGCCAAGCCCGATCCCTATGCTGGTGCACGGCCGAGGCCCTCCGAGGCGCGCAAGACCATGGTCTGCCGTGTGCGCACCATCGCCGACATGATCAGCACGGGCATGGTCGAAAGTCCGGCCAGCACATTCGACGACATCATCGCCGAAGTCGCCGCTGCCCGCGTGACCGAACGCGGCTCGCGTGCCGACGACAAAGCCTCCGAGGCCGCCATGGAAGACCGGAAAAAAGCCGGTTATTTCTGATCATCCCGCATTTTCACTTTCGACTGCAGTTCTCGCATACATGTCTTTGACCACCGCTCCACACGTTCCTGTCGACATCCTCCGCTTTAACACTTGCGGCAGTGTCGATGACGGCAAATCCACGCTCATCGGCCGCCTGCTCTACGATTCAAAATCGCTGATGGAAGATCAGATCGAGGCGCTCGAACGCTCGGCCGACATCACCGGCGGCGGGCAGATCAATCTCGCCAACCTCACCGACGGCCTCCGCGCCGAGCGCGAGCAGGGCATCACGATCGACGTCGCGTATCGCTACTTCGCGACGCCGCGCCGCAAGTTCATCATCGCGGACACGCCGGGCCACGTCCAATACACGCGCAACATGGTGACGGGGGCGTCCAACGCCAACCTCTCCATCATCCTCGTCGATGCGCGCACCGGCGTGATCGAGCAGAGCCGCCGGCACACGGCCATCGCGGCGCTCCTGCGCATTCCCCATCTCGTCGTCGCCATCAACAAGATGGACCTCGTGGGATGGAGCGAGGCGCGTTTCCTCGAAATCCGCGCACAGTTCGAGGAGTTTCTCCCGCGCCTCGATATCAAGGATGTGAAATTCATCCCGATGAGCGCGCTGAACGGCGACAATGTCGTCGAGCCTTCGGTGCACACGCCGTGGTATGTCGGCCCGACGCTGCTCGGCCACCTCGAGACCGTGCACATCGCGAGCGATTGGAATCTCAACGGCTTCCGCCTCCCGGTGCAGTGGGTCAACCGCCCGAACAATCCGACCGATCAATCGCTTCACGATTTTCGCGGCTTCAGCGGCCAGATCGCGGGCGGCATTGTGAAGACCGGCCAGAAGGTGATCGCGTTTCCCGCCGGCATCGTGAGCACGGTGAAACAGATTTGGACTTTCGATGGCCCGGTGCAGGAAGCGTTTTGTCCGCAATCGGTGACGCTCGTGCTGGAGCACGACATCGACATCAGTCGCGGTTCGATGCTTGTCGGCCTCGATCACCTGCCCGGTTCGCACAGCGAACTTCAGGCGGAGGTGTGCTGGATGCATCCGCGCGCGCTGCAGGCCGGCAAGAAATATTACCTTAAGCACACGACGCACACCGTGCAGGTGGCGGTCACGGAGATCGTCAACAAGCTCAACCTCGCGACGCTTGAATCGGAGCCCGGGGCGACCGAGCTGGCGATGAACGACATCGGCGAAATCCGCCTGCGCACCGCGAAGCCCCTCGTGTTCGACGGCTATGCGACCAACCGACTCACGGGCTCGTTTATTCTAATTGAGCAGGGCACCAACGCGACGGTTGCCGCCGGGATGCTGCGCTCGCCGCGCGAAATCGTGAAGCCGGAGAACGGGGACTACGTGATTTGAGAAACGGGCATGGTCTTTTTCTTCACAACTCCTCGAGGTAGGGACGGCTATCCGAGCCGTCCGCAAGCGACGGTAGAGGGGTATTCACATCGGGAGCGCGGACGCCTCGGAGAGGCGTCCCTACCCGCTCAATCCCCGGCGGGGGTAGAGCGCGATTTCATTCCACTGTGAAAATCTCCGTCAAAGTCGATTACGCCTGCCGCGTGATGGCGGAGCTGGCGCGGCTGCATGGCTCGGGCGAGTTGGCGCAAATCGAGCAACTGGCCAAAGCCGAAGCGGTGCCGGCCAATTTTCTCGCGCAAATTCTCCTCAAGCTGCGCGACCACGGACTCATTGCGAGCCGCCGCGGAAATCAGGGCGGCTACATGCTGGCGCGCGCGCCGGAGGAAATTTCGTTGCATGACATCCTGCTGGCGGTGGAGGGGAAGTGTCTGCACCTGAGCGGAAATTTTCAGGGCAGGAGTGGACGGCGACTGAAGCGGGTGTGGGACGAGATCAGCGAGGCGCTCGACGAGAAGACAAAGAGCTACACGCTCGACCAGCTCTCCTCGAAGAACCCGACGGAGATGTATTATATCTGAAGGAGGGAAGCGGCGGCGGTTGGGAAATGGAACTTGAAGCGCGGGCGCGGCCCCGCAGCGTCACGGCAACTTTCCCATGAACGAAGACATCCTCAAATCCATCCACGAAGAATTGGTCGCGATCCGGCAGCTCTTGGCCGAGGCCAACAAAGCTCCGGCGCGGAGCACGCCGGCGCGCGCGACGAGTTCGTCTTCGAGTTATTCGAGCGGTGGCGGCGGTGGATTTGATGAAGTGATTCCGCAGCCGACGGAGGTCGTGCCGAATGCGGGCGACGTGCAGGTGCATTTCGGCAAGAATAACGGCGTGGCTCTCTCGAAACTGAGCGAGCGGTCGCTCTCGTGGTATGCGACCGAGCAGCCGCCGCGCCTCGACAGCAGTGGCAAACCCTATCCGCCGCGTCCGCAGGAAGTCGTGCTCCGTAATGCCGCGCGCACGCTCTGGCACCAAAACAAGGGCACGCTGGGTCAGGCCGACGCTCCCAAGGCTGCGCCGGCTCCGGTGATTCCGGTCGAGTCGTCTGCGCATCTTTCCGACGAAGAGAACGTGCCGTTCTGATCGACGGCGACGTCGCGGTGGAGCCAGCCATCGCTCAGAATACGGCAGCGCAGGCCGCCGCGTCCGCGGAGCCAGGCTTCCGCGCCGGCGCCGACAGCTTGCTCCATCCAGTAACACGGCCGGCATTCTTCGGTGCCGGCAAATTCCACGCCTTGAAGGGTGAAGCGGCGGCCGATGAGGGTATTGAGGTCGATGCCTTCGGTGAGGACGTTGCGACGCAGCGCGGCGGGCGTCGGTCGCAGCGGACGCAGGTGCGCGCACAGCGCGTCGAAAATCTCCGCGGAGAAAAATGTGATCTGGCCTTTGTAGTCCGGCGATTGCTGGAAGAAGCGGTCGCCGCGGAGACCGTGACCCGCGACGCATTCGGCGGACGCGACTTCGACGATCGGATGCGAGCCCGCGGGTTGACCGTGGTGACCGAAAAAATTGTGCCCGGGCGAGAGGAAGATCTGGCGAATGCGGAACATGGGCGCGGATTGGCGACGGTTCAGCATTGCGTGCTCGCGAGCACGTCGTCGGTGCAGATGCGGACGAGGCGTGCGCCGCCATCGGGGGTGGGCAGGAGAGTGTCGTTCCACTCGCGGTCGTCGTAGCGGTAGCGGATTTGCACGCCGCGCAGCGCGCCGGAGCGGAGGGCGGCCTGGGCGTCGGCCAGGGAAATGGATTGCTCGACGATCATTGTGCGGGCGGCGTGGCGGGGGACGATGGCGAGCACGTGGGTGCAGGCGGCGAGGTCGGCGAAGAGTTGGTCGACCGTCGCCGGATCGAGGGCCGCCTGCTGGAGCGCGGGGAGTTTGAGCGGGGATTCAGAGGTCATGCGGCGCGTGGGTTCAGGGTGGGGGCAGGTGGGCGCGGGATGAGGCGGATGGCGTTGATGGGCGCGGGGCAAACGTCGTGGCAAATGCGGCAGCCGTTGCAGAGGGCGGCGTCGATGCGCGGGATGCCGCGCTCGATGACGACGGCACCGGCAATCGGGCAGCGTTCGCGGCAGACGGAGCAGAAGGAGTGTTGGTAGGCGAGGCAGTGGCGCCCGGCGATGACGGCGAAGGTCGCCGGTGGCGGGGTCGCGACGGCGGGGGCGGGCGGGGTCGCCGGCTTCGTGGGCAGCAGGCGGCTGAGAAACGCGCGGCGGGACGGCGAGGGGACCGTGGCGTTCATCGCGCGGGGAGCGGCGGCGGACGGTTGTTGGCGAGCAACGAAGGGCTTTGGTCGATACTCGCGTCAGGCGCGTGGCACTGGAGGCAGTTGTGGCGATCCGGGTGTGGCGTGCGAAACGAGTTTGCGCCGCCGGGGCCGTGGCAACTGAGGCAGTTCTGGCGCATCCACGTGGCGTGCGGCAGCACCGGCGGCGCACCTTCGTAGGCGCGGCGACCGAAGCCGGCAGAGGGTTTGCCCATGAAAACGTTGCCGTCGGCGAGCGAAATCGTGCGGCTGCGCCACGTGCTGGAGGGCCCGAGGGCGGAGACGTGGCACTGGAGGCAGTTTTCGTAAACCTGATGGCTCATCTGCGGCACGGTGATGCCGGAGATGACGACGGGTTGGCCGTGACATTCGAGGCAGGCGGCGGCGGTCGTCTGATTCAACGGATGCGGAGCCACGGGCGGCGCGCCGTCGTATTGGCGGCGCGAGGCGCGTTGGTGGCGGACGAGGGACTGTTCGTCGCGGGAGAGCGCGGCGAAGGTCGTGACGGCCGGTGCGTGGCGGTCGAGGTCGGCGAGGCGATTGGACCACGCGTGGTTGGGCTGGAGCGTGTGCTCGCGCAGGCGCGAGTAGGGGAGCGCGACGGGGACGGCGGTGTCGGCGGACGCGGGCTGCGGAGTGGCTACGGGTGGGGCGGCGCGGCGCACTTCACGGGCGAGGCTGGCTTCGGCGGAAGTCTGGCGCAGGCCCATGAAGAACCCGCTGAGGCCGACCGTGAGTGCGATCACTCCGGCGACGACGGCGC
>CALRZR010000074.1:0-27700 GCA_943372705.1 Opitutus sp. GAS368 | reverse complement strand
CGCGAATACGTCGGCTACGCCCTCGGCGACACCGCCTCGAATCTCTTTTTTCAGACCTTCGGAATTTTTCTCACGTATTTTTACACCGACGTCTGGGGCCTCGCGCCCGCCGTGATCGGCACCATGTTTCTCGCCGTCCGCCTGTTCGACGCCGCCGCCGATCCGCTGATCGGCCTCATGGCCGACCGCACGCAAACCCGCTGGGGCAAATTCCGTCCCTACCTCCTCTGGTTCGCTGTCCCCTACGGCGTCGGCGGCTATTTACTCTTCGCCAGTCCCGACCTCAGCGCCTCCGGCAAACTCGTCTACGCCTACCTCACCTACGGCTTCATGATGCTGGCCTACTCGTTCATCAATGTCCCCTATTGCTCGATGCTCGGCGTGATCAGCCCGTCGCCCCGCATCCGCACCCTCGCCTCGAGTTACCGTTTTGTCGGCGCGTTCGGCGGCGGTCTCCTCGTCTCGCTCTTCGTCCGCCCGCTGGTCAAATGGCTCGGCGGCGGCGCCAACGAAGCCGGCAAGGTCATCAACGAGCTCCGCGGCTTTCAGCTCACGATGCTGATCTTCGCCGCGCTCTCGGTCGTGATGTTCCTCATCTGCTTCGCCACGACCAAGGAGCGCGTCACGGTCCCTCCCGGCCAAAAGAGCGACGCGTGGGGCGAGGTGAAAGAGCTCCTCCGCAACTACCCCTGGGTGATGCTCCTCCTTTCCGCGATCTTCTCGCTCACGTTCATCGGCCTCCGCAACGGCAGCGCGATCTACTATTTCAAATACGTCGCCGGCTACGACAACCAGCCCGTGCTCTTCGGCCAGTTCGACCGCTTCACACTCTTCATCTCCCTCGGCATGGCCTGCCAGATGCTCGGTTCCTACTGCCTGAGTTTCTTCGCCAAGGTCGCCGACAAACGCGTCCTCTCCGTCGCCCTCACCTTCGTCACTGCCGCCTGCTTGGCCGCGTTTTATTTCATCCCCAAGGACAACTTCGCGCTCCAGCTCACTGTGCAGGCCCTCGGCGCCTTCTGCATGGGTCCGGCCTCCGCCCTCGTGTGGGCCATGTATGCCGACGTCGCCGACTACGGTGAGTGGAAATTCGGCCGCCGCTCCACCGGTCTCGTCTACTCCGCCTCCCTCTTCGCCATCAAGACCGGCACTGCCTTCGCCGGTCTCCTCCTGCCGTGGATTCTCCACCAATACGGCTACCTCGCCAACGTCGCGCAATCCGCCACCTCCCTTCTCGGCATCACTCTCACCTTCTCGCTCTTCCCCGCCGGCTTCGCCGTTTTGAAGGGCATCGCGCTCTGGATTTACCCTCTGAGCCAAACCAAAGTGGACGAAATCGAACAAGCCCTCGCCGCCCGTCGCGCCGCCGTCGCTACCCCCGCCGCCACCGCCTGATTTTTTCCGTCGATGATCCGCAATCCCATCCTCCCCGGCTTCAACCCCGACCCGTCCATCGTCCGCGTCGGCGACGATTATTACATCGCCACGTCCACGTTCGAGTGGTTCCCCGGCGTGCAGATTCACCACTCCCGCGACCTCGTCCACTGGCGCCTCCTCACCCGTCCGCTCACCCGCGCCAGCCAGCTCAACATGATCGGCGATCCCGATTCCTGCGGCGTCTGGGCCCCGTGCCTCACCTACGCCGACGGCCTGTTCTGGCTCATCTTCACCGACGTGAAACGCTACGGCCGCACCACCGTCGGCGGCGCTTCCGGCGCATCCCTCCGCGATTTCCACAACTACCTCGTCACCTGCCCCACCATCGACGGCGAGTGGTCCGATCCGGTTTACCTCAACAGCAGCGGTTTCGATCCTTCGCTCTTTCACGACGCCGACGGCAAAAAATATCTGGTCAACCAGCTCTGGGACTTCCGTCCGGGCAAGAACCGGTTCAACGGCATCGTCCTCCAGGAATACTCCGTCGCCGAGCGTCGCCTCGTCGGTCGCCGCCAAAATATTTTTGCCGGCACCGCCCTCGGCTTCACCGAGGCGCCGCACCTCTACCGCCGTGACGGCTATTACTATCTCCTCACCGCGGAGGGCGGCACCGCGTGGGGCCACGCCGTGACGATGGCGCGCTCCCGCTCGCTCACCGGACCCTACGAACTCCACCCCGACGGCCCGATCCTCACCTCGCGCCACCGTCCCGACGTCGAACTCCAACGCGCCGGCCACGCCGACCTCGTCGACACCCCGCACGGCGAAACGTTTATGGTCTTTCTCTGCGGCCGCCCCCTCCGCAACCGCGGCCGCTGCACCCTCGGACGCGAAACCGCCATCCAACCGATGACGTGGGGCGCCGACGGCTGGCTCCGCACGACCGACGGCCAAGGCCTCGCTCAAACCACGGCGCCCGCACCCATCGGCCTCACCCCGCACCCGTTCCCATCCTCACCCGTCCGCGAAAATTTCGACGACGCCTCCGCCACCCTCCCGCTCGCCTTCCAATGGCTCCGCTCGCCGTATCCGGACGAGCTGTTCAGCCTCACCGCCCGTCCCGGCCACCTGCGCCTCTACGGCCGCGAATCGATCGGCAGCCCGTTTCGGCAGACCCTCGTCGCCCGCCGCCAACAGGCCCACTGCTACAGCGCCTCGACGGTGATCGAGTTTGAGCCGGAGCACTACCAACAATCAGCCGGCCTCGTCTGCTACTACAATTCCGCGAAATTCCACTACCTCTACGTCTCGCACGACGAATCCCTCGGCAAACACCTCCGCGTCATGTCGTGCGTGCCCGACTCGCCGCAGACCGATTCCTTCACGCCTCCCGTCCCACTTCCGCCCGGCGCCCGCGTCGAACTCCGCGTCGAAGTCGACCACGAGCGCCTACTCTTCACCTACCGTGTCGAGCGCCGCGACACCGCATGGCAATGGCTCCCTCAGCAATTCGACGCCAGCATCCTCTCCGACGAAGCCACCGCCCCCGGCGCGCCCAACTTCACCGGCGCCTTCGTCGGCGTCGCTTGCCAAGACACCGCCGGCACCGCCCTCCCCGCCGACTTCGACTGGTTCGAGTATCGCGAACGGCCCTACGTCGCCGATCCCGTGAAACCCTGATTCCAATTCGTTCTCAAAGTGAGACCAATTTTCCTGGAGTCAGGAGCCTGCTTGCAGGCGATTCAGGACGTGAAAATCGCTCAGTTTAAAAACAGATTGGCCTGAGCGACCACCCTCACCGACCATCACCGGCCGGCTTGCGCGTGACCTGCCACTTTCCTTTGCCGGCGCCTTCCGCCGTGGTGCTCTCGTAGACGCCCTCCATCCGATCGCCCTTGAGTTCGCCGACGAGCTTGCTGGATGCCGAGGTGCCTTGCACATCCCAGGCGAAGACCGTCTCAAGTTTGTTGCCCTCGATCTTGAGCGACTTGGTGGTGGTCGGGACGGTCGCGCCTTCGAACGTGAAGGAAGCGTCGATCGCCCAAACGGAATCGGCTCCCTTTTTGATCACGAGCTTGAGCACACCGCCCACGCCGTTCTCCGCCTGCCATTCGCCCACGAATTCACCCACGAAGTTCGCCGCGGCCGCCTGTGCCGCAGCCGGCGGCTTGGTTTCTGCGGCGACTACCGCTGTTCCGGTGAAGAGCCCAAGAGCGAGCAGCGTGGTGGTGAGGATCTTGTTCATCGTGTAAAATGCGGATTTGCCGACCGCCCCGGACGATTCGGCAGCGGCCAGGCAAGCCGGTAAGCCAGCCAGTTTCTTCACCCCTCAAAGTCGAGGCGAAATTCTCGGCACGAGCTGAGACTTCCCTGCCGGGTCGCTCACTGCATCGGCAGTTTCAACGCCACGCGCTCGCTCCCGCGCAGCACCGTCACGTCGACGGTCTCGCCGATTTTCGTCTTCGCGAGCACCTGCCCGATCAGTTCGCCTTCGGTCGCACGCGCCGCCATTCCCGCGAACTCCACGATCACATCGTCCTTGAGAAACCCGACTTTCTTCGCGGTCCCGTGCTTGTTGAACTGCCCCATGCCTTTCACGAAAAGCGCCATCTTCTCCATCCCGAGCCCGCGATCCTTGCGCGCCGCATCGTCCAGATCGACCAACGTCAGGCCGCCGAAGGCCATCGCCCGCATCGACCATGTGCCGACGCGCTTGGAAATTTCCGTCTTCATGCGCCATCCCTCGGGCAGAGTCAGTGTCAGCGCGACCTCCTTACCGCCACGTTTCACCACCGCGTTCACTTTTCCCGCCGCCGGCGCGCGGTGCAGCACCCACGAAAAATCTGCGATCGAGATCAACGGTTGTCCGCCGAACGTCACCACTTCGTCGTTCACGCGAAATCCCGCCGCTGCCCCGAGCGAACCCGCCGCCACTGCGGTGATCGTCGCTTCCTTGTCCGCCGCGAGGCGCAGCCCCACGGTTTCCGCCGCCGGCAGCGGATAGATACGCTCCAGCGGCACCGTCTCCCCTTTCTCGCGATAGTAAGTGCGAAACGCCTCGCCCACCTGATGACAGTGCACGCAGCTCTGCACGACTTTGCCATTCCAGTTCAGCTCGCGCCCGTATTTCTCGGCGAGCACCGGGATTTCCACCGGCGTGCGAAACGGCGTCGGCGCGCCCTGTTTACCCGCGAGCGTCACGCCGTTTTGCGGATATCCGCGGTGAATCGCCAGCGCCCCTTCGAGCGCCCGCCGATAGCCGATCGTCTCCTTCGCGTCCGGGTCCGCCTGATGCACCCACGAGCCGTAGCGGCCGTAAATCGTGCCGTCCGGGTTGAAGAAAAGCGTCGAAAACGAGAGATCGTAGTCGAACTGAAACCGCGCGAGGTCGATCGCGTTGGCGTTGATGAGTCGCACGCACACAAACTTGTCTAACAGCGGCGCCAGCGTCGGCTCCTTCAGCACTTCCGCATCGAGCCCCACGCACGAGAGACACGGCACGCAGCGCAACACCACAAGCAACGGCTTGCCTGTTTTCTTCGCCTCCGCGAAGCCCCGCTCCACGTCGTTGTAGATCCAACGCGCGTCGTTCTCCATCGCCGCCTTGTCGCCGCGCACCGCACCTTCGCGGTCCTTTACAGCGGCCGCGAAGCCAACCGACCAAACAAATAACGACACCAGCAAAGCGGCGAAAGCACGATGGGGGTTCATGCCCCGAGCTTTGGCCGACGCGCTCGCGCGAAGCAATCCCTCGTCAACCGCGTTTGCCCACCATCACCGGCGGCGTCGCTCCGACATTCGGTTTCGTTTCCACCTTCAATTCATCGCCGGAAAAAATCAGTCGGTAGCGCGCGGTAAACGGCGTGCGGTAGCGCACCATGTCCAATGTAAACGTGTCCGGCGCTGTCCACCCACCGGCCACCGCCACCTGTCCCGCCGACGGTCCTGAGTTGAGATCACCGCGCACCCAATCGCGGCCGGAGACCGCCACGCGTTGCTCCGCTCCGTCGATCACCACCGCGATTTCCGTCGCCCGTCCATCGTCACCCGCCGGCGTCAGCGTGATCGCCTCGATCGCCTGCGGATTTTTTGGGAAAACAAATTTCTTTCCCGCGACGGTTTTCGCGAGCGCCGGCGCCTCGATCATTGCCGGCAGCTTCAACGTCAGACCGGCCAACCGCGCCCGCAGCTTCTCCTGCCCCGCCGCATCCGCCGCGAGCGCTCCGCTCGTCTTCGCCTGCAACGCCGGCAGGAGCTTCGCCCACACGACGTTTAACACGCCCTGCAAATCTCGCGTGCCCGCCGTGATTGCGATCACCGCGTCGAGTTCCGGCATCACGATGCAGAATTGCCCGTGCGCGCCGTCGCCGCGAATCACCCCGAATCGGCACCGCCAGAATTGAAAACCATAACCCTGCTCCCAGTCGCTCGCAGGGTTGCTGCCGTTCGACATCCAGCGCGCCGTCGCCGTTTCCACCCACGATGCCGGCACGAGTTGTTTCCCGTTCCACATCCCTTTTTGCAGATAGAGCTGGCCGAATTTCGCGATGTCCTCCGTGCGAATGCTCAAGCCCGTGCCACCCTGCGACACGCCTTGTTTGCTCTGTTCCCACGTCGGATTTTCGATCCCCAACGGCTCGAACAACCGCGGACGCAGATACTCCAGCACACTCTGTCCGGTGACTTTTTGCACCATCGCCGACTGCATGTAGGTCGCCACCGTGCTGTAGGCGAAAAACGTCCCCGGCTTGTGCGCCACCGGCAGCGCCAGAAAACGCTTCACCACACTCTCGTCCGTCGTGAGCGAAAATCCCTGCAGATCCTCCGCGTGGTGACCCGCCGCCATCGTGAGCAGATCGCGCAGCCGCATCGCTTTCAAATTCACACTCGGCTTCGCCGGCGCCTCCTCCGGAAAAAATTTCAGCACCTCGTCCTCCACTTTCAATTTTCCCTCCGCAATCGCGAGCCCCACCGCCGTCGAGGTAAAACTCTTGCTCAGCGAAAACATCAGGTGCGGCTCCTCCGCCGCATACGGCGCCCACCAACCCTCCGCGATCACTTTGCCGTGGCGCACCACCATCACGCTGTGCAGCGCATCGATCTTTGCCTCCGCCTCGTTCACGAAATCCAAAACCGCCCCCGACGCCACGCCCTGCGCCTCGGGCGCGCTGCGCGGCAACGGCGCGGCGGCCGACACGAGGGCCGCAGCGCAACAGGACACGACCACGATCGCGAACACACGGGGAGTTTTCATAAGCGGGAGCACGGAACCTTGCCCCGCCACCCGCCCACTGCACGCCGAATTTTCCCAGAGTAGCGGCGGGCATCCTGCCCCGTCGTCTTGTAAGTAGGGCAGGGTCTCCGACCCGCCCTCCGTGCGAATACTCACCGCCCCCTCGGACTGTCCATCCACTCGGCCCACAACGTTCTTCGCCTCCGTCACGTCTGGCCCCACACTCCCCGCCATGCTTACCCCTCGCCCACTGCGACCCCCGGCAGTCGCGGCCGTCACCGCCGCCATTCTCCTCCTCGCCCTCGTCGCACTTCCCGCCTCCGCCCAGATCGGCACGCGCTTCCCCTCCGAAAAGAAAACCGTCATCGACGAAGTCACCGGCGTCCCGCTCACGTTTCTCACCACCAAGGCCGCCGGCGACTCCAAGATCTACCAGACGCATCATCAGTGGACCGCCGACGGCCAATGGCTCGTCTTCCGCTCCAACCGCGTCCCCGGCCAAGCGATGGCCGTCCACGAAAAAACCGGCGAACTCGTGCAGGTCACCGAAGCCGGCTTCACCGGCATGCTCTGCCTCGCCGACCACTCGATGAATCTCTACTTCCTGCGCATCCTCCCGTTGCCCGGCGAAGCCGCGCCTCCTCCGCCCGACACCCACGCCGTCGCCTCCCCCGGCACCCCGCGCACGGACCCGCCCGCCCCCGGCACGTCCGCCACCCGCAGCCGCGGTGATCGCGGCCGTCCGCGCGGTCCCTCGCAAATCATCCGCGTCGATCTTGCGAAACTCTTCGCCGACAGCGCCGCCGGCCAACTCTCACCCGCCTCCGCCTACGAACACGTCTGCGGCACCGTTCCGCCCGAGTTCGGCGCCGTCGGCGATGTCGCCCTCGATCCCACTGAAAACTTCGTCTACTTCCGCGTCGGCAACAAAGAACTCGCCGCCCAACACCTCCCACCCGACACCAAGCCCGCCGCGAACTTCGGCCCGCGCAACATGGGCGCCGGCCCCACCGGCCTCGCCGCAATGAATCTGAAAACCGGCGAAACCAAATTCATCGTCGCCGTCCCTTTTCAGATCGGCCACGTGCAGACCAATCCGTGGGTCCCCGGCGAAATTGTCTTCTGCTGGGAGACCGGCGGCAAAGCCCCCCAACGCACCTGGACCGTCCTCGCCGACGGCACCGGCCTGCGCCCGCTCTGGCCCGAGTCGTCCTTCGACTGGGTCACCCACGAAGCCGTGATCACCAAAGACGAAGTCGCCTTCGCCGTCATGGGCCATCGCAAACCCGGCGTAAACGACGACTGGGGCACCTCCGGCACACGCGAGCACCCCACCGGTCTCGGTATCGTGAATCTCCGCACTCGCGAGATTCGCTTCGCCGGCCAAACGAAAACCGGCAGCGGCCTCTGGCACGTCCACGGTTCCCCCGACGGACGCTGGGCCGTCGGCGACGATTTCGAGCGCAACCTCTACCTCATCGACCGTCGCAACGACGAACTCATCCTGCTCTCGTCCGACCACAAACGCACCGCCGCCGACCATCCGCACCCCACCTTCAGCGCCGACAGCACACGCATCCAAATCCAGTCCGCCAAACTCTCCGCCGACGGCCGCTCGATGAACATCTGCATCATCCCCGTCCCCGAAAAACTCCTCCAGCGCACCTACTCCACCAAGCTCAACTGATCCACGTTCCCCATGAAACTCCGCCACCTCCTCTCAGTCGCACTCGCCGGCCTCGCCGCCGGCCTCGCCGCCGTCCTCTCCGCCCAGGCGCCGAAAACCACCCCCGCACCCGACCTCGCCAAGAACCCCGCGCCCATCCGCACTCCGCTCAATCCAGCGCTCCCGACGCTCTTCGTCGCCGGCGATTCCACCGCCGCCCGCGGACGCGGCGAGCGCCAACAAGGCTGGGCCGAACCCTTGGCCAACTACTTCGATCTCTCCAAAATCAACGTCGCCAACCGCGCCCGCGGTGGCCGCAGCAGCCGCACCTTCATCACCGAGGGCCTCTGGGACCAACTCCTCGCCGACCTGAAAGCCGGCGACTTCGTCATCATCCAGTTCGGCCACAACGACGGCAGCCCCGTCAACGAAGATGAATCCGTCCCGCCCGCCGCCCGCCGCGCCCGCGGCTCGATTCCCGGCCTCGGCGAAGAGACCCGCGAAGTCGACAACATCATCACCAAAAAACACGAGGTCGTGCACACCTTCGGCTGGTATCTCCGCAAGATGATTGCCGACACCAAGGCCAAGGGCGCCACGCCGATCGTGCTTTCGCTCACGATCCGCAACGACTGGAAGAATGGAAAAATCGAGCGCACCAGCCGCCACAGCCAATGGTCCGCCCAAACCGCCGCGTCCGCCGGCGCCGCCTTCTTCGATCTCAGCGCCGCTGTTGCCGACAAACTCGAAGCGCTCGGCGCCGAGAAAACCGCCGCCCTCTACCCGCAGGACCACACCCACTTCAACGCCGCCGGCGCCGACCTCCATGCCGCCACCGCCGTCGCCGGCCTCCGGAAAATCCCTGGCCTACCCATCGCCCAATATCTTTCCGCAAAAGGCTCCGCCCCCTGACCGGTGAATCCCCCGCCCGCCGCTCGCCTTCTTCGAGCCGCCACTCGTCCCAGCGACGCACCGCTCTAGACACCGCTCCGGAGGAAATTTTCACCTCCCCGGGAATATTCCGCCAGTTTGCCGCTCAACTCCGCTCTGACGGCCGTTCGTCACACATTTTACCTTCTCGCTTGAACATTTTTCCCTAGGAGCCATCCCTCACGCCGAGTCCGCCCATGGATCACTTGACCGCCCACGACACCCCGACGGAGAACGCCCGCCTACACCTGCTCCACTCCTACGGCATCCTCGATACGCCGCCCGAGGCCGTGTTCGACGAGATCGCCGCCGCCGCCGCCCGATTGCTCGGTGCGCCCGCCGCCGCCCTCACCTTGGTCGCCCGCGATCGCTGCTGGTTCAAAGCCCAGATCGGCCTCGGCGTTTGCGAAGTTGCCCGCAACTACGGTCTCTGCGGCTACGCGTTTACGAGCAGCGGCGCCTTCGTCGTCGCGGACGCCGCGGCCGACCCCCGCTTCCGCCATCTGCCCATCGTCACTGAGGCCGGGTTTCGTTTTTACGTCGGTGTCCCGATGATTGCACCCGAAGGCCACTCGCTCGGCACGCTGTGCGTGCTGGACCGCGTCCCGCGCACCCTCGGTCCTGCCCAACTGGCCGAACTTCAGTCGCTCGCGGCCCGCGCCGTGTCCCTTTTCCATCAGCGCAAGACCTCGCCTGCGGCGCCCGCCTATTTGGCCGCACCCGCCGCCAACGGTGCCAACCAGGGGCTCGGCCGTGCCATTCTCTTGGTCGACGATGAGCCTTCGATCCGCCGTTTCCTCGGCCAAATCGTAAAACTCAAGGGCCTGCCCGCCTACACCGCCGCCGACGGTGTGGAAGCCCTCGAACTCTACCACGCCCACCGCGGGGAAATCGGACTTGTCCTCACCGATCTCAATATGCCGCGCCTCGGCGGCCTCGAACTGATCCGCACGATACGCCGTGAACCCGGCTCACCCGCCATCGCCGTCATGACCGGCCGCCTGCAGCCCGAAACGGCCCGCGCCCTCGCCGCCGAAAACGTCGCGCACATCCTCTCGAAACCGTTCGCGCTCGAAGACTTCCTGCCGGTGCTCGCGCTCGTGCCCGCCGGCGCACCCACACCGGTCGCCGCCGGCTAGGTTAGCTGCGTCCCGCGGCCCGTTCCGCCGCGCGAAAGACGCGCAGCGTGTTGCCGCCCCACAGCTTCGCGAGCGCCTCTTCGCCCCAGCCGCGCGCCACCAGCGCCCGCGTGATATTCGGAAAATCCGTCACGTCGCGCAGCCCCGCAAAACCGCCGCCACCGCCGTCCAGATCGCATCCGATCCCCACGTGGTCGATGCCCATCACGGCCACCGCGTGTTCGATGTGCCGGATGAAATCGTCGAACGTCACCGGCGGATTCGGGTGCGCCGCGCAGACCACATCATACGCGCGGTCCTCCGCCGCGAGAGTCTCGGGCGAGAGCACCGCATCTTTGAAACGCACCAACACCTCCGCGATCGCCGCCGTGCGGCCGTTGCCCGGCGCGTGCACCAGCGAGACCGGCAGCGCGTTGACTTGCAGCACGCCGCCTTTCGCCGCCAACGCCCGCAACAGCTCGTCGCCGACATTTCGCGGATGATCCGCCATCGCCCGCGGTCCGCTGTGCGAGAGCACCACCGGCGCGCGCGACACCTCCAGCAAGTTCCGCAGCACGTCGTCACTCGCGTGCGACGCATCGAGCACCATGCCGAGCCGATTCGCCTCCGCCACCACCTCGCGCCCCAGCGGACTCAGCCCGCCCCACTCCGCGCCGCGCGGATCGGTCGAGGCATCGGCGATATCGTTGTTCAACATGTGCGTGAGCCCGAGCATGCGCACCCCGAGCCCGTGAAATTTCGCCACGTTCCCCGCGTGGCGGCCCAGCGAGTAGGCATTCTCGATACTTAGAAAAATCGCCCGCTTGCCCTCGCGTTTCAGCCGCAGCGCCTCGTCCGCCGTCACCGCCAGTCCGCACGCCGCCGCATTCTGCGCGAGCACGGCATGCGTCCGCTCGAAACACCGCTCCGCCCGCTCGTGCGCCCGCCGCAGCCCGTCGTCCGTCCGCGCCAGTTGTCCCACGTAAACCGCAAACACCAGCGCGTCCACGCCGCCTTCGCCCATCCGCGGCAGATCGCATTGCGAACGGTCCGTCGCGTAGTCGTGGCGCACGCCGAAATCCCACCCGTCGCGCATGAGACTCGCCGTCGGCGTGTCGATGTGCGTGTCGATCGTGAACAGACGCTCATGCAGCGCGGTGACTTCGCCCGCCGCGGCTTCCTCGGAAAGTTGGATCATGCGCGCAGCAAGACGGCCCGCCCGCCGCCGCGCAAACGGCTTCTTTCCGCCCCGTTACATCTCCATGGTTGCACTCGGCCGCTTCCGCGGCTCTGTGTTCCGCCAGAAAACCTCATGTCCTCCACCGTCGAAAACGTCGTCATCGTCGGCACCGGTTGCGCCGGTCTCACCGCCGCCATTTACACCGCCCGCGCCAGCCTCAATCCGCTCGTCATCGAGGGACCGCTCCCCGGCGGCCAGCTCACCACTACGAGCGAGGTGGAAAATTTCCCCGGCTTCCCGCACGGCGTCGACGGCTTCCAGCTCACCCAAAACATGCGCGAGCAGGCCACGCGTTTCGGCACCCGTTTCGAACAGGCGCTCGTCGACTCCGTCGATTTCACGTCGATGCCGCGCAAACTCGTCTGCGGTGATCGCACTATTCTCGCCAAGACCGTCATCATCGCCACCGGCGCCTCGCCGCGCCTCACGGGCATCCCCGGCGAAAAAGAGCTCTACGGCGGCAAGGGCGTGACCACGTGCGCCACCTGCGACGGCGCGTTCTACCGCAAGATGGAAGTCGCCGTGCTCGGTGGCGGCGACAGCGCCGCGGAAGAAGCCCTTTTCCTCACGCGCTTCGCGAGCAAAGTTTATCTCGTTCACCGTCGCGACACCCTGCGCGCCTCGAAGATCATGGCTGACCGCGCCGTCGCCCACGAGAAAATCCAAATGGTCTGGGACAGCGTCCCCGTCGAAGTCCTCGGCGTTCCCGAGGGCGCCGTCAGCGGCCTCAAAGTGAAAAACGTGAAGACCGGCGTCGAATCCGTGCTCCCGGTCAAAGGCATCTTCGTCGCCATCGGCCACGTGCCCAACACCGGCCCGTTTGCCCCCCCGCTCGACGTCGACGAGGGCGGCTATTTCAAGCCGCAGCCCGGCTCTCAGGTTCAAACCAATGTCCCCGGTGTCTACGTCGCGGGCGACTGCTCCGACCACGTCTACCGGCAGGCGATCACCGCCGCCGGCATGGGCTGCCAAGCCGCCATCGAGGCCGAACGCTGGCTCGCTGAGCATCACGGCTGAGTCCCGCGCGGAGTGGCGGTTTCCCAACCGCCGATTTTTTTGGGCGCACGTATTCTCTCCAATGACCGCCGCTCGCCTAGTCGCCCTCCACCGCTCGCTCGGTATTCCCCCCGACTACGGCCGCACCCGCCGTATGCGGGCCTTTCGCGAAGCGACCATTCCTCGCCTCGTCCTCGTTGGCCGCCATCCTGCCGACCAGAAACCGGTCCGCCTCGCACCTCGCGCCGCCGCCGCGTGGCGCCGCATGCATGACGCCGCCGCTGCCGATGGCATCACGCTGATTCCCCTCTCCGGCTTTCGCAGCATAGCCCGCCAGACCCAAATCATCCGGCGCCATCTCGCCGCCGGCCGCGATCCCGCCGATCTCTTCCGCTACGTCGCCGCACCCGGCTTCAGCGAGCACCACACCGGCCGCGCCATCGACATCGGCGATCCCGCCGATGTCTCCATCGAAGACAGCTTCGAGCGCACCCCGGCCTTTCGTTGGCTTCGTCGCCACGCCGCGAAATTCGGTTTTGTGATGTCCTACCCCCGCCGCAACCCCCACGGCATCGGCTACGAGCCCTGGCACTGGTGCTGGCGTGCGTGATCGCTCCCGCGATCGTTTCCACGGGCCCCCGGCACTTCTCGCGCCCGCCACCCCGCGTCACCTCGCTCGTCGCTTGCCGCGCGCTCAACCATCAACCCATGTGTGCCGATGAGCCAAGTGCCCTGCGCCTGCATTCACTTATTCAAACTCCTCATGCGCCCAGCACTGCCTTTCGCCGTCCTGCTCTCCTCCCTGTGCCTCGTTGCAGCGGAACCGGGTCCCGCCGTCGACACCGGCCTCGCCGTCACGCTCGAAGGCTCGGCCGGCCTGCGCGGTGGCGCCCGTCGCGGCGAAGCCCTCCACGCCCTCACGCTCGCTCACGCCTCGTGGAAAAATACCCCGGCCGACAAATCGTCCCCGCAATTCCGCGCCTACGCCAGCGTCCTCAATCACGAGGGTCGCGGCCCCACCGCCCGCTTCCTCGGCGATTTTCTCGCCGCCAGCAATACCGAGGCTTTCGACAGCACGCGCCTCTACTCGTGGTGGTTTGAAACCGAATCCGCGGGCTGGTCCTTGCGTGCCGGCGCCCTGCTCGCCGACGAAGAGTTCGCCGGCACCGAGGCCGGCGGCGAATTCGCCAACAGCGCCTTCGGCTGGCCCGCCTTCATTTCCGCCAACACCGTCAACACCGGCCCCGCCTTCTATGTCGCCGCCCCCGGTATCCGCCTTTCCGGCACGCTCACGCCCTCGACCACGTGGCGGCTCGGCCTCTTCGACGGCGACACGTTTGATTCCCCCGCCGGCGATCCCACCGTCACGCGCCACGGCCTCCATTACCGTCTCGGTGGTGACCAAGGTTGGTTCGCCATCACCGAATTCGTCTACGCACCCGAAAACAGCCCGACTCGCTGCAAGCTCGGCCTCTGGCACCACACCGCCCGATTCCCGGAACAGCAATTCGACGCCACTGGCCGCGCCTTCGCGCTCACCGGCGCCGCTCCGCGCAATTTCTCCGGCAACACCGGCGCCTACGCCGCCGTCGAACATCGCCTCATCGGCACCGCCGAAAAACCTGACCGTCTCGACGCGTTCGCCCGCCTCGGCACCGCTCCTTCCGACCGCAACACGCTTTCGTGGGCCCTCGACACCGGACTTGCCTGGACCGGACCTTTCTCCAGCCGCCCCGCCGACGTCGCCGCCCTAGGCTTCACCCACGCCGCCTTCGGTTCGCGCACCGCCCAAACCGCCCGCCTCCTCGACCCTACCGCGCCCGCCCTCGATTCCGAACAAGTCATCGAAGCCACCTACACCTTCGCGCTCACCGATCGCCTGAGTCTGAAACCCGACGTGCAATACATCCGCCACCCCGGCGGCAGCCGCGCCCTCCGCGACGCCCTCCTCGTGATGCTCCGCGTCAGCGCAGAATTCTGAACCACGAATTTCCGCGTCAGTTCGCCTGCCGCCTCTTCCCCCGAGGCGTCACGCCCCGTGCCATAGCCCTCCCTCAATCGTAGCAGAACGCGTGAACGTTTCGCCCCTCGCGCAGCCGCTAATACCATTTACGAAACGGGTTTAGACTATAGGGCTGGAGCTCGCCGCCGGGCCGTCACGCGACGAACCCGATAACCGCTACGGCCTGCCTACGAGCGGCAGCCCTACAAAAGTCTAAACACTCATCGTAACTGGTATAACTCGGATCCATCACGCTTCTTGGAAGATTTTCTTGTCTAGAGCGCACCGAGTTCCACCCATCGCGCCCGGAGCCAAGCACCTTGACTGCTCTGTGGCCTCTGTGTCTGGGCTCCGTGCCATCTGTGGCTCATGCCTTGGTCGTTCGCGGCTGATTTATGCGGACTAATACCCCGCAAACGCCCGCCTTTCTCTTTGGAATAGTTCTAATTCTCACTTGCACCTTAGAACCATTCCAATTTGGTGCCCCTCCCTCAAAAGCATGTCCACCGCCACCATTAACGCCGACGCCCTCGCGCAAAAGCTCGCCGACAGCGGCCTGCGCTCCACGCCTCAGCGCGAGGTCGTTTACAACGTGCTCCTCAAAAAGCGCGACCACCCCACGGCCGACGAAGTCTTCGCCCGCGTCAAGTCCGAGCTCCCCACCATCTCGCTCGCCACCGTTTACAACTGCCTCGAAACCCTCGCGCAGTGCGACCTCATCCGCGCGGTGAACTTCGAGCGCGGCCCCACCCGCTACTGCCCGAATCTCCGGCCGCACGCCCATTTTCACGACGACCGCACCGGCAAGACCCACGACATCGACCTTCCGCCCGAGCTCCTCAACCAAGTCAGCTCGATCCTCCCGCGCGGCTACGACGCCAAATCCGTCGAAATCATCTTCCGCGGCCAAGCCACAAAATCCGCCCACTAAGCCCGCGTCCGTCGCGCGCACCTCGCTCGGCTGTCCGCTCTCAGCACATTCCCTCCTCCGCCCACACTTTCCCTTTCACTTTCACTCCACAGCATGTCCTCCCTCGTCATCCAAAATCTCCACGTCTCCATCGGCGAAAAAGAAATCGTCAAAGGTCTCACCCTGACGATTAACAGCGGCGAAGTTCACGCCATCATGGGGCCCAATGGCACCGGCAAATCCACGCTCTCCAAAGCGATTGCCGGTCACCCCGACTACACGATCACGAGCGGCGATGTCCTCCTCGACGGCAAATCCATCCTCGAACAGGAAGCCGATGAGCGCGCCCGCGCCGGCCTCTTCCTCGCCTTCCAATACCCCAGCGAAATCCCCGGCGTCTCCATCGCCAATTTCCTCCGCGCCGCCCTCCAGGCCCGCATGGCCGAGGGCGAAGAGATCGACGCCTCCGCCTACTACAAACGCCTCTACTCCAAGATGGACCTCCTCAAGATCGACCGGAAGTTCACCTCCCGCTCGGTCAACGACGGTTTCTCCGGCGGCGAAAAGAAGCGCTGCGAAATCCTCCAAATGGCCATGCTCGAACCCAAGTTCGCCCTCATGGACGAGACTGACTCCGGCCTCGACATCGACGCTCTCCGCATCGTCTCCGAAGGCGTCAACGTCATGCGCGGCCCCAATCTCGGCGTGCTGCTCATCACCCACTACCAACGCCTCCTCGACTATATCGTCCCGGACTACGTTCACGTCATGTATGACGGCCGCATCGTGAAGAGCGGCGACAAATCCCTCGCCCTCGAACTTGAGGCCAAGGGCTACGACTGGATCAAAAAAGAGCTGGCCACCGCCTAAAGGTAGGGCCCGACCTCCGGGCGGGCCGCCGCTCCACCCACGCTCAACTCTCAGCTCTCAACTTTTCCGTCAGTCACCATGAAGCCACCCTCTGACACCGACACCCTGCCCGCGCCCGCCGAAACCGCCGCCGTGGAAAATCCCGCCGTCGGCATCGACCAGTCCGCCGGTAATTTCTCCTACAACGTCAACTACGAGTTCGATGCCGGCACCGGCCTCAACGAAAACACCATCCGCTACATCAGCTCGGTGAAAAAAGAGGCGCCGTGGATTCTCGAATTCCGCCTCAACGCCCTGAAGAAATTTCTCTCAATGCCCATGCCCACGCACTGGGCCACGAAGGATCTTGAGAACATCGATTTCCAAAAAATCCGCTACTACCTCTCGCAAGGCCAGAAGCCGAAGCGCACCTGGGATGAAGTCCCCGACGACATCAAGAAAACCTTCGAGCGCCTCGGCATTCCCGAGCAGGAGCGCAAATTCCTCGCCGGCGTCGAAGCCCAATTCGATTCCGAAGCCGCCTACTCCAACATCAAAGAGATCGTCGCCAAACAAGGCGTCATCTTCTGCAACTCCACCGAGGGCCTCCGCGAGCATCCCGAGCTCTTCAAGAAATTCTTCGGCAAAGTCATCCCCACCGGTGACAACAAGTTCTCCGCACTCAACAGCGCCGTGTTCTCCGGCGGCTCCTTCATCTATGTCCCCAAGGGCGTGAAGGTCGCCCAGCCCCTCCAGGCCTACTTCCGCATCAACGCCGAAAACTTCGGCCAGTTCGAACGCACCCTCATCATCGCCGACGAAGGCGCCGAGGTCGTTTACATGGAAGGCTGCACCGCGCCGAAGTTCTCCACGTCGACGCTTCACAGCGCCGTCGTCGAACTCGTCGCCCTCAAAGGCGCCAAGATCCAATACATCACCGTCCAGAACTGGGCGAACAACGTCTTCAACCTCGTCACCAAACGCGGCGTCGCGCACGAGGATGCCGAGATCAAGTGGATCGACTGCAACATCGGCAGCCGCCTCACGATGAAGTATCCCGGCGTCGTCCTCAAAGGCGAACGCGCCCGCGGAGAAGTCATCTCCATCGCCCTCGCCAACGACGGCCAGCACCAGGACACGGGCGCGAAGATGATCCACGCCGCCAACAACACGACGTCCAACATCGTCGCGAAATCCATCTCTGTCGGCCAAGGCCGCAGCACCTACCGCGGCGTCGTCCACATCCCGAAGCACCTCAAGGGTTGCAAAAACAACACCGAGTGCGACGCGCTCCTGATCAATACCAACAGCCGCACCGACACCTATCCCGCCATCAGCGTCCGCGGTGATAAAAACTCCACGCAGCACGAGGCCTCCGTGTCCAAGGTTTCCGAGGACATGATTTTCTACATGCAGCAGCGCGGCCTCACCGAAGGCCAGGCCATGAGCCTCGCCGTCAACGGCTTCATCAACGACCTCGCCCGCCAATTCCCCATGGAATACAGCGTCGAGCTCAAACGCCTCATCGACCTCGAAATGGAAGGTAGCGTGGGCTGACGCCCACGAATGACCAATGTCCAATGACGAATGTCTAGTGACAGAGGTCTCTCGCCACCACTTCACGTATCACCGCACATCGGTTCGTTCATTAGTCATTAGACATTAGTCATTGGTCATTCCGCCCGCCGCCATGTCCGCCACCGCCCTCTCCACCCCCACCACCCTCGTCGGCAGCTTCACGCCCAAAGCCTTCGCCGCGCACCTCGCCAGCCTCCCGCCCACGCTCCCCGCGTGGTGGATCGCCCGCAAGCGCGCCGCCTACGAGAAATTCACCGCGCTCCCGCTGCCCGCGCGCACCGATGAATCGTGGCGCTTCAGCAACATCGGCACGCTCACGCTCGCCGGCTTCACACTGCCCGCCGCCGCGACCGCCGTGCCGCACGCCCCCATCGGCGTGAAAAAAGCCGCGAAGCTCGTCTTCGCCAATGGCCGCCTCCACTCCCGCGAACCCCTCGCCGCTGACCTCGTCGCCCGTGGCGTGATCGTCGATACGCTCCAAAATGCCCTCGTAAAACACGAGACCATCGTCCGCGAACACCTCCTCGCTCAACCCGCCAAGCTCGGCTCCGCCAAGTTTCTCGCTCTTCACGAGGCCTTCCTCCTCGACGGCGCGTTCATCTATGTGCCGCGCGATGTGCAACTCGAGTTGCCCGTCGGTATTTTCTCCTACGCCCTCGGCGCCACCGCCGCCGTTTTCCCGCACACGCTCGTCGTCACCGGTGAAAACGCCCGCGTCTCCGTCGTCGAATATTTCGGCTCCGACTCCGACGACTCCGCCCAGTTCGCCGCCGGCGCCAACGATCTCTACGCCCACCACGGCGCGCAGATCAGCTACATCGGCAAACAGGACTGGAGCCACCGCGCCCTCTCCTTCCAGTCCAACAGCACCGTCGTCCGCCGCGACGCCCGCGTGCAATCCCTCAACCTCCACCTCGGCGCCCGCCAGGCCCGCCACGAGTCGCTCTCGCAACTCTCCGCTCCCGGCGCTTTCTCCGAGATGCTCGCCCTCACCGTTGCCGAGACCGGCCAGGAGTTCGACCAGCGCACGCTGCAGATCCACCAGGCGCCCAACACGAAGTCCGACCTCCTCTACAAAAATGCCCTGCGCGGCACCGCGAAGACGATCTTCTCCGGCCTCATCGTCGTCGATCCCGACGCGCAGAAGACCGACGCCTACCAATCGAATCGCAACCTGATGCTCAGCGACGATGCCGAGGCCAACTCCCTCCCCGGCCTCGAAATCCAAGCCAACGACGTCCGCTGCACCCACGGCGCCACGTCGTCCCGCATCGACCCCGAGCAGGAGTTTTACCTTCAGTCACGCGGCATCGCCAAGGAACAGGCCGACGAATTGCTCACCTTCGGTTTCTTCGAGGAAGTCCTGAATCGGCTCGTCAACGATGACCTCCACGACGCCCTCCGCGCCCTGATCCAGACGAAGTTCAAAAAGTAATTCCCCCGCGCCGATCTCCCTCTCTCGCGTTTCTCGACCCGCCGCTCACCCCGGCGGGTTTTTTTATCCCATCCACCGACGATGCTCACACCCGTGATTAGCGTAGCTACCACCGTCTTACGCCGGCAGCATCCGGGTGTTTCTTGCTGTCAGGGAACGCCTACCAAGCTCTGATTGCCTGCGACGGCGCAACGCCAAGCCGTTGTTGCCGTCTCTGCTTCCGGTTCTTCGCCTTTCGCCTTCGCCTTTCCACCCGCCGCCCATGTCACCGCACCACCTGCTCTTCGCCGTCTCCGCCTCTCTCCTCTTGGCCGGTTGCGAAAAAAAAGCCCCCGCGCCCGTCGCGCCTCCGCCCACCGAGGCCGGCTTCGTCACGATCGCGCCCCGCCCGGTCACACTCACCCGTGATCTCCCCGGCCGCACCTCCGCCTTCCGTGTCGCCGAGGTCCGCGCCCGCGTGAGTGGCATCGTGCAAAAACGCCTCTTCACCGAGGGCAGCGACGTCAAAGAAGGCCAACCGCTCTACCAGATCGACCCCGCGCCGTATCAGGCGGCCCTCGACAGCGCCCGCGCCGCCCTCGCCCGCGCCGAGGCCACCGCCCTTTCGTCCAGCCTCCAGTCCGATCGCGCGAAACAACTCATCGCCGCTGGCGCCGTCAGCCAGCAGGACCACGACATCGCCTTCGCCGCCCGCCAAGCCGGCCAGGCTGAGGTCGCCGCCGCCAAAGCCGCCGTGCAAGTCGCCGAGATCAATCTCGGCTACACAGGCGTGCTCTCGCCTATCTCCGGTCGCATCGGCCGCTCCGAAGTCACCGAGGGCGCCTACGTCCAGCAGGGCGCCGCCACGCTCCTCGCCACCGTCCAGCAAATCGATCAGGTCTACGTCGACGTCAGCCAGTCCAGCGCCGAGCTGCTCCGTTTGAAACAGGCGCTCGCCAGCGGCCGCCTGCAGAGCGCCGGCACCGATCGCGCCAGTGTCCGCCTGCTCCTCGAAGACGGCACCACCTACGCCGCGCCCGGCGTGCTCCAATTCGCCGACATCACGGTGAATCCCTCTACCGGCTCCGTCGGCATCCGCGCCCTTTTCCCGAATCCCGACCGCCTCCTGCTCCCCGGTCTTTTTGTCCGCACGCGCCTCGAAGAAGGCGTCAATCCCGCCGCACTCCTCGTTCCGCAACAGGGCGTCACACGCAACCAGCGCGGCGAAGCCACCGCAATGTTCGTCGGCGCCAACGACACCGCCGAACTCCGCGTGCTCACCACCGACCGCGCCATCGGCAGCGAGTGGCTTGTCTCCTCGGGCGTAAAAGCCGGTGACCGTCTCATCGTGCAAAATCTCCAAAAGATTCGCCCCGGCTCCCCCGTGAAGCCCGTGCCCGCCACGCTCGGCGCACCTGCGCCCACCGCCCCGGCCGCCCCCGCGCGTTGAGCGCCGCCCTTCGCGTTCTTTCCGTCCGGACCTCCTCTCATGGCCAAATATTTCATCGACCGGCCCATCTTCGCCTGGGTCATCGCCATCGTCATCATGCTCGCCGGCCTGACGTCGATCAACTCGCTGCCGGTGTCGCAATACCCCAGCATCGCGCCGCCCACGATCGCCATCGGCGCCAGCTATCCCGGCGCCTCCGCCAAGACGCTCGAGGACACCGTCACCCAGGTCATCGAGCAGCGCATGAACGGTATCGACCACCTGCGCTACATGGCGTCGACCAGCGACTCCGCCGGCAATGTCACGATCTCGCTCACCTTCGACGCCGGCACCGATGCCGACATCGCGCAGGTCCAGGTGCAGAACAAACTCCAGCTCGCCATGCCGCTCCTCCCGCAGGAGGTGCAGCAACAGGGCGTGCGCGTCACCAAGTCCGTGCGCAATTTCCTCATGGTCCTCGGCTTCGTCTCGACCGACGGCCGCATGACCCGCGACGACATCTCCGACTACGTCGCCGCCAACGTCCAGGAATCCATCAGCCGCATCCAGGGCGTCGGCGATATCCAACTTTTTGGGACGCAATACGCCATGCGCGTCTGGCTCAATCCCGACAGCCTTGCCAACTACCGCCTCACCATCGGCGACGTCACCGCCGCAATGCAGGCGCAAAACGCCCAGATCTCCGCCGGCCAGCTCGGTGGCGCGCCCGCCGTCCCCGGCCAACGCCTCACCGCCACCATCACCGCGCAGACGCGCCTCGAAACTCCCGCGCAATTCGGCGCCATCCTCCTGCGCGTCAATCCCGACGGCTCGCAGGTCCGCCTGCGCGACGTCGCCCGCATCGAGCTCGGCGGTGAAAACTATTCCATCACCACGCGCTTCAACGGCGCGCCGTCTTCCGGCATGGCCATCCGCCCCGCCACCGGCGCCAACGCCCTCGAAACCGCCCGCCTCGTCCGCGCGCGCATCACCGAGCTCTCCGCCTTTTTTCCACCCGGCCTGAAGGTTGAGTATCCCCTCGATACCACGCCGTTCGTCCGCATTTCCATCGAGGAGGTCGTGAAGACGCTCATCGAAGCCATCGTCCTCGTCTTCCTCGTGATGTATCTGTTTCTCCAGAACATCCGCGCCACGCTCATCCCCACCATCGCCGTGCCCGTCGTCCTGCTCGGCACGTTCGGCGTGATGCAGGCCTTCGGATTTTCCATCAACACGCTCACGATGTTCGGCCTCGTGCTCGCCATCGGCCTCCTCGTCGACGATGCCATCGTCGTCGTGGAAAACGTCGAGCGCGTCATGACCGAGGAGGGCCTCTCCCCGCGCGACGCGACGCGCAAATCCATGGATCAGATCACCGGCGCTCTCATCGGCATCGCCATCGTGCTCTCCGCCGTGTTCGTGCCGATGGCCTTCTTCGGCGGCTCCGTCGGCGTGATCTACCGCCAGTTCTCCGTCACCGTCGTTTCCGCGATGGTGCTCTCCGTCGTCGTCGCGCTCGTCCTCACGCCCGCCCTCTGCGCCTCGCTGCTCAAACCGATCGCCAAGGGTCACCACTATCACGATACGGGCTTCTTCGGCTGGTTTAACCGCATGTTCGACCGCAACGCCGACCGCTACACCGCCGGCGTGGGCAAAATGCTCCACCGCAGCGGCCGCTCGCTCGCCGTTTACGCCCTCATCCTCGGCGCGATGGCGTTTCTCTTTCTCCGCATGCCCACCGGCTTTCTGCCCGACGAGGACCAGGGCCTGATGTTCGCGCAGGTGCAGTTACCCGTCGGCTCCACGCAGGAGCAGACGCTCGAGGTCATCAAACAGGTCGAAGCCCACTTCCTGAACGACGAGTCGGCCAACGTGCAATCGGTCTTCACCGTCGCCGGTTTCAGTTTCGGCGGCCAGGGCCAGAACACCGGACTCGCCTTCATCAAACTCAAAGACTGGAGCGAGCGCCCCACCGCCGCTGCCCGCGTCAAGGCCATCGCCGGCCGCGCGATGGGCAAATTCATGCGCTTCAAAGACGGCATCGCCTTCGCCTTCGCGCCACCCGCGGTCCTCGAGCTCGGCTCCGCCAATGGTTTCGATTTCCGACTCCAAGATCGCGCCGGCCTCGGCCACGAAACCTTCATGGCCGCCCGCAACCAGCTCCTCGGCGCCGCTGCGAAACACCCCCACCTCGCCAACGTCCGCCCCTCCGGATTCGACGACAATCCGCAGTATAAAATCGACGTCGATCAGGAGAAGGCCAGCGCCCTCGGCGTCGCGCTCACCGACATCAACCGCACACTCTCCGCCGCGTGGGGCTCCGCCTACGTCAACGACTTCATCGACAAAGGCCGCGTGAAACGTGTCTACCTCCAGGCCGACGCCCCTTTCCGCATGTTGCCCGAAGACATCAACCGCTGGTATGTCCGCAACAACCGCGGCGAGATGGTCCCGTTCGCCTCGTTCGCCACCGCGCGCTGGACCTTCGGCTCGCCGCTCCTCGAACGTTTCAACGGCATGCCGTCCGTCGCGATCCAGGGCGAACCCGCTCCCGGCCGCAGCACCGGCGATGCGATGAAAGCCCTCGAAGAAATCGCCGCCACGCTCCCGCTCGGCACCGGCTACGAGTGGGCCGGCCTCTCCTTCGAGGAGCGCCTCTCCGGCGCCCACGCCCCCGCGCTCTACGCGATCTCGCTCCTCGTCGTCTTCCTCTGTCTCGCCGCGCTCTACGAGAGCTGGTCGATCCCGTTCTCCGTTATGCTCGTCGTCCCGCTCGGCGTGCTCGGCGCCCTCGTCGCCGCCCTCATGCGCGGCCTGCCCAACGACGTCTATTTCCAAGTCGGCCTCCTCACGACCGTCGGCCTCGCCTGTAAGAACGCCATTCTCATCGTCGAATTCGCCAAAGCCGGCGTCGAGTCCGGCCTCTCGCTCGTCGACGCCACGCTGCAGGCCGCCCGCCAACGCCTGCGCCCAATTTTGATGACGTCCCTCGCCTTCATCCTCGGCGTGCTCCCGCTCGTCCGCGCAAACGGCGCCGGCTCCGGCAGCCAAAACGCCATCGGCACCGGCGTCATGGGAGGCATGATCAGCGCCACCATCCTCGCGATCTTCCTCGTCCCCGTCTTCTTCGTCGTCGTGCTCCGCATCTTCAAACCGAAGCCCGCCCTCCCCGCCGAAGCCCCTCCCCACGCCTGATCGCCCCATTTGACCGGAGGTAGGAGCCTGCTTGCAGGCGATCCCAAAACGGACCCTCCGCCGCGCACGCCTACAACGGAGCGGCGGTTTCCAACCGCCGTCATCCTCCCGCGCCTCTCCCAAAAAACCACGCCACCCATCACCAAACGCCGATGCGAATTGGACTTTAGCAGGCACCCGGTAGCCGCTCGTGTTAACGAGCGGTAGCTGCGGCCCCACGCTCACGCCTGCGCCGACCCAATCGTCCAAATCTCCCGAGCCGGCCGCCTTTCTCCGTGACCTCTGTGTCGGAGCTCCGTGACCTCCGTGGCTCCTGCCTTTTCCGGTTTCCAGTATGAGTGATACGGACGCTCAGCTCGCCGTAGCGTTTCTCGCCCAGCTCGCCTGTCATGTCTGCGGTTGCACGCCGCCGAACCCTGCATTGATTCTCCGCTTCCCTCTAGCACCCGCTTTTCCTCTCACGCCTCCACGCCTCCACGCCTTCCCTCCATGGCCTCCAAAGACCGCATCCTCTCCCGCGAAGTCATCGCCACCCAGATTCCCTCCGGCGACAAAACCACGCTCCACGCCGACACCAAGGTGATGATTCACCAAACCCTCGGCGGCAGCTACACCGTGCAGACCGACTTCGGCCTCTTCCGCATCGACGGCAAAGACGGCGACGCCCTCGGTGAAACTGTCACCGCCGCTCAAATCGCCGCCTCCACCCTCGCCGACGGCGCGCCCGACCCCGCCGCCATCTGGTCGCAACTCCGCCAAGTCTTCGACCCCGAGATCCCCGTCAACATCGTCGACCTCGGCCTCGTTTACTCAATGGACGTCGAGAAAATCACCGATCCCGCCCCCGGCCACCGCGTAAACGTCGCCATGACCCTCACCGCCCCCGGCTGTGGCATGGGCCCCGCGATCGCCGAAGACGCCAAAGGCAAAATCCTCCTCGTCCCCGGCGTGAGCGACGCCGACGTCCGCATCACCTGGGATCCGGCCTGGAACCAGTCCATGATCAGCGAAGAAGGCAAAATGAAGCTCGGCCTGATCTAAGAGAAACGCCCGCGCGATCCCCCGGCCCATCCGTTCCCGAAGCGGAACGCGTGAGCGTTTCGCCCCGCCCGCGCCGAACCGGCGCCCCTCATTCTCCCAATCGTTCGCCAGCCCCAGCCTTGGGGGCGCAACGCCTCCGTCGCGTTCTCCCCTCCTCCCCCGCGCGTCCGTCTCCCAACCGCTACCGATCCCCGTCCCCGTAGCCGCGCCGCCTCCGGCGCGGTCCTATCAATTTTTCTGCCCCCATTTTTCTGACAGAACCTCCGTCCGCCCACCCGCGCCCGCGCTTCGCTGCATTCCAGAACACCGCCAAAGCCAACGTCACTCGTTTGCCCCTTGTCTCGCGCCTCCCGCCGCAACGTCCTCACCCGCATGATCGCCAACGGCGCCCTCCCGCCCCCGCAGAAATCCCGCAGCCCCACGGTTGTCCGCCGCAACTCCGTGATCACCCCGACAATTTCCGTTCTGCCGGCGGTCCGCTGTGGCTGCAGTCCCCCAAATGAAGCACCTCGGTGACGGAGCTCCGTTGATCGCCCCCCATGCGCGCCGTGGAGGTTTCCTGTTTTCGGGTTCCTCGGCGCGACTTGCGGGCACCCGTCGCCTGCATCGGGAATCGGCGGTCCATCCCCGACGATCCTCCCGCTCCGCCCGAGGTCCGCACTGGCTGCTCCGCCGATCCAGCCTTCCGCGGTGCGCCTCCTGCAACTGACCGGAACGTTCCCCCATTCCTCCGCGGGGATCCGCTAACCATAGAACAGGAACCGTCGCCGCGCACGCCGCCCTCCCGCGGGACGTCAACCGCGCTCCCTTCCTTCGACGCCCTTTGCCACACACCACGAATCGATTGACGGCGTAGCCGGATCGGAGTTTTCGCCGCCCACGCAGAAAATACTCGGCAACCGCCCGCGCCACACCGGACCGTCCGCCGAGGTGCACGCTTGCCATGGCCGACTCGCAAACCGACCATTCCAGCTTTCCCCCATGCCCTCGCCCATCTCTCGCCGCACTGCCCTCCGTTCGATCGCCGGCGCCGCCGCCGTTGTGACACTCACTCGCTCCCGCGCTGCCGAACCTGCACCCAAGGCCGCTCCCTCCGCCGATGGTGTGATTCGCCAATCCGTCTGCAAATGGTGCTTCCCGAAGATCGACCTCGATACGTTCGCCGCCGCTGCGAAGGGCATGGGCCTCGAATCGGTCGAACTCCTGAATCCCGACGATTTCGCCACGATCAAGAAACACGGCCTCACCTGCGCGATGGTGAGCAACCCCACCGCCAAGACCGCGGCGGGCGTCAATGTGGGCGGCATTCCGAAGGCGTTCAACCGTCTCGAATATCACGATACGCTCGTCGAAATTTACGAGAAGCGCATCGCGCAGGTCGCCGACGCCGGTTTCACCAATCTCATCTGCTTCTCCGGCAACCGCGAAAAAATGGATGACCAGCAGGGCCTCGAAAACTGCGCCGTCGGCCTGAAGCGCCTCATGGCCACCGCCGAGAAACGCGGCGTCACGCTCGTAATGGAACTCCTCAACTCGAAGGTGAACCACAAGGACTACATGTGCGACCACACCGCCTGGGGCGTGGAGCTCTGCAAGAAGATCGGCTCCGAGCGCTTCAAACTCCTCTACGATATCTACCACATGCAGATCATGGAGGGAGACGTCATCCGCACGTTGAAAGACAACGCCGCCTACATCGGCCACTACCATACCGCCGGCAACCCCGGCCGCGCCGAGTTCGAACCGCAGGACCAGCAGGAGCTCAACTACGTGCCGATCATGCGTGCGATCAAGTCCACCGGCTACAAGGGCTTCGTCGGCCAGGAGTTCATCCCGAAGCGCGACGCACTCACCTCGCTCCGCGAGGCGGTGAAACTGTGCAACGTCTGACGTTTCCGCTCCGTTGCGAAATTTTCTGCGCCTCGGCCTCATCGGCATCGGCGCACTGGCCGTCCTCTCGGCCGCGGTGAATATCGCGGCCACCTGGCGCCTGATTGACGCCGCCGAAGAGCAGTCGCTCGGTATTTCGCGCAGCGAATTTATGGTTACCTACGGAGTGATCGGCCTCGTGGGGGCCGCTCTGATCTTGGCCGGATTCAGGCTGAAAAAATAGCCGCCCCGTGCGTTCCGTTCGGCCAACGCAACCGCCCGCCGCCCACCCGTGCCGCCGGGGCTCGGCTCTGGACACACTCCACGCGCCCGCTTTCATGCCCGCATGATCGAACTTCGCGATTTGCGCAGGATGTTCGACGCCCGACCGGTGATCGATGGCGTCAGCCTGCGCATCGCCCGCGGAGAGAAACTGGTGATTTTGGGCCCCAGCGGTTGCGGCAAAACCACCCTCCTGAGGATGATCAACCGCCTCGTTGAGCCCACCTCCGGCACCGTGTGGTTCGACGGTGCCGACACCGCCCACACCGATCCGGACGTGCTGCGCCGCCGCATCGGCTATGTGATCCAAGGCGGCGGTCTGCTGCCCCACCGCACTGTCCGCGAAAATATTTTCACCGTCCCGCGGCTCCTCGGCTGGAGCGACCAACAATGCGAGGACCGTCTCTTCGTCATGAAAGCCGTGCTCTGGCTTTTCGACGGTTGGTTCGAAGCCTTTCCGCACGAACTGTCGGGTGGCCAGCGCCAACGCGTCGCGCTCGCCCGTGCCTTGATCGCCGACCCGGCCGCGCTGCTGATGGATGAGCCGTTCAGCGGCCTCGACGCCGTCACC
>CALRZR010000073.1:0-28136 GCA_943372705.1 Opitutus sp. GAS368 | reverse complement strand
CTCCGCCGACCTCGGCGATACCTACGGTCTCTTCCAACCTTCACACGGCACCGCACCCACGATCGCCGGCCAGGGCATTGCCAATCCCGTCGCCACCATCCTCTCCGTCGCGATGATGCTCGATTGGCTCGATCACCCCGCGACCATCCGCGCCGCCCGCCTCATCACCCAAGCAGTCGAAACCGTTCTCGCCGATCCCGCCCATCGCACCGCTGACCTCGGCGGTCGCACGTCCACGACCCAAATGGGCAACCTCATTTGCCAAGCCCTCACTTAGTTCGCCCGACCTACCCCATGAACCCACTGCGCCTCCTCGTTTTTTCCCTCACCTCTTTCCTTACCGCTTTCGGCGCCGACTCTACCCCGCCCTGGCGCGAACTCTTCAACGGCCGCGACCTCACCGGCTGGAAAATCGTCGGCGCTACCCCCAAGGCCTCCACCTACGTCGCTAACGGCGAACTCGTCGGCCACATGATTCGCGGCACACCCGAGCATACCTTCTTCTGCACCGAGGAAAAATTCGGCGACTTCATCCTCGAGGTCGATTGCTACCAGACCGGCGGCTTCAATACCGGCGTCCTGTTTCGCTGCATAGAGACTCCGTCCACCGCCAGCGTGCGTCTGCACGGTTACCAAATGAAAGTAGACCCGTCGCCCACCCGCCAATGGACCGGCGGCATTTTCGATGACTACGGCAAGAACTGGCTTTGGCTCCAAACCCTCAAGACTAACGACCGTGGCCGCACCGCCTACAAATTCAACGAATGGGCCCGCTTCCGTATCGAGGCCATCGGCGGCGAAATCAAAATTTGGGTGAACGGAATTCCGACGGCGCACCTGCTCGACGGCAAATACACCCGCGGGCCCATCGCCTTCAAGATTCACTCGTTCCCCGCCAAGGGCGACGTGGCGCAGGAAAAAAACCTGATCCGCTGGAAAAACATCCGCATCCTCACCGCCGACCTCGGCCGCTATACTCAACCGATGGACTTGCCCGCCCTTCCGGCCGACCCCACGCAAACCGTCCTCCCGAAACCCTGATGACGCCACCGGCGCAAGTTAATCGCCGCGCCAACTCCACCCCATGCACCTACCCCGCCTCGTCGATCTCACTTTGCCGCTCACTCCCGGCCAACGCGGCGTGTCGGTGGAACCTAAATACACGTTCGAGCCCCACGGCTGGAACGCAGCCACGTGGCATCTCTATTCGCACGCCGGCACCCATATGGACACCCAAATCCATTCCGCGGCCGGCCCGGAGACCATCGACACCAAACCGCTTTCGCTCTGCCTCGGCCCTGCCTCAGTCGTCAACCTTACACCCGTCGCGCCCGGCACATTGCTCACCGTCGCGCACCTCGGCTCCCTCGCCACCACGTTCATCGACGGCGAGAGCCTGCTCCTCCGCACCGACTGGTATCGCCACGCCGCCAACCCCGCGATCTATCGCGACGGACTCCCCCGCATCTCCGATGAACTCGCCGCGTGGTGCGTCGCCCACCGCATAAAAATCCTCGGCGTCGAGCCGCCGTCCATCGCCAACGTCAACCACCTCCCCGAGGTCATCCGCATTCACCAACTTCTCCTCCGCGGTGGCGTCACGATCGTCGAAGGACTCGCGCACCTCGACCAACTCACCCAGCCCCGCGTGTTCTTCCATGCGCTGCCGCTGAAACTCGCCGGTGGCGACGGCTGTCCCGTCCGCGCGTTCGCCTACGATTCTCCGCCCGACACGTGGCCGCGCGCCTGACTTCACCAACGTTTACCCCTCCCGTCCCCGCCATGATTCCCCGCCGCGCCCTCGTCGTCACCGGCACCTTTCTTCTTTCCGTCCTCCTCTACGTGGACCGTGTCTGCATCTCGACCGCCAAGGGCCCGATCACCAAAGAACTCGGTCTAACCGACACCCAGTTCGGGTGGGTCATGTCCGCCTTCGCCCTCGGTTACGCGCTCTTTCAAACGCCCTCAGGCATGTTGGCCGACAAAATCGGCGGTCGCAGAATTCTCGCCGGCATCGTCACGATTTGGTCTGCCTTCACCGGCCTGACCGCCCTCGCTTGGAACTACTGGTCCCTGCTCATTATCCGTTTTCTCTTCGGCGCCGGTGAAGCCGGCGCGTTTCCCGGCATGGCCCGGGCCGTATACTCTTGGATTCCCACTCGCGAACGCGGCCTCGTCAAAGGCATCAACTTCTCCGGCTCACGCCTCGGCGCCGCCTTCGCCCTGCCCGTGCTCGCGACGGCCATCGACTCCTTCGGTTGGAAACAGACCTTCGTCGTCCTCATGGTCGTCGGCTGCTTTTGGTCCGTCGCCTGGTGGCTCTGGTTTCGCGACGACCCCACCGACCACCCGGCGCTCTCCAAGGAAGAGCTCGCCTACATCGTCGCCAACCGTCAGTCCGGTTCCGATACGACTCCCCCCGGCAATATGCCGATCCTGCACATGCTGCGTTCGTCCGGCCTCTGGCTGATGATGACCCAGTATCTCTTCGCGAACTTCACCACGTTCTTCTGCCTCACGTGGCTCTACCCCCACGTCAAAAAAACCTACGACCTCAACTCCGCCGATGCCGGCCTCTACAGCATGGTTCCGCTCCTCTGCGGCGCACTCGGCAACGTGATCTCCGGCTGGCTCGTCGACCGCATCTACGCCACTGGCCGCCACGCCCTCTCCCGCAAACTTCCCGCCATCGTCGGATTTCTCCTCACCGCCATCGGCATGGTCATGAGCGTGCAGCAATCCACCGTTGGTCCCGCCATCTTCTGGCTCTCCCTCGCCGTTTTCGGCGTCGACATGATTCTCAGTCCATCGTGGTCCTTCTGCATCGACATTGGCGGTAAACACGCCGGCCAGGTTTCCGGCACCATGAACATGGCCGGCAACATCGGCTCCGCCATCATCGGGCCCGCCTTCCCCTTCCTCCTCGCTTGGACCGGCAGCGCCAATGTCTTTTTCTACATCATCGCCGTCTGCAGCGTCCTCGCTGCCGCCTGCTGGACCTTCGCCGACTCGACGAAAAAAATCTCCGAAATCCCATGAAAAAACTCCGTGGTGTGTGCCTCGGCGCCGGCTATTTCAGCCGCTTCCAATACGAAGCCTGGGCCCGCATTCCCGAGGTCGAAATCGTCGCCCTTGCCAACCGCTCCCTCGACAAAGCCCGCGCCGCCGCCGCGCTACACCGCATCCCGCGAGCCTACGCGTGGGCTGATCTCGCCGCGATGCTCGACACCGAGAAGCCCGACTTCGTCGACATCATTACGCCCCCCGAGACTCACCTCGAAGCCGTCCAACTCGCCGCCGCCCGCGGCATTGCAATCATTTGCCAGAAGCCCATCGCGCCCACCTTCGCCGAATGCGAGGAGGTCGTCGCAACCGCCCGCCGTGCCGGTGTGCGCCTCATGATCCACGAAAATTTCCGCTGGCAACCGTGGTATCGCGAAATGCGCCGCCTCCTCGACGCCGGCACCCTCGGCGAACTTTTCTCCATCAACATCCGCACGCGCCTTGGCGACGGCTGGCAGCAAGACGCCTACCTCGCCCGCCAACCGTTCTTCCGCACCTACCCGCGCCTCTTCTGCTACGAAACCGGCGTCCACTTCCTCGACACCTTCCGCTACCTCGGCGGCGAAATCTCTTCTGTCTACACGCGTTTCCAGAAACGCAACCCCGCGATCCTTGGCGAAGACGCGGCCCAAATCGTCTGTGGCTTCGCGAGTGGTGCGACCGCGATTCTCGACGCCTCGCGCTACAACGAATCCGACTCCGCCAACCCGCGCTACACCTTCGGTCTGGTTCGCCTCGACGGCAGCAAGGGCCACGTCGAACTCGATCTTGAGGGCAACCTCGGCCTCAAACTTCTCGGCCAGCCCACGCGCATCCTCGACTACCCGCACACCCGCGAAGGCTTCGCCGGCGACTGCGTCTACGCGATCCAGCGCCACTTCGTCGACTGCATGGCAAGCGGCGCGCCCTTCGAGAACACCGGCGAGGACTACCTGAAATCCACCGCCCTGATGGAAGCCTGCTACCGCTCCCAAGCCACCGGCCAGGTCGTGTCTCTTCCTCAATGAAATCCCCGCTTTTCGTCCAGGTCTCCCTCACCGTCGCCTTCGTCGGCGCAGTCGCGATCAGCCACGCCGCCGATCCCAAAGCCAAAGGCACACCGCGCCCGCCTATGACCGCCGAGGAACGCGCCGCCCATCTCCCGCCTCTCCCTCCCGCCGACAAGCCACTCGTGACCGCTGACACCACCTTCGAGGAAAAGGACGGCCTCGTCGTCGTCGAAGCCGAACATTTCGTGAAGCAGACCCGCGATCAGATTCGCCGCTGGTATCTCAGCAGTGCAAAGAACACACCCGCCGCCAAGCCCGATCCCGATCCCGTCATGGTCACCGATGCGAGCAATGGCGCCTACATCGAGGTGTTGCCCGACACGTTTGTGCATCAGCACGAGCGCGCCATCGATGGCATCAACATCGGACTCGCCCCCGGCTCCATGGCGGTCGTGCACTACCCGGTCCACTTCTCTCAACCCGGCCGCTACTACATCTGGACGCGCATGCGCTCCAACGACGACGAGGACAACACCCTCAACTTCGGCCTCGACGACGACTGGCCCGCCTCCGCCCGCTGCCTCCAGTTCCCCAAGCTGAAAAAAATCTGGTGGTGGGGCGGCGTCATCCGCGACGCGCGCGGCCCGAGCTTCCCGCACCACCGCGCCTACATCGATGTGCCGAGCGCCGGCGTGCACACCGTCATGTATTCCATGCGCGAAGACGGCATGGAATTCGACAAGTTCATGCTGACGATGGACGGCACTATGAAGGCCCCCAACGGCCCTGGCCCCGCCAGCTCGCCCTTCAAGACCGGCACGCTTGCCAAGTAAGTAGGGCGGGGGCTCTGACCCGCCCTCAAAACGTCGCCCCCAAAAACCATGCGTCCCTTCTCCCTGTTTCTTTTTCTCGCGCTGCCCACGCTGCCTGCGTCCGCGGTGCTCGCCGCCAACCGCTCCGGCGAGCGCATCTTCGTCGAAGTAAGCCCCGGCCTTATCGCCGTCGAAGCCGAGGACTACTTCGCCCAGACGAAAAATGAAAAACGCGCGTGGCACATCACCGACGCCACGCGCACGCCTCCCGCCAATCTCCCCGACATCGATCCGCCGCACGTCGCCGGCGCGAGCGGCGGCGCCTACATCGAGGTCCTGCCCGACACCGGCGTCGATGGTCAGAAACTCACCGCCGGCGAAAACATCAGCGACGCACCCGGCGCGATGGCCGTCGCCCACTACCGCGTAAACTTTGCCACGGCCGGCAAATACACGATCTGGGCGCGCGCCTTCGGCACCGATGGCGACGACAACACGCTCCACTTCGGCCTCGACGGCGAGTGGCCCGTGAGCAGCGCGCGCATGCACACCTTCGCCGGCAAGAAATGGCAGTGGGCCAGCCGCCACCGCCAGAACAAGGGTCGCATCACACTCGATGTTCCGACCTCCGGGGCGCACGTCGTCACGATCTCGATGCGCGAGGACGGCTGCGAACTCGACCGCTTTCTTCTCACGCTCGACGAGAAATTCGCCCCCCCCGCCGATGCCGCCGGCCCCGAGGCGAAATTCACGCTCGCCTCCGGTGCCTTCGCCGAATCCGCCCCGGGTGTTTTCGCAATCGAAGCCGAGTCCGCCGCCGCCAGCACCGGTTGGGAATTCGTCGAGGCCACGCCCCAACCCGGCGGCACCGATCGCGGCCACCTCCGTTGGACCGTCGCCGGTCAGGGCAAAAAAGCCACCGACGACAGCATCCTCTCCTACCCGATCCGCATCACGACTCCGGGCACCTATCAACTGCATCTCCGCTCGCAGATGCCCGACCCGAAAAACCGCCCCGAGACCCTTGATCCCGACGGCAACGATATCTGGCTCCGTTTCGTCGGTGGCAGCGACGCTCCCGGTCAGGCCCCGATTCCCGATGGCAAGTGGACTAAAGTCGCCATCCTCGGCCATCCCGCCGGCTGGACCTGGGACACCCACGCCGACCGCGGTCCACCGCATCCTGATACACCCGTCGTTCGCTTTTTTTCCACGCCCGGCGACTACCGCATCGAATTCGCCGGCCGCTCGCACGGCCACGCCATCGACCGCCTCGTCCTCCAGAAAGTCGACGCTCCCCGCCCCCGCCTCACGCCCGCCGACGAGCAGGCGCTCGATGCGCTCACCGCCTCACCTCGCTCTACCCCTTAAACCAGCCGGTCGAGCAGTTTTCCTGTCTACGCCCCGCGCCCACCATGACCCACCAAGGCCTCGATCACCTCGCCATCGTCGTCCCCTCCACCGATGAGGCACTCACAGTCTGGCGCGACAAACTCGGTTTCCCCGTCGTCTGCTCCGAAGTCGTCAACGGCGGCGTAGTTCGCCTCACGCACCTCGACCTCGGCAACACCCACCTCCAGCTCGTCGAGCCCCTCACCCCTGATCATCCGTTGCAGGCGTGGCTCGCGAAGAATGGTCCCGGCCTGCACCACTTCTGCTTCAAAGTAGACAACGTTTCTGCCTCCCACACCGAGCTTACCCCGGCCGGTCTCGCCGCGATCACTCCGCCACCTCACCAAGGCACGCAGGGCAAGCGCGCGCTCTTTCTCAACAAGTCCGCCACCCAAAACGTCCAAGTCGAAGTCACCGGTGCCTGAAAATATGCAACTCTCCAAGAGCGCCGCATTCGCCGCCCTGCCACCCATTTGGCCGACCGATCCCCTTGCAGCGAATGCCTCCGCCGCATTCGCTGCTGGCCGCACCCTCGTCGTCCTTGATGATGATCCCACCGGCACGCAAACCGTGCGCGACATCGCCGTCGTCACCACCTGGGACGTCGCGACGCTTACCGCCGAGCTCTCCGCCGCGCCCGCCTGTTTCTACATTCTCACCAATTCGCGCAGCCTCACTCCCTCCGCCACCCGCGCGTTGCACGTTGGACTCGCGAACAATCTCCGCACCGCCTCCGCTGCCACGCGCCGCCCCATCGTCGTCGCCAGCCGCAGCGACTCCACGCTGCGTGGCTACTACCCGCTCGAAACCGACACGATCGCCGAGATCCTCGGCCCCTTCGACGTCACGTTCATTACACCTTATTTTGAAGCCGGTGGTCGCTACACGCTGAACGACACCCACTACGTCGCCGAAGGCGACCGCCTAGTCCCCGCAGCCGAGACGCCCTTCGCCCGCGATGCCGCCTTCGGCTATCGCCATTCTCACCTGCCGTCTTGGGTCGAAGAGAAAACCGCCGGTCGCACCCGCGCCTCCGACGTCGCCACAATTTCCCTCGATCTGCTTCGCAACGGCGGCCCCCTCGCGGTCACCGAGAAACTCCGCGCCCTCCCGCGTGGCTCCGTCTGCATCGTCAATGCCGCCGCCCCGCGCGATATTGAGGTCTTCGCTGCCGCGACGCTCGCCGCCGAGTCCACCGGCTCACGTTTCATCTATCGCACCGCCGCGGGCTTCGTCGCCGCCCGCATCGGCCAATCCCCGCAACACGCGCTGCTCGCTCCGAGTGCCTACAGCATGCCCACCTCTCTCGGCGGCCTCACGATCGTCGGTTCCTACGTCCCGAAAACTAGCGCCCAACTCACCGCGCTCCTCGCCACATCTGCTGTCACACCTATCGCGCTCGACGTCACGGCCATCCTCGACGACTCCCTCCGCGAGTCGACCCTCGCTGCCACGTTGTCGGCGCTCAACGCCGCCCTCTCCTCCGGCCACGACACCGTCGTTTACACGAGCCGCCAGCTCATCACCGGCACCGACGCCACCGCCAGCCTCGCCATCGGCCGTCGCGTGTCCGACGCCCTCATTCACCTCGTGCAAAATCTTGCCGTCGCCCCGCGCTACTTGATCGCCAAAGGCGGCATCACCTCCAGCGACACCGCAACGCACGGCCTCGGCGTCCGCCGCGCTCTCGTCCTCGGCCAGGCTCTCCCCGGCGTGCCCGTCTGGCAACTCGGCCCCGAGGCCAAATTTCCCGGCCTCGGCTACGTCGTCTTCCCGGGCAACGTCGGCTCCGACACCGCCCTCGCCGACCTCGTCTCCTGCCTCCGGCGTTCCTGATCTATCGCCGTCGTCCCTTCCCCATTCGAGCCATGCAGAGATTTTTTCTCATCGCCGCCTTGCTCGGCAGTCCACTGACCGCCGCCGAACCCGCGAGCATCACCGCCTCCACCCCCACGTGGCAAACCGTCGAGACCGTCGGTAAACCCCACGCGCGCCACGAAGCCGCCTTCGTCGGGCTTGGCGACAAACTCTATCTCCTCGGCGGTCGCCGCATCCAACCCGTCGACATCTACGATCCCGCCACCAAAACGTGGACCGAGGGCAAGGCCCCGCCCGTTGAAACGCACCATTTTCAACCCGTCGTCTGGGAGAATAAAATCTGGCTCCCTGGCGCGATGACCGGTGGTTATCCCCGCGAGCAAGCCCTCGCGCAAATCCCCATCTACGACCCCGCCAGCGACACGTGGTCCGAAGGTCCAGCCTTGCCCGCCGACCGCCGTCGCGGAGGTTCCGGTGCGGTCATAGACGACGGAAAACTCTACGTCATTTGTGGCATCATCAACGGCCACTGGGATGGCCACGTCGCGTGGCTCGACGTCCTCGACCTCAAGACCCACCGCTGGACCCGTCTCCCCGACGCCCCGCGCGTCCGCGACCACTTTCAAGCTGCGCTCGTAGACAACAAAATCTACGTCGCGGGCGGCCGACGTTCCTCCGGCGCCACGAAGCAAGTCTTCAATCTCACGGTCCCGGAGGTCGACGTCTTCGACCTCACCACACAGACGTGGTCAACCCTAGCCACCCCCGCCGGAAATCTCCCCAACCTTCGCGCCGGCAGCATGAGTCTCGGTGTCGGCCCGCTACTCCTCGTCGCCGGTGGCGAAAGCGTCACGCAGCCCCACGCCTACACGCAGGTCGAAGCCTTCGATACCCGCAGCGGCACTTGGAGACTTCATTCCAATTTCGCTCGCGGGCGTCACGGCAGTGGTCTCGTCCGCCTTGGCGACACGCTCTACGTCGCTGCCGGTAGCGGCAGCCGCGGTGGCAGCCCCGAACTCGATTCGCTCGAATCGCTCCCACTGCCACGCCGTTAATCCACCACCCAAACGACCAATCTCCGCCCATCGCGTCATTTCATGAAAGCATCCCAACTCCTCCTCACCCTCGCGCTCACTACGCTGCAATTGCCACCACTCCGCGCGGCGGCCCCCTCCACCGCCGCGCCGCTCGCTCCCTCCGATCTCATCTTCGCTGAACAGGCCGGCCTCGTCGCTTTCGAAGCCGAACACTTCATCAAACAAGAACTCACCTCCGTCCGTGCGTGGCATCTCACCACCGCCACACGTCGTCCCGGCTTCACACCCGACACCGATGGCACGCACCTCATCGGCGCCAGCAGCGGCGCCTACCTTGAATTACTTCCCGACACGCGTTGGAGCCATGACGAGAAGCTCATCGAGGGAGAGAACTTCTCCGGACAACCTGGCAAACTCGCCGTCCTCACCTACCGCGTGCACTTCGCGACTCCCGGCCGTTACCATGTGTGGGCCCGCGTCTACAGCACTGGCCCTGAGGACAATGGCATGCACTTCGGCCTCGACGGCCAATGGCCCGCGTCCGGACAACGCTGGCAGACAACCAAGAAGAACTCCTGGTCGTGGGATAGCCGCCAACGCACCGAAGCCGTCCACACCGGTGTCCCCGGCCAACTCTACCTCGATGTCGCCACCCCCGGCGAACATACCGTCCACGTATCCCTCCGCGAAGACGGCATCGAACTCGACAAACTTCTCCTCACCACCGACCCAAAATACGTCCCCACCGAAACCGGTCCCGCGCCGCTCGTGAAGTCCGGCCAACTCCCCTCCGTTTTCGCCGTTCCAGCCGACTACAAGGAAGCGCCCGCTCCGACCGCGCTCGCCCCAAAACCGCCCGCCGGCAAGGCGCCCACTGCGAAGGCCGTCCCCGCTTCTGCTATTGCGGCCGCCACCAACGCCGCCGGCACCGTCACCGCCGCATCGCTCAAACTCGAAGGCACCGGCTTCTACCTCGACAAAGGCAAGTGGGCCGCGATCAACCCCAACGAGCGCAAGGAAGCCTCCGTAAAGTTCCCCGTGCCCGCCCGCAACGGCGTCTACAGCGTGCAGCTCCACACCGTCGGCGAAAACGACGGCTCGTCGACCTACGAGGTCTATCTCGCCGAGAAACTGCTCGGGCGCTACACGCCGCCCCTCTCGAATGAGCAATTCGAGGAAGGTGAGCGCTACAACGGCGGGTGGTTTGATGTCGATGTCAGCGAGGGCACGCTTGTCGAAGTGCGTGCGCGTATCGGCTCGAAGGATGGTCAGGAGTGGAGCCGCGGCCGCTGGTCCAAAGTCGTGTTCATTCCCCGCAACCCCGCCACCGTCGGCCACGGTCAGTCCCAACTCGCGCTCGCCGCTGCCCAGCGCGAAAAACTCTTCCGCCCCGTTCCCCGCCAGAATGCCGGCAACGCCACCGTGCAGATCGCCGGCGAACTCCGCCAATGGCACAAGGTGACCCTCGACCTCGCCGGCCCCTTCGCCGCCGAGACTGACACCGCGCCCAATCCATTTACCGGATACCGCTTCGATGTCACCTTCACCCACGAGTCCGGCACACCGTCCTACACTGTCCCCGGCTACTTCGCCGCCGACGGCAAGGCCGCCGAGACCTCCGCCACCGCCGGCACCGTCTGGCGTGCCCACCTCTCTCCCGACAAGCCCGGCAAGTGGAACTACCGCGTCTCCTTCACCGCCGGCCCCAACGCTGCCACCTACGGCAACGGCAAGGCCCTCGCGCCCTACGACGGCAAGACCGGGTCCTTCACCGTCGGCGCCTCCGGCAAGACCGGGACGGACTTCCGCGCCGGTGGCCGCCTCACCTACAACGGCAGCCACTACCTCGTCGCCGCCGGCAGCGGCCAGCCGTTCCTGAAAGCCGGAGCCGACGCGCCCGAGACACTCCTCGCCTACACCGATTTCGACGACACCCTCGCGCTCAAGAAAGAAGTCCCGCTCAAGACGTGGGCGCCGCACATCGGCGACTGGCGCCCCGGTGATCCCACGTGGAAGGGCGGCAAGGGCAAAGGCCTCATCGGCGCCATCAACTACCTCGCCGCCAAGGGCGCCAACGCCGTCTCCTTCCTCACCTACAACGCCGCCGGCGACGGCGACAACGTCTGGCCCTTCGTCGCGCGCGACGAGAAATTCCACTACGACTGCTCGCGCCTCGACCAATGGGGCATCGTCTTCGACCACGCGCAGGCCCGCGGCGTGTTCCTTCACTTCAAGCTCCAGGAAAACGAGAGCGACGACAACCGCCTCGGCGCCCAGCGCAAACCCGGCCGCGTGCCCGAGTCCCTCGACGGCGGCGAGTGCGGCCCCGAGCGCCGGCTCTACCTGCGCGAGCTCATCGCGCGCTTCGGCCACAACCTCGCCCTCAACTGGAACCTCGGCGAGGAAAACACCCAGTCCCCCGAAGAGCAGCGGGCCATGGCGCAGTTCATCCACGACACCGATCCCTACCGCCACCTGATCGTCATCCACAGTTTTCCCAACCAGCAGGATGAAGTCTACCAGGCCCTGCTCGGCACACAGTCCGTGCTCACCGGCGCTTCCGCGCAAAACAGCTGGAAGGCCGCGCACCAGTGGACGCTCAAATGGGTCCGCGCCTCCGCCGCCGCCGGCCGCCCCTGGGTCGTCTGCAACGACGAGCAGAATCCCGCCAACCAGGGCGTGCCGCCCGATCCCGGCTACCAAGGCTTCGCGGGACTCAACACCATCGGCAAACCCGTCGGCTACGATCTCCACGACATCCGCAAGAACACGCTTTGGGGCACATTCATGGCGGGCGGCGCCGGCGTGGAATACTACTTCGGCTACCAGCTCCCCGAGAACGATCTGCTCCTCGAGGATTTCCGCAGCCGCGAGAAATCCTGGGACTACTGCCGCATCGCGCTGGAATTTTTCCGCGACCAGAAGATCCCGCTCGGCAAAATGGCCAACGCCGACGAACTCGTCGGTAATCCCGCGCATGACAACTCCGTCTACTGCCTCGCGCAGCCCGGGGAGCTCTATCTCGTCTACCTGCCCAACGGCGGAGAGCGGAACGTCGATCTCTCCGGCGCCTCTGGCGAACTCTCGCTCGCCTGGTTCAACCCGCGCACCGGCGGCGCGCCCAAGGCCGCCGGAAACGTCCGCGGCGGCGCGAGCGTCACCCTCACTGCGCCCGACACCGCCGACTGGCTCGCGATTGTGCGCCGCTAATCCGCCTGCCCACCCGGCGATTTCGCCCATGCCTTCGGTTTCGCAGCCCGCAGCTGTTCCTCGATTTCCTGTGTCGCCCGATCGTCCGCGAGTTGGGTGAATTCATGCGGATCACTGCGGTGGCCGTAGCGTTCCTCTGTCCCATAGGCATGTTGACTCTGGCGGTGACTCTCGTTGGCCGCCGAAGAATCCATGCGGGCTCGGCCAACTAACCCAGGCACGGCGCCACGCAGAGCAGCAGAAAACGCCGTTTCATCGAATCAAAAGACCACATAAAGTAGCCCCAGGCTACCAAGGAAGATTGCGAACCAAAACTGGAACGTCTTCCACAGCGGCAGTCCTTCCGCTCCGGTCGCCTCCGGATTCTTGCTCGGACGCAATACCGCGAGGTGCTCTTCATCCGGTGGTGGCGTCATCCAGCTCACGCCGAACAAAATCGCGGTGATCAGCGCAAAAAACACCGGGAGGATTTCATAGAAGTGGAGCGCGGAGAACCAGGCTGGCAGCATCGCTTTGAGCCCTGGCAGCGAAGTGAAGAGCACGTAGACGAAGCCCAAAACGACCCCGACCAAAAGGCACGCAAACGCCCCCTGATGATTCACCCGCTTGGAAAATCGTCCGAAGACGAAACACACGCCCACGGGCATAAACGCGAATCCGCTAAGCTTCAGAATAAAAGGATAGATCGGCCCAAGGTTCCCCGCGAAAGGCGCCGTCGCCATCGCAAACACCATCACCACCGCCGACACCCATCGACCGAGGCGCAAGGCCGCACGCGGGTCGGGGTTCTTCTTCTTCGTGAGAGACGGATGGATGTCCATGGCGATCACGCTGCTCAGCGCCACGACGCCCGAATCCGCCGTCGACATCAGTGCCGCGAGCAAGCCCGCCATCACCAATCCCGACACCCCCACTGGCAGGAGATCGCGCACCAGCAGCGCGTAGGTCGCATCGCCCACCGCTGTCGGATAAAGCTTCGCCGCCACGATGCCCGGCACCGCGAACAACGGAATCGCAAGCAGTTTCAAAAATCCGCTGAACAACATGCCTTGCTGAGCCTCGTGCTGATTCTTCGCCGCGAGGACTTTTTGCACGATGTGCACGCTCGCAAAAGCAAAGTAGCAGGAGTGCAACGCAATACCCGGCAGCGCCGTCCACGGCATGTCCGTTCCGCGGGGTAGGAGCAGTTCAAAGTGCGTCGCGGCGAACTGCTCATGCAGCACGCTCCAACCGCCCGCCTTATGCAGGCCGATGAACGACACCAGCAACCCACCGCCCACGAGCAACACGACTTGGATCGTGTCCGCCTTCGCCACCGATGTCAGTCCGCCAAAGATCGAATACGTGCCGATCGTCGCGCCCAGCACCAGACACGCCACCGGCAAATACTCCGGCCCAAAGCCAAACAGTCCGAGCACCGCGAGTCCTCCTATATAGAACCCGGTCGGCATCGAGAGGACGTTTTGGAGAACGTAGGCCCAACTAAACAGCAGCCGTGAGCGTCGATCGTAGCGCCGCTCCAAGAACTCCGGCACCGTGCAGATGCGGCTGCGCACATACATCGGGACAAACAAAATGGCGGAGAGCGCGAGCATGAAGCCTCCGATCAGATCGTTGTTGATCGCGGCCACGCCGATCCGATGCGCGAGTCCGCTCCCGCTCATGAACTGCGTCGTCGAAATGTTCGTCGCAAAGATCGAACATCCGATCACGAACCAGCCGAGATTTCTTCCGCCGAGAAAATAGGACTCCGTGTTCTTGCCGGCGTTGCGCCCGACCCAAACGCCATAACCAGTAATTCCAACGAGGTAGAGTGCGACAATCGCGAGGTCGATATACATGGGGGTGACCGAGGCAAATGCGCACCATTGCGTCGCGCAAGAGCCGGAACGCCCTCGCGTGATTTCGCAAAGGTCGCGGTGTATTTCCGGACCACCCCTTTCTCGCTACCGGCCCTAGACCGTCGAAATCCGATAGAGCCCCGCGCCGTGCGCCGGTAGGCTGACACTCAACCTGGCGCTCGTCGTGGCGATATCCCGCCCCACCCAGATGTCCCGCGCTTTCGCGCCCAGGCCTTTCGCGTCCATCTCAGCCGTTGTCACCGTGAGTTCCGCCGCCGTGTCCGAGAGGTTGAAGAGCGCCAGATAACGGTCGCAGGTGCCCGGCACATTTGCCACCCACGCCACGTGGTCGCCCCGCCGCCAGAGCTCACGATTGCCGTCGCTTCGCTGGTTAACCGCCATCGCCTCGCCGTTCGTAATCTGCCGCAAGGAGAGCTCGTCGCACTCAGGCAGATGCCCGCCGAACATCAGGGGCGAACGGCAAATGCACCACAGGGTCAACAGCGTCTGCTGTTCGTCCGGCGTAAAGTGGGTCGACCTCGGCTCGCCCACTTCGCCGCGAATTCCGATCCGCCCGATCGGTAGCATGTCCGCATCCGGCCAGCCACCGGGAGTAACATAGGAAGCCCAGAGTGCGCAGCGGTCGAACTGGCGCTTCAACGCGTCCCAGTTATCCCAAAAGTCTGCGGAGATGCGCCACATGTTCGCGTGCCGACGCAGATGGTTCGCGTTGCACACGCGCGCGGCGCCCGGCGAAAGACTGAGCACCATCGGACGCCCGGTTTTTCGAATCGCCTCCGCGAGCCCCTCAATCTCATCCGTGTGGTAGGGGTCCGCTTTATTTTCTCCATCCCACGAATTCATGTCATCTGCCTTGATGAAATCCACGCCCCACCCGGCATAGAGTTGCGCGAGCGAATCGTAGTAGGCCTGGCCGCCGTGTTTTACCATGCGGATTCCGTGCATGCTCTTATACCAAAAGCACACGTCGGTTGGTTGCGACACTTCGCCGGCTCGGTCGCTCGATCCCAAGATCGGCGTGTTACGCTCCACCGCCTGGACGGGAATGCCGCGCATGATGTGAATGCCAAACCTCAGTCCGAGACTGTGGACATAGTCCGCGAGCGGACCAAATCCCTTGCCGCCTGCGCTGGACGGAAATTTTCCTGGGTCGGGCACAAGTCGCCCGTGCTCGTCGATCAATTGGTTCAATCCTGCCAGCTTGTAATTATCTTTGTGCGCGTCCGGCGCATACCAGCCGAGGTCGACCACGATGTATTCCCAGCCATAAGGTTTCAGGTGCCGCGCCATGAACTCCGCATTGGCCCGCACTTCGGCCTCGGTCACACTCACGCCGAAACAGTCCCAGCTGTTCCAGCCCATCGGCGGCGTCGGCGCGAGGCGCGCCATGGCCGATGGAGCGAGCGCATTTGAATTCGTCGGAGCCGGAGAGCGTGAAGAAATTGGCATGGCAAGGAGTTGCTTGGGGCAAACCTTGAACCCGTCCGTCATCGTAGGTGAAGCCGCGAAACGCCCGCGTGGGATTTGAGCAGGGTCCGCGTGCACTCGCCAGTTGAACGGGCTACCGCCGCTGCCCTCGCTCGCCCACGCCGCATTCGCCCAGCCTCCGACGACACCCGCCGCCTCGCTGCCTCGCTGCCGACATCCCATGCGCCGCCACCTTCCTACGACTCTCGTCGCTTGTCTCCTGTTCACCACCGCCTCTCGCCTGCTCGGAGCCGATGTCGCGACGCGCATCGCCCAGCGCGACTTCCCGTCGGTTTTCCAAGCGTGGAACCCCCTCGACATGCCCGCTGCGTGGCCACTCGCGACCAATGAGGGGCGCCTTCGCGCCGCGGCGAAACACGACGTCGTCTGGGAGGAACCCGTCAGCCAGCTCGGTTTTAAAACCCCACTGGTCTTGGGTGCCGTCTGGGATCACGCGCACGGCGGCCTCGCCACGCGCTTCACCGTCGCCAGCGAAAAACAGGCGCTCGCGAATCGCGCCGCCATGTTGCTGCAGAACCGTGACATGGTCTTCCTCCTCGAAGTCCGCTGGCGTGATGCGCCCGGCAGTTTTCTTCCGGAGAACAGCCCATTTTGGAAACGCGCGCCCGACGGCACGCGCGCCAAGGGCTGGGACAACGGCCCCGAACCCTACTACCTCCTGAATCCGGAAAACGCCGAGTTCCGTGCCAATATCGCCCGCCAATGCCGCGCCGCCCTCGCCTCCGGCATCTACGACGGCGTGATGCTCGATTGGAGCGGCCACCTCGGCGTCGTGCAGGACACCCGCGCCGCCCTCGGCCCCGATGCGATCATCATCGTCAACATCCACGACAAGATTTCAGACGCCCAAAAATACCGCGATCTCATCAATGGCTCGTTCATGGAGTGTAATCCCGACGGTCCCGGTCTGCCCACGAAGAGCAACGGCACCACCTGGGACAATCTCCGAGCCGGCTACGTATTCATGGAACAGAATCTCCGCACTCCGCGCTTCAACTGCCTCGAAGTCTGGGGTGACCGCGCCGACCTCCGCCGCATGCGCGCCGCCACCACGCTCGCTCTCACGCACGGCGACGGCTCCGTCCTCTTCGCCGACCCGAATCCACTCAAAACGCCCGACCACCTGCACGACTGGTATCCGTTCTGGGATGTGAAACTTGGCCGTCCCGTAGCCGCGCGCACGGATCGTCCCGACGGCGCGAGCCTCCGCGAGTTCACCGGTGGCACCGTCGTCTACAACCACCACCGCAACGCCCCCGCCACCGTCACCTTCCCGACCCCGCGGCGCCGCATCTCGGACAACACGGTCGCCACCTCGTTCACCCTCCAAGACGCCGACGGCGATATCTTCATCTCTCCGTAGTCGCCCTCGTCTCCTCCTCTCCCTTTCTCCCTTTCTTCCCCTCCCCTTCCCTCCCATGCCAATCCTCGCCACCGCCGCCGGCGTCACCCTCCAGACGGCCGATATCGTCACTTTCTCCACCTACATGCTCGCGATCAGCATCATCGGCTGGTGGGCCGGTCGTCGCGAGGCCAACACTACGGAGACGTCCTCCGACTACTTTTTGGCCGGTCGCACTCTCCCGTGGTATGTCGTCGGCTCGTCTTATATTGCCGCCAATATCTCCACGGAACACTTCATCGGTATGATCGGCGCGGCGATGATTTACGGCATCTGCGTCGCGACTCCGGAGTGGAGCTGCATCATCGCGTTCACGTTTCTCATCTGGATTTTCATCCCGTTTCTTCTCTCCGCGAAAGTGTTCACGGCGCCTGAATTCATGGAGAAGCGCTTCAACCCCGGCATGCGGCTCTTCTTCGCGATCGTCACCGTCATCGCCAACATCATCGCCTTCCTCGCCCCCGTGATCTACGGCGGCGGGCTCGCACTAAATAGTCTGCTCGGCTGGGACCTCACCTTCTGCATCGCCCTCATCGGAATCACGTCCGGCGTCTGGGCTATCTGGGGCGGCCTAAAGTCTGTCGCGTGGATGGATCTGCTCACCATCATCATTATGGTCGGCGGCGGACTTATGGTGACCTACCTCGGACTCCAGGTCCTCGGTCACGGCGACGGGCTCATCGCGGGTTTTCACGAGATGGTCACGCGCAACCAAGCCCAGTCCGGCGTCTGGAAAGAAGCCGTCGACCGCCTCGCGCCTGCGATTGTCCCCGGCCAGACCGAATACAACCGCCTCTCGGTGATTCAGCCGCTCTCACACGAGACCACGCCGTGGCCGCACTGGATTCTCAGCTTTTTCTACATCGGTCTTTGGTATCTCGCCATCAACCAGTTCATGGTGCAGCGGATACTCGCCGCGAAAAACATGTATCACGCCCGCATGGGCATCGTCTTCGCCGGCTACCTCAAACTGCTCCTACCGTTCATCGTCGTCGTCCCCGGACTGATCTATTTTGCGATGCACCCCGAGGTGCTCCTCGCCGGCACGAGCATCGCCGACGTCCGCCCCGAGGCGGACAAAACCTACACCAACCTCATTCGCGACCACGTCCCGATCGGCCTCAAGGGCATTCTCATGGCCGCGCTCTTCGGCGCCATTCAATCCACCGTCAGCGCCGTTCTCGCCTCCACGTCCACCGTCATCACCTTCGATTTCTACAAACGTTACTTCCGCAAAAACTCCACCGACCGCGACACCGTCCTCTTCGGACGCATCACCACCGCGATTCTCCTCGTCGTCTCCATCGGACTCGGCGTCTGGATCAGCGGACTCAAGAGCAGTCTGTTCGTTTACATCCAACAGCTCTTCATGTTTTTCGCGCCGCCATTTTCCGCCGTATTTCTCCTCGGCGTCCTCTGGCGCCGGGTCAACGGCACCGCTGCTCTCACCACCGTCTGGCTCGGCTTCGCCTTCGGCATCGGCGTGAAGATGTGGGTCAACTCCGGATCCGCCCCGCTCTGGATCGCCCCTTACTCCAACCAGGGCATGATCAACTGGGCCATCTGCATCGTCCTTTGTTCACTCCTCAGTCTCGTCACGACGCCGCCTCGTCCCGAACAGGTTTCCGACGACCTCACCTTCAACTGGCGGAAGATGAACATCGGAGGCGAACTCGGTGGTGCGTGGTATAAGAACGTGATCTTTTGGTGGGCCCTTAGTGTCATTCTCATGTTCGCCCTAATCATCATTTTCGGCGTGATCCTCTGATTTTACCGTGCAGCGCGCGACGCTCCGCCTCCTCCTCACACTCGTCGCCTCCGCGCTCCCTGCCCGCGCGCTGCTTCAACCCTACCCCGCTCCCGCCGGCCTCGCGCCCTCGCCTCACTACCGCGTCGAAGTCTCGCAGGGAACCGGCGCCGCAAATCAAGACGCTCCCGTCTTCGTCTACCATTCGCCCGCGCAATGGCGCACCAATGTGAGCCTCGACACCGCGTGGGCACCCTTCGCCTTCACCGGTCGAGTCACCCTCCGCGTCACTAAACTCGACGCCAACTTTTCCCGCGTCCGCGTCCTCCCGTCTCATCGCGCCATCGCCGTCGCCGTCAGCGGCCGCACGGTCAAATTTTCCCTCGACCGCCCCGGCCAGTTCGCCGTCGAGTTCGACGAAAGCATCGCACACCCGCTCCTGATTTTCGCCGACCCTCCGGAAAATCCCGCCGACATTCCTGCGCGCAACGACCCAAATGTCCGCTGGTTTGCGCCCGGCGTTCACGATCTCGGCGAAAAATTTATCGAACCCCTCGCCGGCCAAACCGTCTACCTCGCCCCCGGCGCCTACGTGCGCGGACGCCTCAAAGCCACCGACGCCCCCGGAGTCCGTCTCCTCGGCCGCGGCATCCTCTCCGGGGAAAACCTCCCGCCCAATCCGCCTGGCACCTACACCGCCCCCCACCTGGCGGATTTCTCCGGCAAATCCGATCGCGTGCGCGTCGAGGGTGTCACACTCGTCTCATCGCCTCATTACAACCTCCTCCTGCGCGGCTCCGACTGTGTGGTCCGCCACACGAAGATCATCGGCTGGTATTACGGCACCGACGGCATCGGCACCGGCCCGCGCGGCCTCGTCGAAGACTGTTTCATCAAGTGCAACGACGATGCCCTCAAGCTCTATGCCGACGGCATGACCGTCCGCCGCTGCACGATTTGGCAGCTCGAAAACGGGGCCGCCTTCCAGCTCAGTTGGAATCTCAACCACGACGTCCGCGGCGTCCGCGTCACCGACTGCGACGTGATCCGCGTCGAGCACCGCGGCGAAGCGAACAACCGCGGGATCTTCTGTTCGATTCACGGTGGTCGCGGGCACCTGCGCGATTTCCTCTTTGAGGACATCCGCATCGAAAACGCCACCTGGCGCCTCGCCCTCTTTACGACGCGCAAATCCGACTGGTCGCGCAGCGAAACCTTCGGCGACATCACGGACATTACCCTCCGGCGAATCTCTGCCGACGGTCCCTTCGCAAAGCCCAGTGAGATCAAATCCTACGAGGCCACCGGCCGTTTCGCCCGCTTCAACTTCGAGGACCTACGCATCCGCGGACGACTCATCCGCACCGCAGCCGAGGCCAATCTCCTCAGCGACCCCGCCACTGCAACCGACATCCGCTTCACTTTGTCGCGATAGACTCCTCTCGCCTCCGCTCACGCTTCCTTCATCCGTGCGCCCGCCATCTCGCGCCTTCCCCGCTCTCTCATTCTGTCCTTCTTAGTCTACGTCACCGCTTCTACCGCGACGCGCCGGGTGCAGCCGGGCGTGTTTTTCCGGCCACAACCTCGTGCCGCGGCAATACGCGGTCGCCACGTTCTCACCCTGCGTAAAGAGGGCCGCCCGAGATACGGACCTTCGCGCAATCAAGCCCTCGCACGCCTATTCTCGCCACCCACCGAGTGGCAATTCGGGCGACGTGCCGCCGTTGAACGGTCTCACGCGCGGTCACTCGCCTGCCTCGGATTACGACGCATTTTCCAAACGGTGCTGCCACCCAACCCCTTCCTCGCGTGCTTTGTTCTCGTCGCGTTGGCTCTTTCGGCCTTCGCCAATCCTGCTTCGCCCCCGCCAACGGCGGTGAGCGCGCCGAAGCCGAACATCATCTACATCCTCGCCGACGACCTCGGCTATGGTGACCCGGGTTGTTACGGGCAGAAAAAATTCAAGACGCCTCATATCGACCGGCTCGCCTCCGAGGGCATGCGTTTTACGCAGCACTACTCGGGCTCCACCGTTTGCGGGCCGTCGCGTTCCTCGCTGATGGAGGGACTGCATACCGGTCACACGGCCGTGCGCGGCAACAGCGCGGGCCAGCTGCTCAGGCCCGAAACGATTACCTTGCCCGAAGCACTCAAGGCAGCCGGCTACACCACCGCGATTACGGGGAAATGGGGCATCGGCGAACCGCCGCCCCTCGATGATCCGCTCCGCCACGGCTTCGACTCCGCCTACGGTTACGTGAACATGTATCACGCGCACAATTTCTTTCCTGAGTTCCTGATTCGTAACGGCCGGAAGGAACCGCTGGTCGGCAATGTCACCGATCACACACTCGGCTTCGACAAAATGCCCGAGGGCACCGGCGTCGCCAAAGTGAAGGTCACCTACGCGCCCAACGAAATTGAACGCGAAGCACTCGCCTTCCTCGACGCTCATCGCGCGAAACCCTTCTTCCTCTACGTCGCGCTCAACCTCCCGCACAACAACGGCGAACTCGCCAAAACGACGGGCGACGGTTGCGAGGTTCCCGACTACGGCGAGTTCGCTAACCGCGAGTGGCCGCAAGTCGAACGTGGTTTCGCCCGCATGGTCCAACTCGCCGACCTCACCGTCGGCCGCATCCTCGATAAGGTAAAGGAGCTCGGTCTCGACGAAAACACCCTCATCGTTTTCAGCAGCGACAACGGCCCCTATGGTGGTGGTGGCCACAATCACGAATTCTTCGATTCGAACGGCGAACTGCGCGGCTACAAGCGCGACCTCTACGAAGGTGGCATCCGCGTGCCCTTCCTCGCCCGCTGGCCCGGAAAAATCAAACCCGCTTCCACGAGCCCCCACGTCTCCGCCATGTGGGACCTCTATCCGACGTTCTGCGAACTCACCGGCGCAAAAACTCCCGCCGGCCTCGACGGCATTTCCTTCGCCGCCACGTTGCTGGGTCAGGGCACGCAGGCGAGACACGAGTATCTCTATTGGGAATTCTACGAGGTCGGCGGCAGCCAAGCCGTGCGCCAAGGCGATTGGAAGGCGGTTCGGCTCAATCTCACGAACAACAAACCCGAGGTCTTCGAACTCTACGATCTCGCGACCGATCTCGGCGAGACCCGCAACGTCGCAGCCGCGAATCCCGAAATCGCCCGCCGGCTTCGTTCGCTCATGACCGCCGCCCACCGGCCTCACTCCGTCGCCAAGTTCACCAAATCCCCCTGATCCCACGTCATCCATGAAGCAGCTTCTCCGCCCCCTTGCGGTCCTGTTTTTCCTCACCGCGTCTTTCGCCCAAGCCAGAAGTATCAAGGATCTCCGCTACCCGCACCCGATGCCGCCCTTCATCACCGCGGTGACGACTTTCGGCGAACGCCCCGATTGGTCGCGCGACGGCAAACGCATCGTCTTCGTGGAAAAGACCGTCGGCGACGTCTTCGAGGTCGATCTCGCCACACGGGAACTCACTCCGCTGACCCACCACTATCACCACGAGGGATACACGCGCGCACTCTATTTGGCCAACGGCGACATTCTCCTTTCCGGCGCCCGCACATTCGACGCCACAAACCCGGGGCCCTCGCGCCAGGAAGCCGGCGCCGAGCTCTGGGTGCTGCGCCCCGGCTCCGGCAAACCACCGGTCGCTCTCGGCGCTCAATGCAAGGAAGGCCCCAGCGTCTCCCGCACGCGGCTGCAGATTGCCTGGGCCGTCAACCAAGGCCTTGATCTCGCCGACATTGTCTACGACGCCAAGGGCGTTCCCTCCCTCGCCAATCGCAAGACGGTCCTCAAGGAAGCCGACCTCCCCCGCCCGGAAAGCCTCCTCGAAGCGCAGAACTTCCGCCCCGGCGCCGAACACGAACTCCTGTTTAACATCTACACCAAGCGCGACAATTACCTGTCCGAAATCTATGGCCTCGATCTCACCACCGGCCAACTCACCGACTACACGAAACTGCCGAATCGCTACAGCGAGCCCGAAGGCGTCTTCCCCGACGGCAAATACATGTTGGCCGAAAGCAGCCGCCACCGTCACAACGTCCCCGGCAAGAAAAACTTCGCCGGCATCGATCTCTACATAGTCGCCCTCGACGGCACCGGCGCAACGCAGCGCCTGACGTTTTTCAACGAAGACCCTCTCTTTAAATGCACGCAGGGCGTCATTTCCGACGACGGGAGATACATGGCCTTCCAGCTCTCCAAGACCACCGACGAGACCGGCTACGGCTACGGCGTCATGGTAATGGACGTGCCCGCCTACCTCGCCGCGAACGGCCTCCATATGCCCGGCGTTCGCTGAACCCACTCCCATGAAACTCCCGGCTCTTCTCTGCTCCGTCACTCCCTACCTCGCGGCAACGCTTTCGCTCTCCGCGCAACTCGCCCCCACCGCACCCGTTTCGCCTTCGCCACTCGACGAACCACCGATCGAACTCTCCCCGTTCGTCATCACGACAAGCAGCGACGTCGGCTACAGCGCGACGAGCACGCTCGCCGGCAGTCGCCTCAAAACTGATTTCAAGGATGTCGCCGCGCAGATTTCCGTGATGACCGAAGAGTTTCTCCGCGACGTATCCGCCTTCAGCGCCGAGGAAGCATTCATCTATAGCACCAATATCGAGGGCCCCGCCGAATTCTCCGGCAACCAATTCTTCGGCAACAGCAGCTTCACCTCCAAGGCCAATACCCGGAGTCGCGGCCTCGCCTCGGCCACGACGTCGCGAAATTTTTTCAACAGCCAGATCCGCCAGGACAGCTACAACACCGGTGACGGCGGCATCACGGTCGCCAGCGGGCCCAACGCCATCCTGTTCGGCCTCGGCAGTCCCGCCGGCATCATCGATACCCGCCTCAACCGCGCACAATTCACCCAAAAAGGCCGCGTCCGTTTCCGCACCGACAACCACGGCTCCCGACGCGTCGAGCTCGACACCAACCTTCCGCTTGTCCGCCACCGCCTCGCCGCCCGGTTCGACGCGCTCTACGACAACAAGAAATTCGCCTTCGAACCCGCCTTTGATTTTCAGAAACGCCTCTTCGGCACCGTCGGCTACACGCCGTTTTCCAAACTGCGCGCCGACGTCTCGGCCGAGTATCTCACCACGCGCTCGTCACGCCCCGCGTATTTTCTCCCCAAGGACAGCGTCTCACTTTGGTTCAATCCCGCCGTCGGCAACCGGCAGGGTTGGCGCACTGGGAACTCCACCGCCGCCTCTACCGCGTTTGCCGCCACCAATAATCCCCAGCCCACCTACGTCTTCGGGGCTGGCGCCAACGCCCCCGTGGTCATGAACACCCAGGGCTCCGCCACCATTCGTTCGATCGGCAGCTATCTCCTCGGCAACAACCTCCTCCCCTCGTCTTACGATACCTATACCGACAACACCCTCTCCGACGAAACCTACTATCCCGTGAAGCGCCTCTCGCTCTACGGCGACTCGCATCTCACCAAGGCCAACGCAAAAAACGTCACGTTCTCCGCCACACTCCACGCCAGCGAAAATCTCTTCTTCGAAGTCGCCGCGATGTATGAGCGCTTCTCGGAGCGCACCTCCAACCTGTATCGCAACGTCCAGGCCAACCTCAACGTCGACCCCAACCTTTTCGTCCCCGGGAGCACCACCGTCGCCAACCCCAATTTCGGGAAATTCTACGTCGAGGGCCAGGCCCAGGGCTTCGCGAGCGAAGACTTCGACAAGGAGATCCGCGCTTCCGTCGCCTACACGCTCGACGCCCAGAAGCGTTTCTCTTCGCCATTCCTCCAACGCTGGCTCGGTCGGCACAATCTCGTCGGCCTCGCCAGCACCGGTGAGCGCCAACGCCTCGGTCAAACCTTCGCTCGGCTCGTCGAGGACTACTCCGACGGCACCGCACCTTCGATCATCACCGCCAACGCGGCCAAGCGCGGCGGCAGCGCGACGTTCATGACGAACGACAATCGGAAATTCCGCACGCGCCAATACATCGACGCCAACGATCCCGTTTATCGCTACGCCCGCTTCGGCAACCTCGACCCGTTTGAAGCGTGGACGTTCACCGATCCCGCCAACAACCGCACCTATCGCGTTACGCTCTTCGACGGCACCGGCTCCGACAACTCGCCCAGCGGCCGTCGCTTCGCCTCGCTCTCGAAGGCCCTTGCCTACCAAGGCTACTTCCTCCGTGACCGCCTCGTCCTCACCCTCGGCAAACGCTGGGACGACATCGAGACCAAGCAACTCGACAGCGATCTCCGGCGTCCCGATCCGTCCACCGGACTGTCTCGCAACTTCGCCACGCTCCCCTGGGAACGCTACCAATCCAAGCCCACCTTCAAGAACGACACCAAGTCCGCCGTCGTCCATCCGTTCCGCTGGCTCTCGTTCCACTACAATCAATCGACCAACAACGACACCGCCAGCGCCAGCCACAACATCAACGGCGACCTCAACGAAGCCACCACCGGTATCGGCAAGGACTACGGCTTCCGCGTCGCCTACGCCGGCCTCTCCCTCCGCGTGAACCGCTACCAGAGCAACAACGAGAACACCGACGCGGGAAATCAAATCAACAGCCTCCGCGACAATATCTCCACCGTCGAGAACCGCTATCAGGCGCTCAATCCCGGATGGCTGCCCTATGGCAAGACCGCCACCTCCGAAGGCTATCTCCCATCCTCCAATACCCGCGACTACTACCGTGTGCTTAGCGACAACGTCTCCAAGGGCGATGAGATCGAGCTCGGCGGTCGCTTTCAAAAGCTCGACATCCGTATCACCGTCGGCCGCACCCGCGCCGTGAAATCCAACATCGGCTCCGACTGGCTCGACTACGTGATCAAGCGCCAGGCCGTCTTCGAAACGATGAAATGGTATGACACCGCCACCGGCCTCCCCGTCATCGCCTATAATCCCTCCACCGGCACGCGCACCTTGGGCACCGCTGGCGCGACTCCGTTGCAGGGCTGGCGCAACATCTACCTCACCGACAACGGCAACCAGTCCATCTACAGCTACTACGTGAACACCCTGATGGCGAATACCTACTACCGCACCATCAAGCAGAACGGACGCACCAACGACACCGTCCGCGAATGGCGCTACAACGCCACCTTCGCCTACCAGTTCACGCGCGACCTCCGGGCCGGCCTCTCCATTCGTTACCGCGACCAGGCGGCCATCGGCTACGCGACGAAGACCGACAACCTCGAAATCCTCGGCGCCGCCACCCCAGTGCTCGTTACCGACCTCGAGCGCCCGCTCTACACGCCGTCATTCTGGTATTTTGATCCCTTCGTCAGCTACACCGTCCGCGTCACGAAAAAGGCGCGCGCGATTCTCCAACTCAACGTCTCGAATCTCTTGAACACCGACGACATCTATCCGGTGCAGGCCTACTCCACGCCTCTCGACACCACGCGCCCGCAGCTCACCACCTACACCCGCGGCGCCTACGCCGCCTTCTCCCTGCAAGAGCCGCGCCTCGTGAACCTCTCGGTCACCGTCCACTTCTAACCCGGCGCCCTGCCGAGGTAGCAGGGCACCGCAATGTCATCACCAAAGAACTCAGCGAACTACTTCACAACATCGAGTCCTTCGCCGACCTCGGAGTATACTTCGCGCAAAAAATCCGCGGCGCCACCCACCACTTTCCAGACTCCTCTCCATGCACCTCCGCCCGCTCTTCCAGGCTAGCGTTCTGCTTCTTCTGACCATCGTTACCGCCACCGCCGCCCCCAAACCCATCGTCTGGATCTATACCGACATGAGCGACGGCACGCTCAAAGGCTCCGAACAACGCGGCCACGTTAACGACCCCGACGATATCTCCGCGATGGCCGGCTATCTCCTCCTCGCGAACGAATTCGACACCCGCGGTATCGTTGTCTCATCCACTCACCGCAAGGAGCACGCCACCACGCCCGACCAAGGCGCTTGGGCCAACCGCTTCTTCGGCGACGCCTATCGCTCCGAAGTTGCTAATCTGAACAAAATCATTGGCGGCTATCCGGCCGATCTGAAATTCACCCAGTCCTGCATCAAGCAAAACTCCGAGCGCTACGATCCGGCCAAATCCTACGCGACTCTCGACGCCCACCCCACGGTCAAGTCGCTCTTCGATCTCGCCGTCGCCGAACCGGGCAACTCCCTCATCAATGTCCTCGTCTGGGGTTCCCTCACTGAGCCCGCGATTCTGGTGAATCACTGCCTCGCCACCGGTCGTGCCGACGTGCTGAAAAAACTGCGCTTCATCGCCCACTGGACCAACTCGTCGCTGCATCAAGGCTCGGCCGAACATCCCGAAAATGTCGCCAATTGCCGGGAAGACAGCCGCGCCTGCGCCTACATGAAGCAACAGGCGCTCGCTCACAAAATCACCTACTACGAATGCGGCGCCATCGGCCAACACGGCATCGTCAGCGGCGCGCCCAAAGGCGATACCTATTTCAATCAGTTCAAAGTCAGCCGCCTCGGCACGATCTTCGCCGACGGGAAATTTGTCTTCAACTGCGTCGATCACTCCGACTCCGCCAGTTACTGGGTTTTGCTCGGCACCCAAGGTGTGAGCCTCGCCGATATTGCCAGCGACGGCACCAACCCCACCGCCGTCGAACGCGCCAACGAAAACAAATTCAAAGCCACCTCCGCCACGCTCCACGCCGAACTCCTCCGCCGCGCCCGCGCCGCTTCAGGCCAACGTTAGTCCCCGACTTCGCTCGCTCTTTCTCCTACCCGTGCGCCCGCCACCTCACCCGCGCCCGCGCGCTCTCATTCTATCTCTCTTTTCGACCTCGTCACCACACCGCCGCGCTCCGAGCAAGTCTCCGCTTCCCGAACCTTCAACTGGCGAATGATGAACATCGGCGGCGACCACGGCCGCGCGTGGTTTAAGAACGTGATCCTCTGGTGGGGCCTCAGTGTTACTCCCGTGTTTTGCCGAAATGATCTGCCAACAAAATTCAGCTGCTAGGAGGCGAGCTGAAATCCCGTCCGTTAGAAAGATCTGCCAAGAGTGAAATTCTGACCGGAGAGGACGGCCAAGCTATTCGGAGAAGAAGCGGAAGGCGGGGCCTCGACTCGTGAAAACTCCCTGTTTCTAAAATGCCCCCTCGTCGGGTGAACACACTACGTCGCGGGCACCGGCGCGGTTCGACTGTTTCTCAGACGGTGCCTTTTGAAACGCGTCGATGCGGTGATCCAGTGCGGGACGGATAGAAACAATTCCGCCGCGGCAAGGTTGCGCCTGCGCGAAGGTAGATGCGCGGTGGACTGGAATAATCGTGGACGAGCATGGCCGCGATCAAAACGTCCCCTTGATGCCCACCGTCCAGAG
>CALRZR010000072.1:0-28495 GCA_943372705.1 Opitutus sp. GAS368 | reverse complement strand
AATTGAAAACGCGAACAACCGAGAAACGTAGACGTTGATCTGGTAAATCGCCGTGCCGAACAACCCCGGCGCCATCAGCGCCGCGATCTCGCGCACCCGGTCGGACCTGCCCAAGTCGAAGCGCGGCTTCCAGCCTTCCCGCATCAACGCCACCGCCGGCACCGTCATCTGAAAAAAACCACCGACCAGCACGCCGCCGCACAGCCACGCCGCAATCGCCGAGCCGCCCGCCTGCCACAACACCCCCGCTCCCACCAGCGAAGCGATCATGCAAACATTCAGCCAGATCGGCGACAGCGCCGGCTCCGTGAAACGCCCGAGCACATTCAGCGCTGCGCCGAAAGCCGCTGCCAAACACACAAAGGCGAGATAGGGAAACAACACCGCCGTCAGGTCCGCCACCAGATACCACTTCGCGTCGTGCCCGGGCAGTCGCCGCGACTGGCTGAACAGCAACATCGCCACCGCCACCAGCGCGCTCGTCACCACCGCCAGCCAGCTCACTACCTGACTCACCAACGCAAACGCCCCCTCTTTCCCGCGCTCCTTCAACTCGTGTTGCATCGTCGGCACAAACGCCGCCGTGAGCGCGCCCTCGCCCAGCAGGCGCCTGAAGAGATTCGGCAGATTGAAGGCCGTCACGAACGCGTCATTGATCCCGCTCGCACCGAGAATGCCGAGTGCCAATTGATCCCGCACGAGCCCGAGCACGCGCGACGCGCTGGTAAACGCGGCGACTACGCTGATGTTCTTGAGGCTCTTCGACACCCGCAAAGTTTTCGTCGCGCCCCAACGCTGAGCAAGACCATTACCGGCCGCCTAGCGCCGCGACTGTTCCCACTCATCCAGCAATCGCGTGCTGGCCGCTGCGAGTTCAGTGCCGTCACGCCAGTCGCTTTCGAACGCCGCCACCAGCGCAGCGCGCTTCTGCGCATTGGCACCCCGCGCTGCCATCGCGTCCGCGAGAGAGAGCGCGGCATTGCGGTAAAACGGATGCATGCTGGGCAGGATATGGTTCAACACCGCCGCACGCCGCTTCAGCTCCGGATCGACAGCGACGTCGCTCGCTTGCGACAACACTTCCGCCAGCGGCACCACGACATCGACACCGTCCCGCGCAAAAACAAACCGCGCCAAATCGCGCAGCTCCGCGTGCGCTTCTGCCGCCTCCAAACTCGGCAGCACCCGCACGCGACACAACTGGTGCCAAGCCGTCATCCACCAAAGTTCGCGTTGCGTCTCATCCGCAAAACGTCCGGGAAACGTCGCTGCCAATGCCGCCTCGGGATTCTCACCGCCCAGCAACCGGTGCAACATCGCCGGCCACTCGCCCGCGCGCGAATTCTCCCCGAGCAGCATCGTCAGGAGCCACACCGAGCCTTCGCTCATCTCGACCGGTTCAGTCGCGCCTCGTTGCCACGCCAAGAGGTCCTTGAGTGACGGAGGCGTATGCCGCTGGCTCGATTGTTTCAGCGCGTCGAGTTGGGCTGGTTCGGCCCGCGTCAACCACCAGCCGACGCACGCGTGCTCCAGCCACAAAGGCGCAGCCAATCGTGGGTGCACGCCGTGGCGGGCCACCGCTTGCCTCATCAGGAGTCCCTGCACAAGCGCGCGACGCACAAAGTTGTCCGCGCCGGTTCCGTCCCAGCGCACGCGCACCGATACGACCCCACCCGCCTCGACGATCACGCGAAACGGTGACCCCGAGTCCCAATGCTCCGCTGGCACCAACCGCACAAATACGGGAGACGGAAACGATCCCGGCAAGAGCAGCGGGCCGGTCAACAGGCGCCACGCTTCATCTGCCAGCCCGACCACCCGTTGCGCGCCCGCTGCATCAATGGCCGCGACTTCAAAGCGGCCGGGGCCGGATTGAAACAGCACCGGCGTCGGTGCGACTGCCGCAAAACCTCCCGTCACCGCAGCCCCCGCCGCGATCACCACAATGATCAGCGACCGCAGGCGCCTCACGGCATCGTCAGCTTGAGGGCGTTCCCCTCGACAGCGACATTCACGAGCTTCGGCCACGCCGCCGAGATATCCTCGGCAATCGTCTGCGAAGCCAAAAATTTGCGCGTCACGTAGGTCGACGCATAGGGCAACCGCTGGACCGGACAGGAACCGACCACGAGCGATTCAGGCACGTAGGCAAACACGCCGTCTTTTTTCACAAACTTGCCCTGCGCCTGCACGATGACTTTCAGGTCCGCGCCCAGCGCGTTGATCGTCACCGGAAATCCGATCTGCACAAGACCGTCGCGAATCCGGAAATTCGGAGTCCCCGCAACAAACATTTCTCCACCGGGCGCTGCGGGTGCCGGGGCCGCCTTTTCGCCGTCTTTGGGCTTGGCCGCTGGTGCGGGCGGCGGCGTCGCGGGGCCGGCGAGCGTATTGAGGTCATCTTCGAGAATTGAAAAGACCCCGGAGGATCCCTGGGCAAACGCCTTTCGTTTGGCCGCCGCCTGCTTCGCTTTTCCCGAGTCCCGCGAGCCCTCGACAAAATAGGTCATGGTGGCCACCGGTTCTTTCGGCAGCTCTTTCACGACGGCAACCGGCTTGAACACGAGGCTCACCGCCCCGAGCACTGCACCCAGAGCCACACTTAATGCGGCTCCGAGGATGATCTCGCCCCAACCCGGTTCATGTGGTGTCCGATCGATTTTGGTGCTCATGGGAAAATAGGATGACGTTACTTTTTAGCGGCTGGCGCAGACTTCGTCGAAGCGGCGGCGGGCGCAGCCGGCTTGGCATCACCAGAGGGTTTTGCCGCCGGCGCGCTGTCGGTGTGCGGAGTGCCCTTCTTTGTTTTGTAATCGGTGATGTAGAAACCCGTGCCTTTGAAAATCAGCCCGGCGCCACCGCCTACGAGGCGTTTGACGCCCGTTTTCTTGCACTTCGGACATTTCTTCAGCGGCTCGTCGCGCATCGATTGAAACTGCTCAAATTCGTGGCCGCACTTGGGGCAGGCATACTCGTAGGTTGGCATGGGTTGGGACCGCGCGGTTATGGGTAACGCTTGCGGCGTTGGCGAGTTTTTCGTGTCGCCCGTTTTGGCGCGGCAAATTTGTTTGATGGCGGCCTCAAACCCGCCGCTACTCCCCGCCTCACCGATGGACTTCGCCGCCGAACTCAAACGCCACGTCGCCACCGTCGAACGCGGCCTCGATCTCCACCTGCCGCCGGCCCACACCCGCCCCGCGCGTCTGCATACAGCGATGCGCTACAGCCTCGAAGCCGGCGGCAAACGCCTCCGGCCCGTGCTCGTGTTGGCCACCGCCGAACTGTTCGGAAACCACGCGCGCGATCCGCTGCCTGCGGCGATCTCCATCGAGTGCGTCCACACCTACTCGCTGATCCACGACGACCTGCCGTGCATGGACAACGACGATCTCCGTCGCGGTCGCCCCACTGCGCACAAACAATTCGACGAGGCGACTGCGCTACTCGCGGGTGACGCCCTGCTCACGCACGCCTTCGGCCTCCTCGCGGAAAGCTACGCAACCGACCCGACCCTCGCCCATGCACTCATCCGCGAGCTCGCCGATGCCGCCGGCAGCCGTCGCTTGGTTGGTGGCCAGATGGAAGATCTGCTTGCGGAAAAAAAGGCCGACGCCACCCCGGACGAACTTGAGTTTATCCACCTCAACAAAACCGCCGCGATGATCGAAGCCGCCTTTGTCATGGGCGGATTCGTCGGCGGCGAACGCCCGGGCCGCACTCTCGACACGCTCCGCGCCACCGGTCGCAATCTCGGCTTAGCTTTTCAGGTCATCGACGACGTCCTCGATGCCACCGCCGACACCGCCACGCTTGGAAAGACCGCCGGGAAAGACGCCAAGGCGGACAAGACGACCTTCGTGAAACTTTACGGAATCGACGCCTCGCGGCGCATCGCCGCCGAATTGACGGCCAAGGCTCTCGGCGCCTTGCACGAATTGCCCGGCGACCCGGCGTTCCTCCACGCGCTCGTGCAGAGCATGGCCGTGCGCGGGAAATAAAAAAACGGGAGCGTTTCCGCTCCCGTTGAGATTAGCCGCGAAACCCGCCGAGAATGGCCGGCCGCTTGTTGTGCAGGCGAGTTACTTGATCGCCGCCGCCGCGTTGACGAGGTCTGTGAAGCTGCGCGCTTCGAGGGCCGCGCCACCGATGAGTCCGCCGTCGATATCCTTCTGGGCGAGCAACTCGGGGGCATTCGACGGTTTCATCGAACCGCCGTAGAGGATGCGAACTTTCTGCGCCACGGGCTCGGTAAAGAGCTTGGTGAGCAGACCGCGGATGAACGCATGCACTTCCTGCGCCTGCTCGGTCGTGGCAACTTTGCCCGTGCCGATCGCCCAAACGGGCTCGTAGGCAATGACGACGCTCGGGGCGAGTTCCTTGCTCACGCCTTCGAGGCCGGCCTCGAGCTGGGTCTGCACAACCTTGAGGGTCGAACCGGACTCACGCTCGGCGAGGGTTTCACCGACGCAGAGAATCGGCTTCAGCTGGTTCTTCAGCGCGGCGAGCACCTTCTTGTTGATGAAGGCATCCGTCTCGCCGAAGTAGGCGCGGCGCTCGCTGTGTCCGAGGATGACGTGCGTCGCGAAAAGCGCGCGGAGGAAAGGCGCGGAAATTTCGCCGGTGAAGGCGCCGCTCGCTTCGTGGTGCATGTTTTGCGCACCGAGCTTGATCATGGAGCCTTCCAGCGCCTTGCCAACCACCTCAATCGAGGTGAACGGCGGGCACACGACAACTTCGACGTCGGTCTGGCGGCCAATGGTGGTGAGAAGATCGGCGACGAGCGCGAGCGCGTCGGCCGAGGTCTTGTTCATCTTCCAGTTACCGGCGATGAGTTTTTTACGGGAGATCATGGGAATGGAATTTCTTAGTTTTCGAGGAAGGCCACGCCGGGCAGCACTTTGCCTTCGAGGAACTCGAGGCTCGCGCCGCCGCCGGTGGAGGTATGGGTGACTTTGTTGGTGACTTTGAATTTCTTGGCGGCCGTGGCGGTGTCGCCACCGCCGATGACGGTCGTGGCGCCATTCGCGGTAGCTTCGGCGATGGCGTCAGCCATGGCCTTGGTCGCGCCGGCGAATTTCTCGAACTCGAACACACCCGGAGGTCCGTTCCAGACGATGGTTTTGGAGGCGAGAATCGTCTCTCGGTAGAGCGCGATCGATTTCGGACCGGCGTCGAGGCCCTGCCAACCGTCGGGAATGTCTTCGCCGACGATCTGCGTGGCGGCGTCGGGCGCGAACTTGTCGGCCGCAACGAAGTCCACCGGGAATACGAGCTTCACGCCCTTGGCCTGCGCCTTGTTGACGAGGTCCTGCACGATCTTCGCGCCCTCGGTGTCGAAAAGGCTGCCGCCAATCGTCTTTCCGTAGACGACCTTTTTGAAGGTGAAGGCCATGCCGCCGCCGATGATGAGGACGTTGGCCTTGTCGAGGAGGTTGTTGATGAGCGGAATTTTGTCGGCGATCTTCGCGCCGCCGAGAATGGCGAGCAACGGGCGGTCCGGCGTTTCGAGCACTTTGGCGAAGGCCTTGAGTTCGGCTTCCATGAGGAAACCGGCGGCCTTCACGGGGAGCGCCACACCGACCATCGACGAGTGCGCGCGGTGCGCGGTGCCGAAGGCGTCGTTGACGAACACGTCGCCGAGTTTCGTGAGCGAGGCGCGAAACGCGGTGACCGCGGCGGGGTCGGCTTTCTTGGAGGTGCCGTCCTCGAGTTTAACTTTGCCCTCTTCCTCGATGTGGTAGCGGAGATTTTCGAGGAGGACGACACTGCAAGGCGCGAGCTTCGCGCAGGCGGCTTCGACCGCGGGTCCGACGCAGTCGTCGAGAAACGTGACCGGCTTGCCGAGGAGTTTCTCCAATTCGGCGGCGACGGGCTTGAGCGAGAATTTGGCGATCTTCTGGCCGTCGGGACGGCCGAGGTGCGACATGAGGACGACCGAGGCGCCCTTTTCAAGGGCGAACTGGATCGAGGGCAGCGCCGCGGCGATGCGCGCGGTGTTGGTGATGGCCCCGGTCTGCTTGTCCTGCGGGACGTTGAAGTCGACGCGCATGAGGACGCGTTTGCCGGCGAGGTCGAGGTCGCGGATGGATTTGAATTTGGGCATGATCGTAAGTCTGAAAAAATTTAACCACGGATCACACGGATGAACACGGATAGCTTTTAGTCATCCGTGTGATCCGTGCTATCCGTGGTTAAGATAGTTCGGGTGCTTTGTGAGTTAGATGCCGGCGGCGATCTTCTTGGTGAGATCGACGACGCGGTTGGAATAGCCCCACTCGTTATCATACCACGAGATGAGCTTGAAGAACTTGCTGTTCAGCTCGACGCCGGAGCTCGCGTCGAAGATCGACGAGTGCTTGTCGTGGATGAAATCGGTCGAGACGACTTCGTCGCTCGTGTAGGCGAGGATGCCCTTCAGGTAGGTCTCGCTGGCGTTCTTCATCGCCGCGCAGATTTCCTTGTAGGAAGTCTCCTTGACGGTGCGGACGGTGAGATCGACGACCGAGACGGTCGGGGTCGGCACGCGGAACGCCATACCGGTCAGCTTGCCCTTCACTTCGGGGCACACGAGAGCGGTGGCCTTGGCGGCACCGGTCGTGGACGGGATGATGTTCTGCGCGGCGGTGCGGCCACCCTTCCAGTCCTTCTTGGAAGGACCATCGACGGTCTTCTGCGTCGCGGTGTAGGAGTGGACCGTGGTCATGAGGCCTTCCTCGATGCCGAAGCCTTCCTTGAGCAGAACGTGGACGATCGGCGCGAGGCAGTTCGTGGTGCAGGAGGCGTTGGAAACGATGTTGTGCTTGGCGACGTCGAGCTTGTCGTCGTTCACGCCCATGACGACCGTGATGTCTTCACCCTTCGCCGGAGCGGAGATGATGACCTTTTTGGCGCCGGCAGCGATGTGCCCCTTGGCCTTCTCGGCTTCAGTGAAGAGACCGGTGGACTCGATCACGAGCTGGACGCCCAACTTGCCCCAGGGGAGCTCGGCGGGGGTCTTGGCGGAGACCACGAGAATCTCTTTGCCGTTTACGATGAGGACGTCGTCCTCAACTTTCTCAGGGGAAGACTTCTTGGAGCCGACGGTGCCGGCAAATTTGCCCTGCGTGGAGTCATACTTGAGCAGGTAAGCGAGGTTGTCGGCGGGGACGATGTCTCCGACGGCGACGACGTCGAGCGTCGTGCCGAGCAGGCCCTGTTCCACGAGTGCGCGGAAAACGAGGCGACCGATGCGACCGAAACCGTTGATTGCGACTTTTACTGCCATGTTTGGACTCTCCGTTTGTTACTAGCGTTGATGTCTATGTTGGTTGATCCGCGCGAACGCGGGGAAAGGAAAAAAGACACGCCGATCGGGCCGAAGCAAGGGTTTTGGCGTGAGATGACATAGCCGTTACTCCTCACTTACCCATAATCCGCAGCCCAGTGCCGGCAGAAATAATTCGGACTCGACCGGCAACGTCGCACCATGCCCTTCAGCAGCGAAAAACCGCTCGTGATCGGCCAATTGGGCCCACGCTTCGGGCACCAGGCCCGCGACATCCGAACCGATCGGAATCAGCACTTCGCCCAGCGTGGGATTCACCGCAAATAGCAGCCGCTCGGAGCCCTGGGAGAAGTCCGCGTTATAAACGACCGCAAACGCCGTGGAACCCGGCGTCCGGTAGAACTGAAAGAAGCCTTCCGAGGGCCGCGAATGTTGCCGCAGTAGCCGGCCGGTCTCACTCCGCCGGAACGCGATCCAGTCCGAAAAATAAGCGTGCGTGCCGAGGTGCCGGTAGAGGCGGCGGTAATCGAGCGCGTTGATGTCGCCGCGCAGGTAGGTGTTATTGACGCCGTGTTTTGAGCGAAGGAAGTCTTGTCCGGCCGACAGCATCGGAATGCCAATCGACATGAACAGCATAGCCGCCATCAGGTGCGTGCGGCTCCGGTCGGTGGCCGTCGGCACGAAACCGTCGTGCCCCCCGTTTTCGGTGATCATGTCGATCCAAGCGCGGTCATCGTGCGACTCCGTGTAGTTGACCGTCTGAGCCGGCCATTTCGCAAAATACCACGGAGAACCGCGGAGGAAATATTCCGCTCGCTCGGCCGTCCCGCCCCCGCGCACGTATTCGCGCATGAAATCGCGATAGCCGTCGTTCCAAGAGGCCCAACCGGTGTCGCGTAACGCCCCCGCAATGTGTCCGCGATAGCTCCAAGGCTCCGCGATGAGCACGACGTCAGCCTTCACTTTTTTCAGCGCCACCTCGATCTCACGCAGCACGTCGACGCCCACCAACTCCGCGAGGTCGAAGCGAAACCCGTCCACTCCGAACGCTTCGATGAGGTGAAGGCAGCTGTCGATGATGAGGCGCTTTGCCATCGCGGAGCGCGCCCGCAGATCGTTGCCGCAGCCGCTGAAGTTGGCGAGGTGGCCGGCCGCATCCTGTTCAAAAAAGTAGAGCCGATCGACAAACATCAGGTGCGCCGGCACCCCCACGTGGTTGTAGACTACATCGAGAATCACGGCCATTCCGCGCCGGTGAAAGGCCCGCACGAGTTCCTGCAATTCGCGAACGCCCGACGCGTGCTCGGGCGCGAGCGCGTAACTGCTCTCGGGCGCGAAGTAGTTGTTCGTCATGTAACCCCAGTGATATTCCTCCGTGGTCACATTATCGAATTCCTGCACCGGCTGCAGTTCCACGCAGTTCACCCCGAGGTGATGCAAATAAAAATCCGGGCTCTCCACCCACCGGCGCAATCCCGTGAATCCCAGCCGCTCTTCGGGTCGCGCCTTCACCGGTGCGTTCGCGGCGAGATCGCGCACATGGGCTTCCACGATCACGAGGTCATGCCAGGCCGGAGTCTTGAAGGTCTGATCGCCGTGGCCCACCCACACCCGGTCGAGCACAATTCCCGGACCTTCGCGGCTGACGGTTGCCAGCGCGTAGGGGTCCAAGACCCGCGCCGACGGATCGAATCGCCCCGGTCCCGACTGCACACCGTCGACGCGATACCAGTAGAACCATCCGTGGAGATTGCTCCCGAGGCCGATTTCCCAAACGCCCGCCGCACCATCCGCATCTGCCCGGCGTGTAAGCGCAAACTCCTGCGGCACGTCCTGCTCGGCCAATTCGTGAAACAGCAGCAGTGTGACGCTCCGCGCACGGGGCGCGAACAACCGAAAGACCGTCTCGCCCCCGCGCACCAGTGCACCCAGCGGCAAATCCGTTTTCAATTCGTGAAAGAAGACTCCGGGCACGAGAGGCACTTCGCCACCGGCACTCCCGTCGCTTTTGGCCGCCCACGCCACCGTCAGCGCTTCCGACAACTCGACCGGAGCTGGGAGGGTAAAGCGCCAGAGGTGGCGCCCGGTGCGCTGCGGATCGATTACCCGGTTGAGGTTACCCATCTCGTCACGCACATAATTCGGAGCGTCGTCCGACAGGCTCAGCCAATGATGCTCGCCGGTTACAAATTTGAAACGCTGCCCCGCCGGCTTCAGGAAACGGGCCGACGGGCCTTTCCACATCAGCACCTGTTCACCGTCGAGCTCGGCCGGCTTCAGCTGCCATTCTTCCTGTCCGACCGCCGCCTGCCATCCGTTGAAATCACCCGCCACATACAACGTGTCCCGCGCCAAATCGATTTCGGAGCCATGCTCGGGCGTCAGCGCAAACACCATTTCCCCCGCCCCATTTACAAAATAGCGGTAGCTCAGCGCCGCCATTAAACCCGCATCGGCCACGAGACCTTCCGGCGCCAAACACTGTGCGCCCAGCGTAAAATGCGGCGGCGTCTTCGACTTCCAGTCCCGATCCAGCTCCACCACCCCCGTGGAAAACGATTCGAGCCATGCTCGGACGATACGATGGGAGGTTTCTGCCATGAGAATCGGATAGCATTCCCCACGCCGCCATCGGGACAAGCGGGAAAAACTTTTTGCCCACCGTCACCGCACAATTGTTACGGCACCTCGTAAACTTCGACCAACGCGACGCCGGTCGTCGTCCCCGTGCCGGTCGCCTGCACCGAATAATTTCCGGGCGGCAACGTGACCAACAAAGCCGCGTCTTTCGACGCCGTCGGCAGCGCAAACGCCCCGACCGACCCAAACGCCGCAGTAAGCGTCGCCGTCCCGCCCCAATCATTGTTCTCGCCGATCTTTACGGACTGCCCGTTGAACAGCGTGAGTTGCGGATCCGCGACCACGCCGGGCACTCCAAAATCGCCGAGCGTAGGACCCACCGCACGGATCAGAACCTTGGTCGAAGCCGCTCCCCCGAGCACAAAACCCGCCGTCAACCCCGTGCCGAGGTGCTTGCGGACAGAGACGTTGATCAAACGGGGCGTCGCCGCCACGAACTCGTCCGACTTGGTGGCGTCGTAGATCTCCGCGATCACCAAGCCAGCCCCGCTGTTCGCCGATGAAACAACGACGGAGTTGTCGCGCGAGGTGATGTTGGCGATGGCCGCCGCGTCCTTCGAACTCGGGCTGACGTAGGCAAACGCCCCCACTGCGGCGAGCGCCGCGGTCAACTGGGCTGAACCGCCCCAATTGTCGTTCTCCGCGGTCTTAGTCGACCCCGCGAAAAGCTCGAGCTTCGGATCTTCGAGCGTGCCGCCCACGCCAAGCGCCCCGAGGGACGGGCCGGCCGCGCGAATCACGAGCGGCTTCACACCGGTCGTGCCATTGCCACCAACGACGTAGCCCATCGTGAAATTGTCTCCACCCGCCGCGAGTGACGTCAGAATGGAAAGGTTGATGATACGGCCCGTCGCGGCCGGTGGTGGGGGTGGCGGGGGCGGCGGCGGAGGTGTCACGACAGCAGCAACGTGGAGGCCGGCGGAAATGGAATTTTGGCTGACGCCACCTGCGCTCACGACGACGCGATAGTTGCCGGCGTCCGCCAATTGCGCGGAGGCAATGGTGAACGTCGCATTGGTCGCGCCAGCGATATTTGTCTCTTCCCGCTGCCACTGATAGGACGGCGTCGCCGATCCCGTCACATCGACGATGAACGTCGCACTTTGGCCGACGCTCACGGATTGTTCCTGAGGCTGAGCCAAAAAGAGAATCGGAGGAATGATGACGGTCGCCGGGTATACTTGAAGCACCGCGGTGCTGCTCGTCACCGACACGGAACCGCTCGTCACCACGACGGCATAACTGGCTTCATCGGCGAAAGCGGCCGACGCGATTGTGTAGCTGGAGTTCGTCGCACCGGCGATGTTCACGTTGTTTTTTCGCCACTGGTAGACCGGGGCAGGTGTCGCGGTCGCCGTGACCGCGAGGACTACATTCGCGCCGACATTCACGTATTGGCTCTTGGGCTGGGTCTGGAGAGCCACGGTCGGCGCCGTCGCGGCGACTCCCTTGCGGATCGAATGATTGCCGCTGTCGGCGATGAAGAGATTGCCGGAGCTATCCACCGCGACGCCGTAGGGCGTCGAAAGGCGCGCTGCATTGCCAGTCCCCTCGGTCGTGCCGGTCAAACCGGCGAGGCCGACGATCGTGCTAACCACACCGGCCGAAGTGATTTTGCGAATCGTGCCATTCCCGGTGTCGCTGACGAAAACGTTGCCGGCACCATCGACGGCGATCCCCGTCGGGCCATTGAAGCGGGCATTCAACCCGAGCCCATCCGAGCTGCCCCGCACGCCCGCAGCCCCGGCCAACGTCGTCACGCCACCCGCCGCCGTGACCTTGCGCACCGTGTGATTATTGGTGTCGCAAACATAAAGATTCCCCGCGCTGTCCGCCGCGATGCCGCCGGGATTGTTGAACCGCGCATTCGCACCACTGCCATCGGCGCTGCCGGAGTTCGCACCGTCGCGACCGGCCAATGTGCTCACGACGCCCGCCGAGGTCACCTTCCGAATCGTGTTGTTGCCCGCATCGGCGACGTAGACATTGCCCGCGACGTCAACCGCCACGCCATAGGGGGAGGAAAACTGGGCGGCCGCACCGGCGCCGTCGACACTTCCGGAATTTCCCGCCGAGCCGGCCAAAGTCGTAACCACTCCGGCGGGGGTAATCTTGCGAATTACGTGATTCAGGGTGTCGGCAACATAGAGATTGCCGGCGCTGTCGAGCCCCAGCGTGCGCGCCCCGGATCGACCGGTCTCACCCACTCCAAACGAAAACAATGCGCCGCGCCCCGTGCCATCCGCGTAGCCGCGCTCGGGTGCGTTGGTAATCTCGTTAATGCTGCCACCGGCCAACGTCGTCACCGCGGCCGACGATGTGATGCGGCGAATCGTATTGTTGAGCGCGTCCGCGACATAAATCGCACCGCTGCTGTCGACGACGAGTCCGCTCGGTCCAAAAAAGCGCGCCGCCGAGCCGATACCATCATCGATTCCACGGGAGCCGGACTGCCCGGCAAACGTCGTCACACTCAGTGGCTGCGCACCAGCCGAAAGCCCCAGACCAACCATTGCCGCGGTCCCCACGAGCGCCCGAAGGAAGCGGGCGAACGACGGTAAGTTTTCCGAGAACAAGCGGGAAGAGGACAAGTGCTTCATGGGAATGGGATCGTTGAGACCGATGACGAAACGTTTGGTAGCCGAAAACAGGAGGAAAATCGGAAGCCCGCGGCGAGATTATTGGTTTCGTGACAAACGAATCGCCGGTATCCGCCATTCCGACCGGGTTCGGGAGCGGAATACGACTCCGGCTGTAACCGGAGCGGGGGGAAAGTGGTGGTAGGATCTGGATTCGAACCAGAGAAGGCGTAAGCCAGGAGATTTACAGTCTCCCCTCGTTGGCCACTTGAGTATCCTACCAAGCAAAGAGCGCGCAAGTTCTCGGCTCAGCTCACCGACGGCAAGGTTTTTTTCGCGCAACTTCTCAAATCCGCCGGCACCCGCCACATCACGCGCGCAGCGGCCTCAGGCGGGACTTCACCCGCTTCACGATCTGCTTCACCCGGCTCGCGGGAGGTTCACCGCGCACCATCACCCACTTCGTATGGGGCACCGCCGTGCGCGCGAGGTGCTCGGGCGCCGTATTTTTCTCGGCGATGCCGGCCACAAGATCCATCCCGGCCTCCGCGAACACGTGACGCACAAACGCCGAACAGAAAAACGCCCGATCCCGGGCCAAACGGTTGTCGCGCGGACGCCATTCGGGATACCGCAAGGCCCACGCCGTGCCCGCAATCTCCCGCAACGAGTAGCGGGTGCGCTGCGCAACCTGCTCCAACGCCGCCGCCAACACGCGGTCTACCTGTGCCGGCGATAAACCGAAATCCAGCACCGCCAACGCCGTCGTGCGCGCATCGTCATGATATTTGCTGAGACGATTCTCCTGCACGCCGAGGCGGATATGCTTCCGATGAATATCGAGGTCCGATTCCACCAGCCAGTGATGCCCGTCGTGACGACGGCCCTGAAAAACGAACGCATGCGACCAACGGCTCCACGTGCGTTCCTCATCGAGATGGCGCTGGGCCCGCCCAATCAGACGGTTGATCAATTCCGGACCGCCAAACAACCCGACACGCCCGGGCGCCGCATGGCGCTCGAAAAACTCCGCGTTGGTCAGCCCTTCGACGAGAATCGTTTCCGGCATGGCTCGATCCTCCCGCTACGCGAGCCGCACTAACCCTGTGAGAGCTTGAACTCCACCGACTCGCGCAACGCCTCCCAGCTTGCGTCGATAATGTTGTCACTCACTCCGACGGTGCCCCAGATGCGCGCGCCGTCGCCGCTTTCGATCAGCACCCGCGTGCGTGCGCCGGTGTTGCCGGTATTTTCCAAAATGCGGACCTTGTAGTCGCGCAATGTCACCGCGCGGATCTGCGGATAGGTTTTCTCCAATGCAAGGCGCAGCGCTTTGTCGAGCGCGCCCACCGGACCGGTGTCCTCAGCCACCGTGTGCACCAATTCTCCGCCCACCTTCAATTTCACGGTCGCCTCCGACCAAAGTTCGCCCCCGTGGCGTTCCACCATCACGCGGTAATTCTCCACTTCAAACAGCGCGCGCCGTTGCCCGAGGTGTTTCTCGACCAACAGGCGGAAAGACGCGTCGGCGGCTTCGTATTCGTAACCGCGAAATTCCCGTTCTTTCAGCTCCTCGATCAGTCCCTTCATCTCGGGCCGCTTCTCATCGAGTTCGAGTCCGAGTTCCTTCGCTTTCAGCGCGAGGCTGCTGCGACCGGCCATATCGGAAACGAGCACCCGGGTGCGGTTGCCGACCAACGCCGGATCGATGTGCTCGTAGCTGCGGGCGACCTTTTGCGCGGCATTCGCGTGCAGCCCGCCCTTGTGCGCAAATGCGGATTGACCGACAAACGGCGCCTTGGGGTCAGGCCGGAGATTCGCGAGCTCGTCGAAGAACAGCGACAAGTCGCGCAACTGGCCGAGATTCGCCGCGCAGCGCGCCGTGCGGTCCATCTTCAGGAAAAGATTCGGCAGCACCGTCGTCATGTTGGCGTTGCCGACGCGCTCGCCATAGCCGTTCGCCGTGCCTTGCACGAGCGTCGCGCCCGCACCTACGCCGGCCAATGTCAGCGCCACGCCAAGACCGCCATCATTGTGGCAATGCACACCGATTTTGTCGGCGCCAAATTCCTTCACCGCGCGCGCCACGATGTCTTTAAACTCATCGACCAGCGTGCCGCCGTTCGTATCGCACAGCGTCAGATTGCTCGCACCGCCTCGCAGCGCCGCCGCCAACGTGCGTAGCGCGTAGTCGGAATCGGATTTATATCCGTCGAAAAAGTGCTCGGCGTCGTAAACGACTTCCCGCCCCTGCGCGACGAGGTAGCGCGCCGAGTCCTCGATCATCGCGAGATTCTCTTCGAGCGTCGTGCGCAAGATTTCCGTGACGTGCAGCGTCCACGTCTTCCCGACGATCGTCATCACCGGCATCCCGCTGTCCAGCAACGTCCGCAATTGTGCATCTTCGTCGGCCTTGGCACCGGCCCGGCGCGTCGAGCCAAACGCCGCGAGCCGCGCGTGCTTGAGCTTCAGATTCTTCGCCTCCTGGAAAAAAGTGATGTCACGCGGATTCGACCCAGGGAAGCCCCCCTCGATATAATCTACCCCAAACGCATCGAGCTTTTGGGCAATGAGCAGCTTGTCGGTGACGGAAAAGCTGATGCCTTCACCCTGCGTGCCATCGCGCAGGGTGGTATCGTAGATTTTGACGGCGGTAGCCATGGTTGAACCGGAGGTTTGCGCCCCACTCCACCGCTGGCAAGGCGGCTTTCCAAGCGAATCGTTTCAAGAATCCAGAATACTGGAATCGAGATGCTGGATGATCAGCTCCTGCACGGTCGCGAGAAACAGATAACACATAAACGCCTTCCGCACCGGCTCCTTCAACGACATCATGTCCACGTCGCCCGTTTCCAGCGCTTCGTCGCCCACTGGTTTCAAGTGACGCTCGCGCAAACGCAGCCGCACCGCCGCACACGCGCGCAGAATCGTCTCCGCGTTATCCTCGTCGAAGGCCACGACTCCCTCGGAGAAAAACTCGTCGTCAAACAGCGCCAGCAACGCCGCCACATCGTCCCGCTGCGTAGTGAGCAGCTCCGCCACCCACGCGTCGTGAAATTCGTCGTCAAGGTCAGTCAGCGCCAGCGGCGCCGCAAGGTGGCCGTGCAAGCCCGTCGCGAGCTCGCGAATCACGTCCAGCAGCGGCGCCACAATCGGCAAACTGAGTTTTACCTCAATGCGCTTCATCGGCTTCGAGCACGGCGGTCAGATGCCATTGTTGCAGCGTAAACACATACGCCTCCGCCTTCTCCCGCAGCCCCACCCACACGACCGAGCGCCCCGCCTCGTGGACTTCCATCATGTGTTTGCGGGCCTTGGAATCGTCGAAACCGAAGACCTTTTTGAACACGAGCACGACGTAGGACATCAGGTTGACCGGATCATTGAGCACCACGACGCGCCACACGCCGTCGAGCTTGAGCTCGGTCACGGCGTGTTCCGCTGGCGAAGTGAGTGTCCGCCGATCGGCCATGATCAGACGGCCGCCGCCGCTTTCTTTTCGGCCACGGCCGCGGCCAGCTTGGCTTCGATTTCAGCGAGGGGAACTTTGGCCACGTCTTTCTGGGCGCGCCACTTCATCTCCACGATACCGTCTTTGAGGCCCTTGCTGCCGATCGTGAGGCGCAGCGGAATGCCGATGAGGTCGGCATCCTTGAACTTCACGCCCGGCCGTTCTGCGCGGTCGTCGACGATTACATCGGCGCCGGCGCCCTCGGCGGCGGCAGCCAGTTTCTTCGCGAGGTCCATCATCTCGGGCAATTGCGGATCGAGCACACAGATCAGCACGTGAAACGGAGCCACGTTCCACGGCCACACGATACCGTCGTTGTCGTGACTTTGCTCGATCACCGCCTGCATCGTGCGGCTGATGCCGATACCGTAGCAGCCCATCACCATCAGGTGGGATTGCTTTTGGTCGTCGGTGTAGACCGCGCTGAATTTCTCGGAGTATTTGGTGCCGAGCTTGAAGATGTGTCCGACTTCGATGCCGCGGCGCACTTGCAGCGGCTTGCCCGACTTGATGTCCGGTTCGCCTGGACGCACGCGGCGAAAATCGCCGAACTTCGTCACCGCGAGGTCGCGCGCTACATTCACGTTGCGCACGTGGAACCCGTCTTTGTTCGCACCGGTCGTGCCGTTGCCGATGAGGCGAATGGCGTGATCGGCAAACACTCCTGCGAGCGCGCCGGGGTTCTTGATCGAGCCTTTGACCGCGCCGAGGCTGCCGGGTTTTGCGCCCAAAACCGGCTCGATCTCCTCCGCCGTCGCCGGACGGAAAAGCGTAAAGCCAAGCGAACCCAGCTTCGCCTCTTCGAGTTCGTCGCAGCCACGCAGGATCACGAGAAACGGTTTGCCGTCGCCCATGTAGACGAGCGTCTTGAACTGCTGGTCGGCCGCCACGGAATATGGCGCCGCTTCGAGCGCGGCGATCGTCACGACACCGGGCGTCGCAAATTCTTCCACGGCGCCAACCGCCGGCGCGTCCTGCAGATCGGCGGGCACGAGCGCGCTGGTGGCCTTCTCGCGATTGGCCGCGTAGCCACTCTCTTCGTTATAGATCACGTCATCGTCGCCGATCTCGGCCGGCACCATGAACTCGTGCGAAAAGCTGCCGCCCATCACGCCGGTGTCGGCTTCGACCGCAATCGAGTGAACCCCGATCCGACGGAAGAACGCCTCATACGCGGCCTTCATCGCCATGTAGCTCTTGATCGCGCCGTCGTCCGTCGCGTCAAACGAGTAGGCGTCCATCATCACGAATTCGCGCGCCCGCATCAGGCCGAAGCGCGGCCGGATCTCGTTGCGGAACTTGGTCGCGATTTGGAAAAAATTCTTCGGCAGATCGCGATAGCTGGAGATTTCCTGCTTCACCAACGGCGTGATGACTTCCTCGTGCGTCGGCCCGAGCACAAACTCCGGCTCGCGCGGCCCGCGTTTGCCGTCGCCGGCGCTGTCGGCGCGGAACATGATCTCACGCGCCGCCGCCCAACGCGGCCCCTGCTGCCAGTTTTCCACCGGATGCACGTGGGGCATCTCCAGCTCGATGCCGCCGCCGCGCTCGATTTCCTCGCGGCAGATCTGCGTGATTTTCTGCATCACGCGCAAACCGAGCGGCATATAGGTATAGAGGCCGCCGCCGAGTTTGCGCACGAGCCCCGCGCGCACGAGGAGCTTGTGCGAGGCAATTTCGGCGTCCGACGGACTCTCTTTCAACGTCGGGATAAAATACTGGGACCAGAGTTTCATGCAGTCGGGCAACGAAACAGCCCGCACAGGCCGGCGCAAATTTATTTGCGAGTGCGCCCGCCGCGCCGGTTAATCCCGCGCTTCACATGTCCGCTTTGCGCAAAGACCGCCGTCCCTGGCCGATGAAATGGATCGTTCTTACGATCGTCGCCGTCATCGTGCCCTACACGTTTTTGACGCTCTACTATCGGAAGCCCGGCCCGGCCTACCGCCCCTATCAAGACGCCCAGGAGCGCGCCAACGTCGTGCGCCTCCTCTCCGCCGGTTACAAACGCGTCACGCTCGCCGCGCAGCGCCCCGCCGATCCCGTCCGTGGCCTGATGTCCGCACCGACAACCGCCGCCCCCGGAGGACTACCCGCCGAGCTGGTGTCGACTCTCGTGCAAAAACCGCTCTTGCCGGCCGAGATCATCGCAGTCACCGCAGCGTCGTTCGCCGCCGCGCAGGAACCCTACGCGATTCAGTTCACCTGCAAACTTCCCGACAACAAACAGCAACTCGCCGGCGCCGAACTCTACGTAAAAGACTCCGAGATCGTGATCACCCCCGACTTCGAATTGCTCACCGGCGGACTGCTGGCCCGATCGCGCGAGAGCGTGATCTTGCTCACGGTGCCCGCCGGCGTGCTCAAGCCCGGCACCTATCGCGTGAAACTCGCCGGCGAACACTCGTCGCGCACGTGGTCCCTGCAAGTGCATTGACGCGCCGCACCGCATCGTCGACAACAGCGCTCCCCTAACATTGATGAGCACCGGCAACGGTAACACCACGACCACCTCCGCCTCGTCCGCCAACGCGACGACGATCAAGCCGACGGACCTCCGCGGCATCCTGCAATACGTCCCCCGTTTTCACGGGCAGATTTTCATCATCGCGATCGACGGAGCCATCGTCGCCGACGAGAATTTCGGCAACCTCCTCGTCGACATCGCCGTGCTGCGCTCACTCGGCATCAAGGTCGTGCTCGTGCACGGCATCGGGCACCAGATCGTCGAACTCTCGACCGCGCGAAAAATTGCCATCTCCAATGCCGACGGCACCGGCATCACTGACCCCGCCACACTCGACCTCGCGATCCGCGCCTCGTCGCGCGTGTCGCACGCGCTCGTCGAAGGGCTCACGCAAAATACTTTGAAGTGCGCCACCACCAACGCCGTGCGCGCTCTCCCCGTGGGCATCATTCGTGGTGTCGATCAGCAGCTCACCGGAAAAGTGGAGCGCATCGACCGCGATTTTCTCGGCGAACTCATCGAGCGGCAAATCGTCCCCGTTGTTTCCCCGATCGGCTTCGGCCCGGACGGAAAATCTCTGCGCGTCAATTCCGACCTCCTCGCCGCCGAACTCGCGGAGGCGCTGCACGCGACCAAGATCATTTATCTCACGCCCCAGGCCGGGCTCGAAATCGACGACACGATTCGCCGCGACATTTCCATCGACGCACTTCGCAAAATACTGGAGGGCGAGCCCGCCCGCATCGCCCCCGAGAGTCTCAGCAAGGCCCAGCACGCCGTGAAGGCGATCGAGACCGGCACACCGCGCGTGCACATCCTCGACGGCCGCGTGTTCGACGGATTGCTCAACGAAATTTTCTCCAGCGACGGCGTCGGCTCCCTCGTCTACGGCAACGACTACCAGCAAATCCGCCAGGCGCGCAAAGGCGACGTGCGCCTCATCTACAACCTCACGCGCGCCGCCGTGAAGCGCGAGGAGCTCATCCATCGCACGCAGCAGGCGATCGAGAAAAACATCGACCAGTTCTTCGTGTTCGAAATCGACGAAAACATCATCGCCGTCGTCACGCTCTATTTTTATCCCGACAAACCCCAGCTCGCCGAGGTCGGCTCGCTCTACGTCATGCCGTTCTACCACAACCGCGGCATCGGGAAAAAGATGGTCGAGTATGCCTGCCTCCAGGCGAAAGAGCGCGGTGCCAAGTCGGTCATCGCGTTGTCTACGCAGAGCTTCGGCTTCTTCACCAACGTCCTCGGCTTCGGCGAGGCGACGAAGGAAGTTCTCCCCGATGCCCGCCTCAAACTTTACGAGGAGAGCGGCCGCAATGCGAAGGTGCTCGTCAAACCGCTCGGTTGAGCGGCCCGGTCACTTCACCTCCGCCACCACCTGCACTTCGACCGTCGTGCCGCGGGGCAGGCCGTTCACCGCCACGGCCGCCCGGGCGTGTTTGCCGGCCTCGCCAAACACCGCGAGAAACAGCTCGCTCGCGCCGTTGATCACAGCCGGGCTGTCCGAGAAATTGTCCACGGCATTCACGAAGCCGTTAACCATCACGATGCGTGTGACGTTATCGAGCGAGCCGACCGCCGCCTTGATGTTGGCGAGCGTGTTGAGCGCGCACACCTCGGCCGCCTTTTTCGCCGACTCAATGGTGTGCTCTTTGCCGACCTGACCGATGTGCGTTTGCTGACCGTTAAACACCGCGATCGTCCCCGCGCAGTAGAGCAAATTTCCGGTGCGCACCGTCGGCACATAGGCGCCAGCGGCGGCGGGAGGATTCGGGAGCGTGAGACCGAGGGCGGCGAGTTTGGCTTCGGGATTCATGATGCGATGAGGCACGCAGACTTCGCCAACCTCCGCGCGAGGCAAAGACTTTTTACTGCGGCGGCGGCGGCAAAAAATCCCGAGTGGCGATGCCCGAGATCGGCAACGACGCGTCCAACACCTTCAAATCGAGCAACACGTCGCGTTGATCGGCCAATCGTCCCAGCGAAAGTTGCCCGATATCTTCGCCACGATCACGGTCGCCGGTCACGAGTTGGCGAATGATGATTTCGGCCCGGGAAAACTCCAACTGCTCGCGAGTCATGTTGGCGTTTCTTTTCAAAATCATTTCGTGCGCCGGCGTCGGATCTGCGTCGAGGTAGTCGCGCCAGCCGCGGATCGAGGCGTTCACAAACACGCGCACGACATCCGGCGCCAGCCGCACCAATTCCCGCCGGCAAATGATCGCGTGGTAGACATCGTAACCCGCCTCCGCGAGCGACAGCGTGCGCACCCGCACGCCCTGTTGCTGGGCGAAAAACGGCTCGTTCGTCACGAGGCATTGTTGGATCGCGTCCTTTTCGGCGAGGAAACCGGCGATGCTGTAGGTGTTGGGTTTCAGATCGAATTTGATGCCGTATTTTTTCTGCACGAAGGGAATCCACGTCATGCCGACCGACGCGGTCACCGACCGGCCCTTCAGATCTTTGAAGCCCTTTACAGGACTGTCCGCATGCACCAACAGGGCCTGCGGATCGTGCTGAAAAACCGCCGCCACCATCACCAGCGGCAGTCCTTGGCTTGCCACCATAATCACGTCGTCGCTGCGATTCAGCCCGAAGTCCACGTCGCCCGTTGCCACCGGCACTTTGATCCCCACACCCGGACCGCCGGGACGAATCTCCACGTCGAGTCCCGCCTGCCGGTAGAAACCTTTTGCGAGAGCTTGGTAAAAGCCGCCGTGCTCCGCCTGCGGAAACCAATCGCTCTGCAACACCACTTTCCGCAGTTCCGCAGCCTTCGGTCGGGGCGCCACGGTATCCTTTTCGCGCGCACAGCCCGCCGCGAAAAACGCGGCCAATAACACAACGCCACTCCATCGCACGAAAGTCATCGGTGAAAAAATGAGAAGCCCCTACCCAACGCTGCGAGCCCCATCGGCGCAAGGTTGCGTCATAGCCCCGAACCCGCCATCGATGGGGCCGTGAACTTCGCCGATTGGCAGCAACTCTCACCCACGGAGGCCGCACGCGAAATTCGCCATCGCGCCGCGACTCTGCTTTCACCCGCCCAACAGCGAGCCGCCCTCGCCCTCCTGCTTTCCGAGGAAACGCTCGTCGAACAATTCGCCGCCGCACGCGCCGCGCCCGGCCCCTCCAGCCCGCTCGCCGGCGTGCCTTACCTCGCCAAGGACCTTTTCGACGCCGCCGGGCTGCCCACCTTCGCCGGCTCGACGTTTCTGCCGGAGGTGCGCCCGACACCTTCCCGCGACGGGGCCTTTGTGCGTTCACTTCGCGGCGTCGGCGCCGTGCTCGCCGGCAAGACCCACCTGCACGAATTCGCCTACGGCATCACCGGCGAGAATCCCCACTACGGCGACTGCGAGCACCCGCATTTTCCCGGACGCACCACCGGTGGTTCCAGCAGCGGCTCAGCCGCCGCAGTCGCCGCCGGCCTCGTGCCGTTCGCGCTCGGCAGCGACACCGGCGGCTCAGTGCGCGTGCCCGCTGCGTGGTGCGGCCTTTTCGGTTTTCGCCTCGTTCCCCACGACGCTTGGATCAGCGACGCGTTCCCGCTTTCGCCGACCTTCGACACCGCGGGCTGGTTCACAGCCAACGCCGCCGACATGCGCGCGTCCATCGGAGCGCTCGTCGGCCTGCGCACCCTCGCCCGCCCGCTGCGCGGCTGCTACCTCGCGATGCCCGGCGTCGATCCCGATATCGAACTCGCCTGCCGCACCGCCGCCGAGCGTTTCGCTCCGCCCGCCGACACCGCGACCGGCGACGATCTCCTCCACGGCTTCGTTCCCGTCGTGGATACCTATCACACCACCGTCGCACTCGATGCGTGGGACGCGCACAAAACCTGGGCCGAACGCTACCGCGAACGCTACGACCCGGTCGTCTGGCAACGCCTCAACCGGGTGCACTCGCTCACCCCGGCGCAAATCGATTCCGCGCAGATGGGGCTCACCCTCGTCCGCCACCTGTGGGCGAAATTTTTCCTCACTTACGATTTTCTCGTTCTGCCGGCGACACCGTGCGCCGCGCTCACGAAGGCCGAATGCAACCTCGAGAACCGCACGCGCGTGATCACCCTCACGGCCCCTGCCAGCGTGGGCGGCCTCCCGGTCCTCACCGTCCCGGTCGCACTCCCCTCGGGCCTCAGCACCGGCCTCCAGATCATCGTGAACCATCCGCAAAGTCCGGTCGTGAATTGGGCACTGGAAACGTTCGGTCCATAATCGCGCACTTGGGACGCGCACGAACCACAAATTCTCGTGGTGCCATCGTCTAAGGTTTCTTCGGCTCAATCGTTGTCGCTGCAGAACGGGTGCGCCTCCTCGCCCACGATCCGTTTTCGATGAAATCGCCCCTTTCAATCGCACTTTGCCTACTCAGTTTCTTGATCGCGTCGTGCAAACACGCCTCGACTCCGCGCTCTGGCGGACCGGGCGGACTAATGATGCCTGTGCCGACAGTGCCTGCCCCTACGGATTCGTCGCGCACACTCCGCCTTCCTCCCCTGCCCGACATCGATTTCAGCCGCCTAGAGGGAGACGAGTTCATCCCGCCGGGAGCCACAGTGATTTGGCCAGATGCCAAGATTTCCGCCACGCTCCATCTCACCCCCAAAGGCAAGTATCCGTCCGCCAACGAAAGCGTCGCTCGTGACGGCAATGCGGTCGTTGGCAGCCGTAGCGAACAACTTGGCGATCATCTGCGCCACTGGCTCCGCCTCTATCGGCGCGGAGAAGAACAGGCCCGCAACATTCTCTACACCGAGCATTCGCTAGAAACGCTCTGGTCGCAGGACAGCCGAGGCCTCGCGATTTCTCACTTTCTCGGGAAGAACAATGCGGAAGTTCTCATCGTTCGTATTCGCACACCTGGAGAAACCAAGCGCGTCGAAACCCGCGACTCCCTTTCCCGCTACTTTTCCGAAGCACAACTCGAATCGCCTCGTTTTGAAAAAGCCTTCCGCTGGAGCGACGGACCGCTCCTCGTCGTGCGCGGCATCGGACGGCAGTCCTCGGAACCCCACGACCTGTTTGGCTATGAATTACTCGTCGATTCCGAGCACCCTGATGACCCGGGTTCCGTGCGTCTCATCCGCGGATACGTGAAAGCCGCCAGCGCAAAATAACCCGGCCGAGTCCGACGCCGTTACCACCCGATTCAGTGCGCCACGACCAACACTCCGGCTACCGCGTCAGCAACCGCAGCGCATTCCCGCGCATCACGGCCTCGCCGGCTCCGGCAGCAAGGGCCTCCGCGATCATTCGGCTCATCTCCGGCTGCGGGCTGAGTTTGGGAAACACGTTCAACGGATAGTCCGAGCCGAACAGCACCCGCCCCGGCGGCAGCGCCGCGGCAAACCGGCCCCAGATGTCGCTCTCGTAGAGCAGCGGCGACGCCGCGGTATCGTAGTAAATGTTTTCCAACTCGCGCGCTTCGCGATCGTGCAGCGGCAGCAGCCCACCCCAGTGCGCGAGCGTAAAGTGCGTCGCCGGAAACTCCCGCGCGAGGCGCACAAAATCCGCCAGCGGCGTCTCCACCCGCCCCGGGTAACTCGGCGAGCCCGGGTCGGTCACGTGAAAATTCACCGGCATCTTCCAGTCGCCCGCCAGAGTCAGAATTTCCCGCAACACCGGATCGTCGACTCCGAAACCCTGCGAATGCGGCGAGAGTTCGCCGATGCCGACCAACCCTTCATCCCGCGCACGGTGCATTTCGCCCAAAGTCGGCCAGTGGCCGGCCCCCGGGTGCAAGGTCGCATACGCGATCAGGCGATCCGGGTGCGCGCGCACACATTCCCCATAAAAGCGGTTTTGCCACACACACGTTTCCGGCTGCTCCCAATACCAACCCAACAACACGGCGCGCTCGACCCCGGCGCGATCCATCTCCCGCAACAGTTCATCCACGCTCGGAAACCCCTGCACCGGCACTCCGTCCTTTCGCCGGCGCGTGCAAAGCTTGGCCCAATGGCTCTCGCCGCGGGCGGCGGCCCACGCAACCGGGTCCGCGTTGAGTTCGGGAGGATACAGGTGGACGTGACTATCGATGACTTGCATGGCTCAGGATTTGCTAAACTCGCGCGTTGCCGGCGTCCAAGCAATCGGCATTTCTGCGCATACCGCCCCACACCTCATGCTCAATCGTCTCTTCAAACTCGACCAGCACCAGACCACCGTCGGCCGCGAACTCCAGGCCGGTCTCACGACCTTTACGGCGATGGCCTACATTCTGGCCGTCAATCCCCTGATTCTGAAAGATGCCGGCATGCCGCAGGCCGCGCTCGTCACGGTCACCGCCCTGACCGCCGCGATCAGCACCCTGCTGATGGCCTTCATGACCAATTTCCCCCTCGCCCTCGCGCCTGGCATGGGAATCAACGCTTACTTTACCTACACCGTTTGCCTGGGTGCCGGCGTCCCGTGGCAATCCGCCCTCGGCCTCGTCTTCGCCAACGGCGTGATGTTCCTCATTCTCTCGCTCACCGGTGTCCGCGAGAAAATCGTCAACTCGATCCCCTACTCGCTCAAGATCGCCATCACTTGCGGCGTCGGCCTCTTCATCGCCTTCATCGGTCTCAAAAACGCCGGCATCGTCGTTGCCAGCAAAGCGACCTTTGTCACCCAAGGTGATTTTGGCTCACCGGCCGTCGCGCTCGCGTTCTTCGGCATTATCCTGACCGCCGTGCTCGTCGCCCGTCGCGTGCCCGGTGCGATCGTGCTCTCAATCGCCGCCGTCACCCTCGCCGGCCTCTTCGTGCCCGATGGCAAAGGCGGCCACGTCACCTCGATGCCGTCCGCCCTATTCTCCCTGCCCAGCTCGCCCGAGCCTGTGATGCTGAAACTCGATTTCAAATTCATCCTCGAGAATTTTGCTAAAGCCCTGCCGATCATGCTCACGCTCCTGATTGTCGATATGTTCGACAATATCGGCACGCTCATCGGCGTCACCAAACGCGCCGGCCTGCTCCGTCCCGACGGTTCGCTGCCCAAAGCCGGCCGCGCGCTGGTCGCCGATTCATTTGCCGCGATCCTGAGCTCGCTGTTCGGCACTTCCACCGTTGTGAGCTACATCGAATCCGCTTCGGGCGTCGAAGCTGGTGGGCGCACCGGACTCACCGCCGTCAGCACCGCCGTCTGCTTCCTCCTCGCGCTCTTCCTGACTCCGCTGATTTTGATCATCCCCGCCGCCGCCACCGCGCCCGCCCTCGTGATCGTCGGCGTGTTCATGTTTCAGACCGTGGCAGAAATTAAACTCGGCGACTTCGCCGAAACCATGCCCGCCGTCGTCACGCTCCTCTGCATTCCGCTCACCTTCAGCATCGCCGAAGGACTCGGCCTCGGCGTGATCGCGCTCACCTTCCTCGCTCTCTGCACCGGCAAAGCGAAGAGCATCCCCACCTTCACCTACGTCCTCGCGGCACTCTTTTTCTTCCACATTTTCCACGGACTGTTCCTCTGATCCGCAACGAAGGCGGAACGTCCGCCTCTTAACTTACCAACTGCGCTGCCAGACGATTCGTCCGCTCGACGAGGGTCGGTAGTTCAACCGTCGTGAGCCGGCCTTGATCCACGACTCGCCGGCCGTTGATGAAGCTATAGTCGACCGTATCAACCTGACACAGCACGAGTGCCGCCACGACGTCGTGCTGCGCCCCCGCCAACGTCGGACGATCCAAATTTACGGCGATAAAGTCCGCCGACATGCCCGGTGCGATCGCGCCGATATCGTCGCGCCCCAGCACCCGCGCGCCGCCCAGCGTAGCCAGTTCCAAGGCCTCGCGTGCCGTCATCGCCGACGCATCTTGCGCCGAAACTCGCGCGAGCAGACACGCCTCGCGAGCCTCGTGAAAGAGGTTCGTGGCATCGTTCGACGCCGCGCCGTCAACGCCGAGCCCCACCGGCACACGTGCGCAAAGCATCTTCTTCACCGGCGCGATGCCACTCGCGAGGCGCATGTTGCTGCACGGGCAATGCGCTACGCCCGTGCCGGTGCGGCCGAACTTCGCGATCGAGTCGTCGCTCAATTGCACACAGTGCGCGTGCCACACATCCTCACCCACCCAACCGACGGACTCGGCATAGTCACCCGGGATCATCCCAAACTTCTCCAAACTGTAGGTCACGTCCGAGCGATTCTCGGCCAAGTGCGTATGGAGCCGCACACCGCGCTGCGTGCGCGCCAGCACCGCCGATTCCCGCATCAAATCGCGCGACACCGAAAACGGCGAACACGGCGCCAACGCCACCCGCAGCATCGAGTGCCGCGCGTTGTCGTGGTATTGCCCGATCAGCCGCTGGCTATCGCGCAGGATGTCGGCCTCTTTTTCAACCAAAGCATCGGGTGGCAGACCGCCCTGACTCTCGCCCACGCTCATGCTGCCGCGGCAGGCGTGGAAGCGCATGCCGATATCGCCGAGCGCGCGGATCTCGTCGTCGAGTGTGCAGTCGTTCGGAAAGAGGTAGAGATGGTCGCTGGAGGTCGTGCAGCCCGAGAGCATGAGTTCAGCTGCTGCCATCTGTGCACTCACGTAGACGCCTTCCGCCGTGAGCTTCGACCAGATCGGGTAAAGCGTCTGCAACCACTGAAACAGATCGCAATTCTGTGCCGCCGGAATCGCGCGCGTGAGCGTTTGATAAAAATGGTGGTGCGTATTCACCATTCCCGGGAGCACGACGTGCCGGCCCCGTAAATCGAGCACTTCATCGGCTGTTGCCGGTAGAGTCGCGGTTGCCCCCACCTGCTCGATCACATTGTTGCGCACCAATATCGCCGCATCGCGGATCTCCTCCCGCGCCGCGTTCATCGTGACGAGGGTATGAATATTTTTGACCAGCAGCGTGCTCATGGGCCGGACCTAATCGGCCAATTCCGGCGTGTCACTTCGTTTCACCCGCCACACGAAATTCAACACCAGCGCGGTCAGCCCGCCCGCCGAAATCCCTGACTCCAGCAGCGAGTGCAATACTCCCGGCAGGCTTTCGAGCAGCTTCGGCTGCGTCGGCAAACCGAGTCCCACGCCAAGCGAGAGCGCCACGATCACGCCTTCCCGTTGGCCGAGTCCGGCGCTGATCAGCAGGCGCACCCCCGCCACCGCGACGAGCCCAAACATCAACAGCGCCAACCCTCCCAACACCGGCGGCGGCATCACCGTCACCCACCGCCCCACAGCCGGAAAAATCCCCAACAATGCCAGAATCACGACCATCGCGTAGCCCACCCGACGGCTCGCCACTCCCGTGATCTGAATTACGCCGTTGTTCTGCGCATACGTCGCACTCGGAAAACCTCCGAACACCGCGGCCACCGTGCTCACGATGCCGTCGGCCATCACGCCGCCCGACAATCGCCGCCAATGCCCCGGCCCGTGCGTCGGCAAACCCGAGAGTTGGGACGTCGCCGTGATATCCCCGAGCGCTTCCAACATCGAAACGAGATAAATGAACGCGAACGGCGGCACGAACTTCCAATCGAACGCGAAGCCATGGGGAAAAAGTTGCGGCTGTGTAATCCAAAAACCGGTTCCAGCTTCCGGCGCGTGCAGGCCGCCGAAAACTCCGCAGACGATGCAGCCCGCCACCACACCGCACGCCGCCCCGGCTATGCGCGCCCACGCCCGCCCGCTCGCCTGCGCCGCGACGATCACCGCGATCACAATCATACCCACGACCAGCCCGAGCCATGGAGGCGCCCCTGGACGCACGCTCGCCGACAATCCGTAAAATGCCGTCGGTATCAGCGAGGTCCCAATGAGCAGCACCACCACGCCCGACACCAGCGGCGTGAACACCGCCCGCATCCGCGAAAGGAACGGCGAAAACAGCACCAGCAGCGGGGCCGTGACGAGCGACATCCCCAGCATCAAGGCAAGTCCGCCCGCCTGTCCCGCCACCGTCAGCGGCTGGAGAAATGCGAAACTCGTGCCCGTCACGCTCAACAAGCCCGAGCCCACGGGACCGCGTTGGCGGCACTGGAGCCACGTGCCAAACGCCGAAGCCAGCAGCGCAATGCTCACCAAATACGCCGTATCG